>NZ_FSQZ01000001.1:1395000-1445000 GCF_900129645.1 Acetomicrobium flavidum
GGGAGTGAAATAGACCTGAAACCGTGTGCCCACAAGCTGTCGGAGCCTGACTTGAAGGCAACTTCAAGCCGGGTGACGGCGTGCCTATTGAAGAATGAGCCGGCGAGTTGTAGCGCGTGGCGAGGTTAAGGGCGTAAACGTCCGAAGCCGTAGGGAAACCGAGTCCGAATAGGGCGCTAGTCGCGCGTTGCAGACCCGAAGCCGTACGATCTATCCATGGCCAGGTTGAAGTCCGGGTGACACCGGATGGAGGACCGAACCAGTTGGTGTTGCAAAACCATTGGATGAGCTGTGGATAGGAGTGAAAAGCTAATCGAGTACGGTGATAGCTGGCTCTCCCCGAAATGCATTTAGGTGCAGCCTCCTGTGTTCAGTGGTGGAGGTAGAGCACTGGATGGGTGAGGGGGGTGATGACCCTACCGAGCTCAACTAAACTCCGAATGCCACCACTTAATAGCAGGGGAGTGAGACCGTGGGGGAGAAGCTTCACGGTCGAAAGGGAAACAGCCCAGACCGACGGCTAAGGTCCCAAACGCGAGCTAAGTGTTATAAGGATGTGGAAGAGCTTAGACAGCCAGGAGGTTGGCTTAGAAGCAGCCATCCTTGAAAGAGTGCGTAATAGCTCACTGGTCGAGCGCTTCTGCGCCAAAAATGTAGGGGGCTAAGCTCGCGACCGAAGCCTCGGATCCGAAGACTTAGGTCTTTGGATGGTAGGGGAGCGTTCCTGTCGGGTCGAAGTCGCATCGTGAGGTGCGGTGGACTGGCAGGAAGTGAGAATGCCGGTATGAGTAGCGTTAAAGCAAGTGAAAGACTTGCTCACCGGAAGCCCAAGGGTTCCTGGGGAAGGGAATCCGCCCAGGGTTAGGCGGGGCCTAAGGCGTAGCCGAAGGGCGAAGCTGATGGACAGCCGGTAGACATTCCGGCCCCACCTTGGCAACGTTTGTACCGAAGGGGTGACGCAGGGAGCTAGGCGCGCTGGGCGATGGAATGCCCAGTCCAAGGGAGTAGGGGGAGCTTTCAGGCAAATCCGGAAGCTCGTTAACCCCGAGACCTGATGGGGAGCCTTAATTATAAGGCGAAGGCGTTGACGCTGCACTGCCAAGAAAAGCCTCTAGGGAGGAACCAGGGTGCCCGTACCCTAAACCGACACAGGTGGGCTGGTTGAGCAGACTGAAGGTGGACGGGATAACTCTCGCTAAGGAACTCTGCAAGTTGACCCCGTAACCTAGGGAGAAGGGGTGCCCGCGTTAGGTGAACTCTTTTACAGGGCTAGCCGAGGCGGGTGGCAGAAACCAGGTCCAGGCGACTGTTTAATAAAAACACAGGGCTCTGCTAAAGGCGAAAGCCGATGTATAGGGCCTGACACCTGCCCGGTGCCGGAAGGTTAAGGGGAGGGGTTAGCCAAAGCGATTTGGCGAAGCTCCAAACTGAAGCCCCGGTAAACGGCGGCCGTAACTATAACGGTCCTAAGGTAGCGAAATTCCTTGTCGGGTAAGTTCCGACCTGCACGAAAGGTGTAACGATCTGGACGCTGTCTCAGCGAGAGACCCGGTGAAATTGTGGGACCGGTAAAGACGCCGGTTACCCGTGGTGGGACGGAAAGACCCCGTGGAGCTTTACTGTAGCCTGACATTGAATTTCGGTACGTCATGTACAGGATAGGTGGGAGGCTGTGAAGCTGAGGCGCCAGCCTCAGTGGAGCCGCCCTTGGGATACCACCCTTGACGTGCTGGGGTTCTAACCGCGAAAGCGGGACCGTGTCAGGTGGGCAGTTTGACTGGGGCGGTCGCCTCCTAAAGAGTAACGGAGGCGCGCGAAGGTCACCTCAAGGCGTATGGAAATCGCCTGAAGAGCGTAAGGGTATAAGGTGGCTTGACTGCGAGAGCGACAGCTCGAGCAGGCACGAAAGTGGGTCCTAGTGATCCGGCGGTTCCGAGTGGAAGGGCCGTCGCTCAACGGATAAAAGCTACCCCGGGGATAACAGGCTGATCCCGCCCGAGAGTTCCCATCGACGGCGGGGATTGGCACCTCGATGTCGGCTCATCGCATCCTGGGGCTGTAGCAGGTCCCAAGGGTTGGTCTGTTCGCCCATTAAAGCGGTACGTGAGCTGGGTTTAGAACGTCGTGAGACAGTTCGGTCCCTATCCACCACGGGCGTAGGGGGTTTGAGAGGAGCTGCTCCTAGTACGAGAGGACCGGAGTGGACGAACCTCTGGTGTACCGGTTGTGGCGCCAGCTGCAGGAGCCGGGTAGCTAAGTTCGGAAAGGATAACCGCTGAAGGCATCTAAGCGGGAAGCCTCCCTCAAGATGAGACCCCCCACTGGGTAAGCCAGGTAAGGTGTCCTGTAGATGACAGGGTAGATAGGCCGGAGGTGGAAGCCCCGTGAGGGGTGCAGCTGACCGGTACTAATACACCGAGGCCTTGTCCTAATGAACTTTCCTCTTTCCCTTGTAGTTTTTGAGTAAAAGGCTTGAAACAGGCACATGGTGGCCATAGCGGAGGGGAAACACCCGGATCCATGCCGAACCCGGCAGTTAAGCCCTCCAGCGCCGATGGTACTACGGGGGGTACCCGCGGGAGAGTAGGTCGCTGCCATGTGCCTGTTTTTTGTGGTGTCTATATACTCTATAAAGAAAGAACGTCACGAGGTGTTTTTGTATTATGCACAAGAATAAAAGAGTTATCTTTGGTGTGAACGACGTACCACCATTCACTATATTACTATTAGCCGGTGCTCAGCATGTCTTGACGCTCTTTGGTGCTACTACGCTTGTCCCTCTGATATTGGGTCCCGAAATGGGAATGACAAGAGCTGAGATAGGATTCTTTATTTCATGCGTATATTTAGCCATGGGGATAGCAACCTTAATTCAAACACATCCCAAGCTTGGTTCAGGGCTTCCGATAGTACAAGGATCTAGCTTTAGCTTTATCCCTCCCATAATGACCATAATCGGGATTTACAAGGCGATGGGACCTAACGTAGTCATGCAGTATGTCGGTGGTGCCCTGATAAGCGGAGGTTTATTGCTTTCTTTCTTGGGTTATAGCCGCATAGTTGGTTATATCCGTAAGATTATTACTCCAGTCGTGATTGGTCCGACGATAATGGCCATTGGATTTTCCCTTGCCCCTACAGCTGTTCAGTACAATGCGGCTAACTATTGGCCTATTTCTTTATTGGTCGTTTTTTTGATCTTCCTTTTTAGCCTTGTCGTCAAAAATCAATATTTAAACATTTTTTCAGTATTAACATCCATTGTCACAACTTATCTATTGTGCCTGGCATTATCTGCCCTCGGAATATTTGCAACCGGACACCCTGCCTATATTGATCTTACAGAGGTTTTTAAAGCACCGTGGTTTAGGTTTACTGGTATTATGCCTTGGGGAGCTCCGAAGTTCAGCGTGGTGGCTTTCGGAACAGGATTGGCAGGATTTTTCTCTGTAATGATAGAGTCGATAGGAGATTACCATTCTTGCTCCTATGCTGCCGGTTTGGATGATCCTTCATCTGAAACTATAAGCAAGGGCATTGGTGCTGAAGGTTTAAATTGTGCCATTTCCGGAATGCTTGGCGGTGTTGCCACGACCTCCTATACCGAAAATATCGGACTAATCGGTTTGACGGGCGTTGCCTCTCGCTGGGTTGTAAGGACAGGTGCCGTTATATTGATATTGATGAGCACAATAGGAAAGCTTGGTGCTTTGATTGCCACCATACCGAGTCCTATAATCGGTGGAGCATACATATCTTTGTTTGGCGTAATTGGTGCCCTCGGAATTCAAGTTTTGATGAGGGCTGACATGGGTAGCCAGAGAAACGTATTGATAGTCGGCTTTGCCTTTTTAATGGCTCTTGGCCTTCCCGGATGGGTCGAGCAAAATCATGCCGTTTTTTCGACGTTAGGTGTTCTTGGAGAGGTCATATGGGCTGTGCTTAAGACGCCAATGGCGGTTGCTGGCATATGTGCTGCTGTCTGTGACAGTTTAATTCCAGGGACTGACGAAGAGCGGGGTATTGGCGTTAAACTAGAATGAGCTTATAATTTAAATAAGGCAGGGAGTTCTCCCTGCCTTATTTAAATTACGAGGTGAAAGGTGAGATATGAAGGCTTTACTTCTGGCGGCTGGCGAGGGGCGTCGTTTGGGCTATCATAAGATGCTTAGGTCTATTGCCGGCAGACCAATGATCTTTTGGACGTTAGACTCCTTAACAGCCGCAGGCTTCCTGCCAAAAGACATCATAGTAGTAATCGGATATAACAGCAGTCAAACTGAAGGTATATTAAAAAGTTACGACGCCTCTTTAAATGTAGTGAAAAACCCCGACTATAAAAATGAGATGTTCTCCTCGATAAAAACAGGCATTTCATTTGTGCCGGAAAGCTGCAATCATGTTCTAATCGCTCTTGGCGATCAACCTCTGGTGAAACCTGAGACGATAAAAGCTATATTAGAGAAGGGCAATCCCTTGAAGGTGGTTCAACCAACTTACAACGGCAAAAGATATCATCCTCTGTTAATTCCTCGCAGCTTGATTGAAGCCATTCGTAGAGCTCCGATACATTTTACCTTGAAGGACCTCATGCCGCCACCGGAAGATAGGATTTTAATATCCGTCGACGACGAGGGAGTTGCCCTTGATGTGGACACGCCCGATGATCTGCAAAGGGCTGAAATCCTTTTAAAGGCCAGGCTAAAGGGATTGACGTAAGGCCTTTATGTTGGCCCCATTGTCGACGGCTATGACCTCAGACATTATGGAAATGGCAATTTCCTCTGGCGTCTCTGCCTTGATGGGCAGCCCAATGGGTGCAAATATGCTGTCGAGAAATTCTTGAGATACACTCATCTTGGACAAGTTTTCTTTCATCACGGCTATCTTGCGCTTGGAGCCTATTACTCCTATGTAGGCTGTTTTTTTGCCTTCAAGTTTCTGTACGACTTCCGTATCCAGAGAATGTCCCCTGGTCGCCACTATAACGTGAGTAAGGTCGTGAAACGACAGGTGTTTTTCAAAGGCCTCATCGAGAGGGCAAGCTATTGTACGGGCCCATGGGATGTTTTGTGTGTTGGCAAATTCCTCTCGTTCGTCCCATACAGTTACCGCATAGTTCAGGAAGCTTGCAACTTGGGCGACGGCCTTGCCTACGTGTCCTGCCCCGAAGATCAAGACTTCTTTTTTTCTGCCTATGAGCTCAAGAAACACCTTAGCCTTGCCGCCGCA
The DNA here is from genome assembly GCF_900129645.1 of Acetomicrobium flavidum. Taxonomy (NCBI): domain Bacteria; kingdom Thermotogati; phylum Synergistota; class Synergistia; order Synergistales; family Acetomicrobiaceae; genus Acetomicrobium; species Acetomicrobium flavidum. The sequence goes on from NZ_FSQZ01000001.1 coordinate 1,400,233, forward strand.
GGCGGCCTTTGTATCTGTTGGCTCGGTCGCCGTAAATTCCTCTGAATATAGGGACGAAGGTCTTCCTTCACGGATCAGCTTTAGGGCTTCCTGAATGACGTGGTATTCTAAAATTCCTCCGCCAATGGTCCCTACGATCGAGCCGTCTTCCCAGACTAACATCTTGGCGCCTACGTTTCTTGGAGCTGATCCCTCTTCGTCTATGACTGTGCATAAAACGCTTCTTTTGCCCTTTTCGATGGAATCCTTCAAAGCCTGTACGATTGTTAGATCCATTGAATTTACCTCCTTGTATATATGGCTCATTTTGTTGCAGATTTATTATAAAATATACAAGTCAATCGAGGTTATATGGACTCAATTTATTTAAGGGTTAAATGAGCCCTTGAGGAGGATTTAAGTAATGCGAAAAAAGACGGTAAGCCTAGATCAGGCAATAGGTCATATCTTATCTCATGACTTGACGAAAATAGATGTCAAGACTGGCTTTAAGGGTGCCATCTTCAAAAAGGGACATGTAGTCGGACAAGATGACATAGAAACGCTAAGATCTATGGGAAGGGAACATCTAACGATATTGGAATTGGAAGAAGACGAGGTACACGAAGATGATGCCGCTTCGGCTTTAGGGTCAGCCATCTGTGGAAGAGGATTGAAATTGACCGCCCCAAGCGAAGGAAGGTGTAATTTGATAGCCGACTTCAGGGGGCTTCTTTACTTTGATCCAGACAAAGTTCATCTGATAAATTGCGATTCCGACTGGGTAGTAGTGACGTTGTATCCTTACACGATGGTGGAGCCCGGGGATATAGTTGCTGGTTTCAGAATTTTACCGCTTGTCATTAAGAAGGCACAGCTTGAAAGGGCTCTGCATGTTGGCGCTAAATTTGAGGTAAGGGCTTATAAACCCCTTAAAGTTGGTTTGGTCACGACTGGAAGGGAAATTAAAAGCGGGATAATAGAAGATGCCTTCAGGCCCAAACTTGAAAGGAAGATAGCGTATTTTGGGGGGAGCTTGTTAGGGCAAAACATGGCTGGAGATGACCTATGCGAGATTGAAGAGGCAATACAGAACTTTTTGGATAGTGGAGCAGATTTGGTCATCTGCACAGGGGGCATGAGCGTGGATGCTGATGACAATACCCCGCGAGCTATTGCGCAAGCCTGTGATGAGATAAAATTTAAGGGCATACCAGCTTTGCCCGGATCAATGCTCATGGTGGGAATGAAAGGGCAAAAAGTAATCATTGGAGCGCCAGCATGCGTCGTTCATGACGAATGGACAAGCCTGGATTTGATTTTGCCTAGGATATTTGCCGGCACCATTCCTTCCTTTGACGAAGTTCGCAAATTTGGGGTCGGGGGACTTTGCAGGCGCTGCGAGATGTGCACCTTCCCTAATTGTTCTTTCGGGGTGAAGGCATAAAAGTTGAATGACATAAGAAACACCTTAAAGCTTTTTAATATAAGACCGACCAAGGCGCGCGTTCTTATCTGTGAGATATTGATGAAAGAGGGTCGTCCGATATCTCATGGCGACCTACAGACGAACGATTCCCTGAAAGAGATCAATAGAGTTACATTGTATAGAGCTCTCAATGCCCTTGTGGATGCAGGATTAGTACATAAGGTTCTTGGCGTTGACGGCTGTTGGTATTTTTGCCTCCATGAAACGGAGAAGCCTGGATGCCCAGGAGACCATCCTCACTTTTATTGTCTCAAGTGCGGTAGCATGGAATGCCTCAAAGAATACAACTTACCCTTCATCGAGGTCCCTAAAGGATACCTCGTCGAAGGCAAGCAAATGCTTGTGTATGGGGTTTGCGGAAAGTGTCGACATAACATGGATTGATGTCAAGAAAGAGTTGAAAACAGTACATCATCGCCTAGCTTAACGGGGTCTTTTTCGTCCTCATGTACGACCTCTACAATCGATGAATCGTCATATACGGATATGACTTTAAGGTTTCCCTTAATTTCATGGTAACTGTATCCATTTAGATCGTGATCCCTTATGGCGTATAAAATAGCTCCCCTTTTAAGGGAGTCCTTGAGTCCTAAATCGGTTATGAACCTCTTCTGCGTTTTTTGTTCGTTTGATGCGTTGCAGTCGATGGCTCCTATTATCTTCCCCTTTATGCCGTATTGGGCCAAATCTTGATAGAGCTCATTTTTTGCCCTATACAACGTCTTCTTTATAGCTTGCCAGTATAAGGATTTTTCGAAGTTATCCCACCAAGGGCGTTTAAAGAAGCTCTCTTCGTAAATCGGGTACCAGCGTACATCGCTAATTTTATATTCTCGACGCCATGACGTGACGTTACCTTCATCGCTTCTTTTTTGATAGTTTATCCGTAAAAAAGCGACAGCCCGCTCTGTTGAGCCCAGTAGATCGCTTTCCTTGGGCTTGATATCTCGAAGCACAACTTCAGCTTGCAACATAGCTCCTTCCCTTGTTGCCGTCACGTAAACCAACGGTGATTCCTCAAGCATTCTGATGAATTCGGCTTTAATTTTTTGGGGCAGTACGTCATACGTCAAAGTAAACCTGTCCTTGTATATCTTTAGATCGGTTTCGTTTTTAACATCATCCACGTAGATGTCGATAGGCAAGGCATTTGCCTTGATTTCGACGGCAAAAAACAGAACGAAGAAAACAGCCATAAGCCCACGCCAGAAGGATCTGCAAGCCATGTTTGATCTCTCCTAAACAATGTTTAAATGTTCATTAACCGACCGAAAGAAGGCGTCAATATCCTCATCTACAACCAAGCTTACTTTGCTCATGGGTAAATACGCGGTGGAAAACTCTCCTTTGTTTACGACCACTATGGTTCCCCTGCACTCTGCAGGTATCAAAGCGGCCGGTGTCACGACTAGCGAGGATCCCACGACGAAAAACAGGTCGCTTTCCCTTGCAAGCTGTATGCATTTATCCAAATACTTAACGGGTTCCCCAAAAAACACTATGTCAGGCTTTATTACACCCCCACAGGCGTCACAGCGAGGGATATCTTCCTCGAAAGTCTTTTTAAGGCTTTCCTCGTAAGTGTAGGCCTTGCCGCACTTAACGCAAAAACTTTCCCACACACCGCCATGTATCTCGTATACCTTTTTGGAACCGGCTCTTTGATGAAGGGAATCTATATTTTGCGTTATGATCCCGATTAGCTTGCCAATTTCCTCGAGCTTGGCGAAGAACTTATGGGCAAACGTAGGTTGTACCTGTTGCAGTGCCCTTAAAAACTCCCTATGAAACCTGTAAAAAAGAGAAGGATCACGGTAAAAATAAGAGATATCAAAGATCCTCTCCGGATTTTCTATGCCGGCCGTACGATATAATCCTTTCGGTCCCCTAAAATCAGGTATGCCTGCATTGGTCGAGATTCCGGCCCCGGAAAGCAAGCAAATTTTCTTGGCCTCTTTGATCATGTCAGCACATTTGGCAGCTAAATCTGACATGCTCGTCACCTCCTAGGTGCTTCCGGTTCTCGCATATTTTCATAATATACTTTATCATTAATGGAGGATATTTGCATCCTCCGCTTTATAGGAATAGTGTATCGTGATGGAGGGATAAAGGTGGCAAATAGGTATGATGTGATAGTGGTAGGAGCTGGACCAGCCGGTCTTTTTGCAGCCCTCGAATTGTCAAAGGCAAATTTAAGCGTCCTTTTGGTGGATAAGGGAAAGACCCTTGAGGAACGTAAGTGTCCGTTGAAGATGGGTTTGGTTCCGACATGTGCTCACTGCAATTCCTGCAGTCTTATGTGTGGGTGGGGAGGAGCTGGGGCTTTTAGCGATGGCAAATTGACATTGACTCCCCATTTTGGCGGGAACCTCGAAAAATACGTGGGCAAAGAAAAATTGCTCGCGTTGCTGGACGAGGTTGATTCCATCTGGATGGAGCACGGTGCAAATTCGGCCCCGCTTTTCGAGCCGGACCCCGAATTCGCATCAAGCGTAATAAAAAGGGGTCGTGTCGCTGGACTGCAGGTAATTCCGGCCAAGATACGCCACATAGGCACGGATAGGACCAAGGAAGTGCTGCGCAATATCTATCATAAGCTGCGCGATAAAGTTGACATATTAATGAATACTGAGGTAAAGAGCATCTTGTCTGAGGATGGCAAGGTTAAAGGTGTAGAGCTTGTTAGCGGAGAAAGGCTTGATGCAGAATATGTGTTGCTTGCCCCTGGCAGGGAAGGAGCTCCCTGGATGGAGCGCACCAGCAAGGAGCTTGGACTGTCTGTGGATTCTCTGCCGGTAGACGTTGGCGTCAGGGTTGAAATTCCTGCTGAGTTGGCCGAGGAGTTGACTGAACAGTTTTACGAAGTGAAGGCCATATACAACTCTCCTACCTTCGACGATCAGGTTCGGACATTTTGCATGTGTCCTTACGGAGAAGTGGTAACGGAGTTTCAGTCCGACGGGGGAGTGGTCACCGTTAACGGACATAGCTACAGGGATAAAAAGACTGATAATACTAACTTTGCCATCCTCGTGAGCACGGATTTCACCCAGCCCTTTCACGATCCAAACGGATACGGTGTTCACATCGCTCGGCTTGCCAACATGTTGGGCGGATCGGTATTGGTTCAACGCCTGGGAGATCTAAAACTTGGGAGGCGTTCGACCCGCTCGAGGATAGAAAGGGGCTTGGTAAAGCCAACATTGGTAGAGGCTGAACCCGGCGACCTTTCTTTCGCCCTCCCCTACAGGCACTTGAAAGATATATTAGAGATGCTTGAAGCGCTGGAATCTATAATTCCCCATGTAAACGATAAATATACATTGCTTTATGGCATTGAGGTAAAATTTTATAGCCTTAAGCTTGCCTTGGATAGTAAGCTTAAGACCTCCGTCAAGGGTCTATATGCAGCCGGTGACGGAGCTGGTGTGACCCGAGGTGTAATTCAGGCCTCGGCGAGTGGATTGGTCTCGGCAAGGAGCATAATCGAGGAGATCAATAAAACGGTTTCAAATAGCTAACTCGACTTGAGGTATAATTAAGTTCGTGAAAATCTAGATGGATGTGAAGGGGTAAACGATATAGCGAGAGTAAACATTTTCTGGCTGACATTACTGGATAGCATATAATTTACATGGTGCAAAAGCATGTTACTGGAGGAAGGAGGCAAAGCTATGGGTGTTGACAAGATTGATCTACAGGCACTCTTCACGTTAAGTTACGGGCTTTATATTGTCACTGGAACTCATGACGGTAAGATGAACGGGCAGATCGCTAATGCATTGATGCAGGTGACTGCAGATCCGATATGCTTGGTGGCCGCCCTGCACAAGGACAACTTGACGACCGAGCTAGTGGAGAAGGGAAAGGCCTTTGGAGTTTCGGTGCTTGAAGAAGATACGCCGATGACCTTTATAGGCACCTTTGGTTTTAAGTGTGGACGTGACATTGATAAGATGTGTCAATGTCAATATAAGATCGGCGAGACAGGTGTCCCATTGGTATTGGATCATTCCCTTGCCGTTATAGAGGCAAAGGTGATCGACGTAATTCCTGTGTATACTCATAAGCTCTTCGTGGCCGAAGTCGTATCTGCTGAGACGCTAAAAAGCGGTACTGCATTGACCTACGCCAATTACAGGTTGATCAAGGGTGGGAAATCTCCCAAAAACGCTCCGACCTTTGTATTTAATAAGGCATAGATAAATCATTCTCGCAAACAGGGAGACGCATCATCGGCGTTTCCCTGTTTGCGTTGGCTTTAGATTAAGGGGGCTAGGAAATTAACTTGAAAATGCGCGATTTACTGGAGAAGTTGTATGATGCTTACAATGACATACAAAAAGCGGAGGAGGACCCTGTCCGTTTTTTGCATGACTTTGAAGATCTAAACGCCAGGGAAGTGGTAGGCATAATAGCCTCATCTTTGGCCTTTGGGCGCGTTTCTCAAATAATAGCTTCTGTTGGTAGCGTCGTTTCTTTGCTTGGTGACGATCCTGTAGGTTTTGTAATGAGTTCCTCTGTCGAGTACTTAATTGCAAACCTTGACGGATTTAAGCACAGATGGGTGAGTGGAAAGGAAGTTGCTGGATTATTATATGCCTGCAAGAAGTTGTTGACAAAATACGGTTCGTTTCAAGCTCTCTATGAGACTTGTAAGCATACGGGCAAAGATCCTCTAATTGGCTTTGCTTTATCTATTAGAAATGAATCTTTTTGTGATATAAGTGCCTTAATTCCGGACGCAAGCAAAAACAGCCCCTGTAAAAGGCTTAGGCTTTTCCTGAAGTGGATGGTCAGAAAGGATAATGTAGATCCCGGAGGATGGATGGTCGAAAGCCCGTCAAACTTGCTTGTCCCCTTGGATGTCCATATGTGGAGGGTAGGCAAGAACCTGGGGTGGATAAAAAGGCAGGTTCCGGACCTAAAGGCTGCCGTTGAACTGACTCAGGCCTTTAAGGCCATAAGGCCAGATGATCCGCTGAGGTATGATTTTGCCCTTTCTCACGTGGGAATGGAAGGCATCGAATTCGAGGAAATATTATCTGCTTTAAAGGGGTGTTTGTAAGTCTATGTATATGGATATGGATAGGTATAACGTCTGTGTCGTTACTTGCAAGCAGGGTGCTACGACGAAAGAAGTTCATGTCGAAAGGGGTACGTCGCTTCTTCGTGCATTAAGGTCCATGGGCATTGTTTTGGATGCAGGCTGCGGCGGGTTGGGTAAATGCGGACGATGCAAGGTCATGACCGATGGTATCTTAGGCAGACCCTCTCAAATAGAGATGAAACACCTAGGCGAAGAGCTGGATGAAGGTTGGAGGCTTGCTTGTCAGGCAACCGTCGAAGGGGATGTGGATGTATACGTCGATATATTGGATGTGGGCGGTAAGGCGAGATTTGTAGATGTTAACGGCGATGCTTTTGGCCAGATTTCTCCAAGCGTCGTCAAAGAGAAGATAGATATCGACTTAGATGACAAAGGGGCGACAAGCTTAAGGGATTTAATTTGCAGCATATTGGGCAAACCGCATTTAAGCTTTAGGCCTGAGGCACTGGCTGATATATCGGCGCTTTTGTCCGACATAGGAACAATTTGCGCTTACCTCGTTACCATAGATGACCAATGCATAGCGGCTTTTCCTGAAAACTATGACAAATCTGCCTATGGCTTTGTCTGCGATTTGGGTACCACGACTTTATCCATGGCGTTGGTGGATCTAAGTAGCGGTAAAGTGGTTTCTGGCTATACCAAGACGAATCCACAAAAAAGCTATGGTGCAGATGTGATATCTCGAATATCTGCCGCCCTTTTGAGCGAGGGGCTGCATGAAATGAGATCTGTTTTGCTTGAATCGATCAGCGAGATGATGAGGCATTGCTTAAAAGAGGCTAAAGTAAACAAGAAGGATGTCTTTGAGCTTTTAGTATTGGGCAATACCGTAATGGAGCATATCTTTTGGGGAATATCGCCCAAGTCGTTTGCAAGGTCTCCATATTTGCCTGTATTTACGGATGGTTTAACGTCTGAAGCTTCTAACTTTCCCGGACTCCTCATGCACCCTTTGGGCAGGGTGCGGACTGTGCCTGCTATAGCTAGATTCGTAGGCGGAGATATGACTGCCCTGCTTTTTGAATTGATGTCGCTAAATCCCAAGCTACCGTCGTTAGTGATCGACCTGGGCACCAACGGTGAGATAGGGTTAGTCTTAAACGATGCTATTTTTGTGACTTCCGCCGCGGCCGGTCCTGCCTTTGAAGGGGGAGCGATAAGCTGCGGTATGCCGGCAACGGATGGTGCAATTTACGCTCTTCATTGGGATGAAAAATATGGACTCAAACCTATGGTCTTGGGCAACACAAAACCTAAGGGGATGTGCGGTAGCGGAATTATCAGCACACTGGCCTTATTTATTCGTTTGGGGTTGATTGAGGAATCGGGAAGGATTAAGGATCCTGAATCCATTAAAGATGAAACCCTGTTATCTAAGATAAAAATCGAGGACGAGAAAAACGAAAGGAAGATAATCATCGCAGAAGATGTTGCCCTAACGCAATGGGACATTAGACAGCTTCAGTTGGCAAAGGGAGCTATATATGCCGCTGTTGAAATACTGACAGAAGAAGCTGGCTTAAATGCAGATGCCTTGAATGCGATTTATCTGGCTGGCTCCTTTGGAAGCTGTTTGAATCCCAAAGATGTGATGGATATACGTTTATTGCCTAAAGCTTTTAAGGGGGAGGTCGTAGCGCTTGGGAATGGCGCCTTAAAAGGGGGGCTGCGCCTCTTGTTAAAGGGGCGCAAGGCGTTTGAAGACGTTGATCCCATGCTTTCCAAGGTGAGATATGTGGACATAGAGGAAAGGGGATTTTCTCAAAGGTTCTTGGCTAGCCTCTTCTTTCGTTAGATATTTGGGATTATCGTTTGATTGCAACAAAGGCCCTTAAGAAAAGGGCCTAAATTTTTTTCTTGACAAATAGGAATTTAAGTACCATAATTCCTGTTAGAAAGGAAGGTAGAACGATGAAAGGTGGAGTAGTGCAGATATCTCAAGCGGCGTCTATTGCTTTGCATGGCATGGGATTGCTGGCCCTGTACGGGAAGAGGATGAGCATTAAAGAGCTTTCGGAGATGATATCCGTGTCCGAACCTCATGCCGCCAAGGTATTTCAAAGGTTGGTCAAGGCAGGCCTGGTAAATTCCACGCGCGGGCCCGGTGGTGGAGTTGAGCTTTCAATTCCTCCATCGAAGATAAGCCTTTGCGATATCTATGAGGCCATAGAGGGCAAACCATCGCATGACTATTGTTTGATAAATCGACAAGCCTGCCCCTTCGGAGCATGCATATTTGGAACGATGATCAAGAAGATAAATGACGAATTTGTAAGTTATATGTCTAGTAAGACTTTAGCTGACTTAGTGGGGAGTGATATTTTTGATGAAGCAAAAAATATTGCGGCGGGTAATAAAGATTGACGAAGACAAATGTGACGGCTGTGGTCTGTGTGCCGAAGCCTGTCATGAGGGGGCAATCGTCATAGAGAACGGTAAAGCTAAACTTAAAAGGAAATCTATCTGCGACGGGTTGGGCGATTGCGTGGGTGAATGCCCCAAGGGGGCCATATCCTTCGAAATGAGTGAGGTAGAAGAATACCTGGGCCCCGATGAAGGCAAGGGCGCACCGGGGGATAGGGTGCTTCCTTGTGGTTGTTCGGGAAGTGCTGTTGTTGACATGCGAATCGATAGGACCAAGGCTGCCTTGGCTGTAACCGCAAATAAAGTTGACCAGGATGCTGGGATGATATCGCAGTTGGCCAATTGGCCTATCCAGCTTAAGCTGGTCCCAGTAGATGCTCCTTACTTAAGGGAGACTCCTATCGTTTTGGCAGCGGACTGCACAGGCTTTGCTCTTCCAGGCTTTCAGCAGGCCTTCCTTGAAAGTGGCAAAAGCATGTTGCTCATTGGCTGTCCCAAGCTGGATGATGCCAATTTATATGAAGAAAAATTGTCTCAAATATTAAAGAACAATAAAACACCCCAGCTTACGGTAGTGATCATGGAAGTGCCTTGTTGCAGCGGGCTTTGGAGGTTGGCAGAAGCTGCAGTAGATGAGGTTGGTATTGACATAGACTTGATTAAAGTGGTTATTAGTATTGATGGTAATATTAAACTAAAGGAAACGATAAAATATAGATATAAGTCAAATTAAGGAGGGATGTTTACATGTTTTGTTATCAATGCGAGCAGACGGCACAGGGTAGCGGATGTACAAATTTCGGAGTTTGCGGAAAAAGTCCAGAGGTGGCCGATCTTCAGGATTTGTTGATTCACGTAACTAAGGGCATATCCATGTACGCTCATCGAGCTCGCGCTCTAGGGGTTAGCGATCAGGAAATCGACTCCTTCGTGGTGGAGGCGTTGTTCACTACCGTAACGAATGTTAACTTCGATGAAGAACGCATGGAGCAGATGATTCGAAGAGCGGAAATTATAAGGGCAAAGGCACGCAAACTCTATGAAGATGTCGCCATGTCTAAGGGCATAACTCCAGAGAACCTTAGCGGGCCGGCAACTTTTGAGCTTGCAAAAGATAAGGCTGGCCTGATATCTCAGGGAGAACAGGTGACGCCCGAGTCGCGTGCCAAAAAGCTTGGCGATGTAATGGCCGGACTACACGATCTCATACTTTTCGGTTTAAAAGGAAGCGCTGCATATGCTGATCACGCTCAAATTTTAGGCAAAAAAAGCGACGAGATCTACGCCGGATTTCATGCCTTTCTAGATTTCCTCTCTAGGGAGAGTTTTACGGAAGAGGAATTATTGGGAAAGGCCATCGAATTCGGCCACTTCAACCTTAAGGTTATGGAGTTGCTTGATGCAGCCAATACCGATGCTTATGGCCATCCTGAGCCTACCAAAGTCAGAGTAACCCCTATAAGAGGAAAGGCCATAGTAGTTTCCGGACATGACTTAAGGGATTTGGATCTCCTTTTGAAACAGACGGAGGGGAAGGGCATAAACGTATATACGCACGGAGAAATGTTGCCCTGTCTGGCCTATCCGGAGCTTAAAAAATATCCCCACTTAGTGGGCAATTATGGTAGCGCTTGGCAAAACCAGAGGACCGAGTTTGATGAGTTCCCAGGTGCGATATTAATGACTACCAATTGCATCCAAAAGCCAAAGGATTCTTACAAAGATAGGATCTTTACAACGGGCCTTGTGGCATGGCCAGGCGTACGCCATATTGGTCCTGATAAGGATTTTTCTCCCGTAATAGAGGCTGCTTTAGCCCAGCCTGGTTTTACTGAGGACGCACCTGAAAAATACATCACCATAGGTTTTGCAAGGAATACGGTGTTGTCCGTGGCGGACAAAGTTATTGACCTGGTAAAGAGGGGTAAAATCCGTCACTTTTTCCTGATAGGTGGTTGTGACGGAGCAAAACCAGGTCGAAATTACTACACTGAGTTTGCAACGAGCGTACCAAAGGATTGTCTAATATTGACCTTAGCCTGTGGCAAATATCGTTTTAATAAGTTAGAGTTTGGTGACATCGAGGGCATCCCAAGGTTGCTCGACATGGGGCAGTGCAACGATGCTTATTCAGCTATAGTTGTAGCCAAAGCACTTGCCGATGCCTTCGGTATAGATGTAAATAGCCTTCCCTTGTCTCTCATTTTGTCGTGGTATGAGCAGAAGGCGGTTTGCATTTTATTGTCCCTTATTGCCCTTGGCATCAAGAACATGCGGTTAGGGCCAACCCTTCCTGCCTTTTTAAAGCCCAAAGTCGTCGCTTTCTTGAGCGAAAATCTTGGCCTAAAACCCATCACTACTCCACAGGAGGATCTGAAGGCCATTCTTGGTTAACGGCATAAGATAACTAAATGTGGTCTAGCTAAATAAGTAAGGGCAAATATTCATATTTGCCCTTACTTATTTATGAATTAATGTAGCATTATTATAATATGACATTGTGCATGAGAATTTCATTTTCATATGACAGTGTTATAATTAAATTTAGGTGCGAGATGAATGATGAATGTCAAAAGAAAAGCAATTAGTTTAGACAATTTGTTCGATAACGATAAGCTAAACAAAAAGCTACTGGATAAATATATTTGGATCCTTGCCCTGCCGTCCTTGCTGGAACTGATGCTGGCTACCCTCTTTGGTATGGTAGACATGATAATGGTGGGAAACGTCAGTGCTGCATCGTTAGCGGCCGTGGGAATAAGCAACCAGCCAATGATGTTGATATTAGCCGTCTTTCAGGCTCTAAATGTTGGCACCACAGTTTTGGTAGCTCGTTTCATCGGTACTGGCGATAGGCGATCCTCTGGCCTTGTGTTAAGGCAAACCTTGATCTTGACTGCTATCCTGGGTGTATTGACCAGTTTGATTGGCTTTCTCTTTGCCAGAAGAGTTGTCGTATTCATGGGTGCTAAGCCTGAGGTAATCCCTCTGGCTACATCCTATTTTGGCATCGTGGCGTTAGGTTCCATTTTCATCGCTATAACCATGGGTATCACTGCTGCACTGCGGGGTGCTGGCGACACGGTCAGTCCAATGAAGTACAATATCCTTTCCAATTTAATCAATGTATTTGGGAACTACATATTGATTTACGGCAAGCTTGGTTTTCCTGCTATGGGAGTGACGGGAGCCGCACTTTCCACCACTATTTCACGCGGTCTTGGCATGATGATGGCTTTTTATGCTGTGCACCGCCAAGGGTCTATATTTTCGAATTTTCCTTTGCTGAGGTTAAAGGTTGATGTTGGCCTCGTAAAGCGCATGCTTAGGATCGGCTTGCCATCCGGGCTTGAACAAGTGGCGTTAAGGACGGGGCAGATCGAGTTTGCCCGAACTGCGGCCAGCCTTGGCACAATGGTGTTTGCTGCTCATCAGATAGCTCTTAATGTCGTGGGGCTTTCCTTTGCTCCAGGTCAGGCCTTTGGCATAGCTGCAACCACTCTTGTCGGACAAAGTTTGGGGGCTGGTAGGCCTGATGTCGCCGAAAGGTGTGGCTTTGAAACTCGCCGCCTGGGCATGATAATAGCCTTCTCCATTGCCCTTTTGTTTTTCTTTTTCGGCAGGCAAATTGCCGATATCTACATCAACGACGCAGAGGTAACGCGCATGGCTGCCAAAGCATTGAAGATAGTTGCAATTATGCAACCCCTGCAATCTACCCAATTCATATTGGCTGGTGCCCTGAGGGGTGCTGGCGACACGCGTTGGCCCTTGTTGTCCACCATGATCGGTATTTGGTGTATTCGGGTGGTGTTTGCTAAGGTGTTTGTCGCCTTGGGGTTTGGATTGATTGGTCTATGGACTGCTCAGCTTTTGGACCAACTTTTTCGCTCGATTTTTATTTATAAGAGATACACATCCGATCGCTGGAAGACGATAAGGGTATAGACCTGGCTTTTGCTCTTGATGTGCTGCCTGCGCTTTACGCTCCAAGCGCTTACCCGCCGTGTATATTGTATTTTAGTTATGTTCCTATTGAATAAATAATAAAACAGTGCTATTTTTCTTAAAACGTTGGATACATTCGAATTCGACTTTCGACTAATTTTTAAATTGTTTTAAGAAAAGGAGGCACAAAAAGCGTGCTGGATGAAATGCCCTATAGGAGCATTGCGGGGGCTGTTAAGGAAAGGCTAATGGTCGAGATCTTGTTTTCAGATAAATACAAGCCCGGCGAGTGGATTAACGAATCTGTCATTGCAAAGGAGCTTAACGTCAGCAAAGCTCCGATCAGAGAGGCACTGAGAGAGCTCGCAGCAATCGGTATTGTGGAAATTGTACCCCATAAAGGTGCTAAAATAACGCAATTTAGTAAAGAAGACATGGAAGAAATATATACAATTCGATATTTGCTTGAAGAGCGCATATTTAATGATTTGATCAGTAGAGATGCATTATCTCAAGAGGATATAAATCATTTAAAAAGACTAGTTCAAGAGATGAAAGAAGTTATTCTTTTAAACACTCCAGGAAAGCCTATATTAGGTAATTTTCTTTTAAAAGATCTAGAATTTCATAAATATCTTTGGTCCAAGTCAAATCTTAAATGGACCGTAAAAGTGCTTCTTGACATTTACCTCCTATTAATTTTAGGAATGTACAACTTCCTTATGGATGCAGATTTAATCAAGACCTATGAGTATCATGTCAGGATAATAGATTACTTAAAAGCAAAAGATATAGAACAATTCAAAAAAGATAGATCGGAAAGTTATTATACCTTGAGAAGGCACTAGATTATCGGGAGGGATATGCAAAATGGGAAGAACAGTAACTGAGAAGATCCTTGCTGCTCATTGTAAACAAGGAAATTTCAAACCGGGCGATATCATCGACGTAGATGTGGACTTGCTTTTGATGAACGATATAACGGGACCCGTTGCCGTCGAAGTATTTAATAAGATGGGGGATGGTGACGTCTTCGATAAAAACAAAATAGTGGTGGTGTTGGATCATTTTACTCCAAACAAGGATGTCACTTCCGCAAAACTTTCAAAGACCATGCGCGATTTCGTTGCAGAAAAAGGGATATGTCATTTTTATGATGCTGGTTACGGAATAGAGCACGTTGTTCTCCCGGAGGACGGCTTGGTAAAACCTGGCGATTTGGTGATAGGCGGCGATTCTCACACGGTAACCCATGGTGCTTTGGGAGTTTTTTCCACGGGGATGGGCAGTACCGATGTGGCAGGAATCATGGCCTTGGGCAAGACATGGCTCAAGGTTCCAGAGCAAATGAAGGTGTTGCTGGTAGGGGCTCCTGGTAAATGGGTCTCGGGCAAAGATGTAATACTTTACGTAATATCGATGATAGGCACAGATGGAGCCCTGGGAAAGTCCTTGGAGTTTGATGGTGTAGGCGCTAAATATATGGATATGGATTCCCGTTTTACCATTTGCAATATGGCAGTCGAGTGCGGAGCCGTTAATGGCATATTTGCCTTTGATGAGGTCACCAAGAAGTTTGTGGATGCTTTGGGATTGCGAGATTACAAGGAATACAAGAGCGACGCTGATGCCATATACAAAAAAATCATCGATGTGGACTTAAGCGAGCTTGAACCAATGGTGGCCATGCCTCATTTGCCTTCGAACGCTAGGCCCGTTACGGAGGTAGGTGACATCAAGATCGATCAAGTGTTCATAGGCTCGTGTACTAACGGTCGCATAAAGGATTTACGCATTGCTGCAGAGATAGTTAAAGGCAAAAAGGTGCACCCTAGCGTAAGAGGATTGATTGCACCGGGCAGCAGGAAGGTATTTGCTCAGGCATTGAAGGAGGGTTTGATCGAGACTTTTACCGATAGCGGATTTACCATATTGCCTCCGGGTTGTGGTCCTTGTTTCGGTGGACATTTGGGCATCTTGGCCAAGGGAGAACGGTGCGTTTCCACGACTAACAGAAATTTCGTAGGTCGTATGGGAGACAAGGAAAGCGAAGTTTACCTGGCAAATCCTGCGATAGCAGCAGCTTCGGCGGTAGCCGGAAGATTGGTTCATCCTGCAGAGGTGATGTGAGATGAAAATAAAGGGAAGAGCTTTAAAATATGGCGACCACGTGAATACGGACGTCATAATTCCGGGAGCATACTTGAGCCTTACTGATCCAAAAGAACTGGCAAAGCACTGCATGGAAGGAATAGACCCTGATTTTCCCAAAAAAGTCAAAGCTGGTGACATAGTCGTGGGAGGCGTAAACTTTGGATGCGGATCCTCCAGAGAGCATGCGCCGATGGCTCTTAAGGGATGTGGGGTAGGTGCTGTAGTAGCGAAGAGCTTTGCTGCCATATTTTATCGCAACGCAATTAACATTGGACTGCCACTCATAGAATGCCCTGAAGCAGTCGACGAGACGGATGAAGGCGATGTTTTGGAAATAGATATGGACCTTGGTGTGCTTCAGAATATCACCAAAGGTAGAAGTTATCAGATTCCTTCGCTGCCTGAATCCATCAAAGACATACTAAGCCTTGGCGGTTTAATTGAATATGTGAAAAACATGAAGGGAAGGGCGTAAATATGGGCAAGACCGAGAGCGTTCGCAAGCGGTTTGCGACAATGTTAGAAGATGATGGGATAATCGTCGCACCTGGCTGTTATGATGCATTGTCCGCCCGCATCATCGAGGCTACAGGGCATGAATGTGCATATATGACGGGATTTGGAACTTCGGCAAGCTTGCTTGGTTTGCCAGACATGGGCTTTATAACGATGTCCGAGATGATAGATAATGCCCGACGCATAGCAGGGGCAGTAAATATACCGGTAATTGCTGATGCCGATACCGGTTATGGTAATGCCCTGAACGTATGTAGAACTGTACGCGAGTATGAACAAAGTGGCGTTGCGGCCATCCACATAGAGGACCAGACATTTCCTAAACGTTGCGGTCATCTCGAAGGCAAAGAAGTTGTAAGCTCAAGTGAGATGGTCCAAAAGATAAGGGCAGCCTGCGACGCCAGGACCGACCCTAATTTTAAGATTATAGCAAGGACTGACGCTAGGGCAGTAATGGGATTGGAGGAATCGATAAGGCGTGCCCGGGAGTATTATGATGCTGGAGCTGATGTCATCTTCGTAGAGTCTCCATACAGCGCAGACGAGTTTAAACAAATATCGGAAGAGCTGAAAGGCATACCTCTTTTAGCCAATATGGCCGAGGGTGGAAAGTCTCCCATGCTTTCCGCTGATGAGCTTGAAAGGTTAGGGTACAAGATAGTCATATTTCCCGTGGGGTTGCTATTTTCTGCCACCAAAGCGATGTATTCTCTGGCAGAGGAGATAAGGGTCAAGAAAACCGATAGGGACGTTCAGGATCAAATGTGGTCCTTCAAACAGTTCACGGATTTTATAGGAGTTTCAAAGTGCAATGAGCTTTCGCAGAAATATAAGACCAACTGATAATTGAAACGAAGATTAAAAGGGTCGGCTAATTGCTGACCCTTTTAATCGATCTATGGACTTATTTTTTTGCTATGACAGCGAAAAATACCAGCGGAACGTCGCCGATATTTTTTATGCTATGGGACATTCCCTTGCGCGTCAATAAGATATCCCCTGGATTTACTTCAATTTCGGTGCTGCCATCGGTAAGTAGCCCCTTGCCTGACATAATTGCGTAAACTTCCTCATCATCCGTGTGCTCGTGAAGGCCTATGGACGCTCCGGGATCAAGCTCTATGCGAGAAGCCATCTTGATGGCCCCTTTGTCGTCGGGGATGGGTACGTAATAAAAAGCTATCTTGCCCTTTCCGCCGCGCATATTCTCGCGAATTACTTGTTCGCTTGATTGTTTCAAGATTGTCATTTAAGTAAGCACCTCCCCTTGGTTCTTTTAGTCCTTAGAAAGAGCCCTTTCAAGCAGCAACCTTTGCTCTACAGCAGCAACAAGCCTTCTCGTATAGCCAACGGTGTCCGGGTTGACGGATATGCTGTCAATTCCCTTGCGAACTAGAAACTCGGCAAACCCGGGGTATACAGATGGAGCTTGTCCGCATATAGAGCAAGTTTTTCCGTATTTGTGCGTTGCTTTTATCAGTATCTCGATGGCCTTTAAGACTGCAGGATCCTGCTCGTCGAAATAGCCCATTCTGTTAAGTATTCCAGAATCCCTATCGACTCCCAATGTCAATTGCGTGAGGTCATTGCTTCCTATGCTCACGCCATCTACTTTTTGGGCGAACTCCTCGGCCAACATCACCACCGAAGGCACCTCTGCCATGATCCATATTTTCAGCGTTCCACCTTGAGTTAGACCTTCAGAAGCCATGATTGCCTTCACTTTATCCAACTCCCAAAGGTTCCTTACGAAGGGGAGCATTACCCAGGTATTCGTTAATCCGTATTCTTCCCTAACTTTACAAATGGCTCTGCATTCCAGCCTAAAGCCTTCTTCGTACTCCGGTGAAATGTACCTGGAAACGCCTCTCCAACCGATCATGGGGTTGTTTTCGACAGGTTCGACCTCGTCACCGCCCTTGAGACCCCTAAATTCGTTTGTCCTAAAATCACTAAAACGGACGACTACGGGCCGTGGATATATGGCTTGAGCAACTTGAGCTATTCCCTCGGCCATCCTGTTTATCAATATGTCTCCCTGGTTTTGTTTAACTAAATACATCGGGTGGATTCCGATCATATCCGTAAATATGAACTCGGTCCTCATTAAACCAATGCCATCGAAGGGAAGGTCTTTGTATTTATCGATGAGCCCGGGTTCTCCAAGGTTCATGTAGATCTTTGTACCCGTTATTGGGCTCCACTGTTCAACTATCTCCCTCATCTTTCGTTCCGACATTTCGCTGACCTGAGCTGTTGCCTTAGGTTTTTGCTCTTGTAACTGAAATAGCCTGTCACCTTTGTATACCACTCCCCTGGTAGCGTCTACTGTCACCACCATGCCGTCCTGTAAGATCTCCGTTGAATTTTGGGTGCCAACAATACAGGGTATCCCAAATTCCCTGGACACTATAGCGGCATGACACGTCCTTCCGCCTTCATCAGTGATGACGGCTACCGCCTTTTTCATTGCAGGTACCATGTCGGGGTTTGTCATGGTCGTGACAAGCACGTCGCCCTCTTCTATCCTGCCTATTTCATTGACGCTCTTTATTTTTTTGACCTTACCCACGGCTATTCCGGGGGAAGCTGCCAAACCCTTAACCAGGACCTCCGGTTCAGATTTTCCTTCTAGAATGGTCGGACCCTCTTGTTCCTGAGGTTTAAGCGTAGTAACGGGCCTCGATTGAAGAATGTAAAGCTCGCCCGTATCTCTGTCGATGGCCCATTCAATGTCCTGGGGGAATCCATATAGGTTTTCTATTTTCTTGCCCATATTGGCAATTTTTCTTACCTCATCGTCGGTTAAAGAGGGTTCAGAGATTGCTCCCGGCCCCAAGATGTCCTTGACGTTGACCTTTGTTGTACCTATTCCAGAGGCCTCTCTAACGATCATGATCGTTTTCTTTGCTATCCGTTTTTCCTTTATGCTTAAAGTGTTCTTATCCACGAGAAATTCGTCGGGCGTTACTATCCCTGAGACCACTGCCTCGCCCAAGCCCCAACTGGCATTTATCAAAATCTCATCGCGGTCATTGGTTATGGGGTTTACAGTAAACATGACACCTGACTTCGATGCATTGACCATCTTTTGTACCACGACGCTCAGCAAGACGCTCATGTGGTCGAATCCTTTGATTTGGCGATAATATGTGGCCCTTGAAGTCCAAAGGGATGCCCAACATTTTTTTATGTTTTTCAAAAGGTTTTCCTTGCCTTTTATATGCAAGTATGTGTCTTGCTGTCCAGCAAAGGAAGCATCTGGCAGGTCTTCCGCGGTTGCCGAACTGCGTACCGCAACTTCAGGTTCATTTAGGTTGACAAGCTCTGCCAGCTCTGCGTATGCTTGTAAAATGTCCCTTTCGATTTGTGGCGGGACATCAGTTTCTATGATTAAATTTCTTATTTTAGCAGTTTTTTCTTCCAAATCCTCCGAATTTTCAAAATCAATTTTAGAGACGATGTCTTCTATGACTTTGTTGATATTGGATAGCGTGACGAAATCCTTGTAAGCTTTCGATACTAGACAAAATCCCGGTGGTACCGGTATGCCGTGATTGGTCATCTCGCCAAGGTTTGCCCCCTTGCCGCCGACCAGCGGTATATCTTCTTTCCCAAGTTCGTCGAACCATTTGATGTAACTGTAAGAGCCTTTTGACATATCTCTGTCACTCTCCCTTCGGGATCTCTTTTTTGACGCGACTATTAATATACCATATTGTGGAATGAATGATAAAGCATGAAATGCTGCAGTTTGCAGGGCATAATAAATGATGAAGGGGGAGGGTTAAACCCTTCCCCTTCATCCTCGCTTAAGCTTGTTTTTTGTTGAGAACCTCGGCCAGACCTTTGTAGAGTGCCCAGCGTTCCTTATTGAATGCCTCCGCTGCCTGCAGCAGCATTTCTGCCCTTTCCGGCGCATCTCTGTGGAGCATGGCAAATCGGCTCTCCGAAAGCAGATAATCCTTCAAGGGTAGGGTGGGCTCCTTGCAGTCCAGCTGGAATGCCCTTCCCTCTTCCTTTAACCTTGGATCATATCGGAACAGTATCCATTGGCCTGAGTCGACAGCCATTTTCTGATGTTCCGCACCTCGCTTCAAGTCATACCCGTGCGAGATGCAGTGGGAGTAAGCTATGATCAATGAAGGACCTTCATAGGATTCTGCCTCGTGGAAGGCCTTCACCGCTTGAGTTGGATTGGCGCCCATGGCTATGCGTGCCACGTAGATATTGCCGTAAGTTACGGCCATCAATGCTAAATCCTTTTTACCCGTAGGTTTGCCGGCTGCGGCAAACCTTGCGGACGCACCTAGCGGCGTTGCCTTCGAGGCCTGTCCTCCGGTGTTGGAGTACACCTCTGTATCCAAGACCAGGACGTTTACGTTTTCGCCAGTTGCAAGCACGTGGTCTAAACCGCCGTAACCTATGTCATATGCCCACCCATCTCCACCTACTATCCAGATGCTCTTTCTGACCAGATCATCGGCAAGCATTGCAAGTTCCTTTGCCTTTACATCAGATATGCCACTTAGGGTTTTCTTGAGCTCCTCTATCCTCGCTCGTTGTTTTTTGATGCCCTCTTCAGTAGCTTGATCGGCGTTTAATATGTCTTGCACCAGCCTGTCTCCAATTTGACCGGCCAGTTCGGTTAAAAGCTGCTTTGCCCTGTTGATGCGTGCATTCAAGGCCAACCTCATTCCCAGTCCGAACTCCGCATTGTCCTCGAATAGCGAGTTCGACCAGGCCGGACCGCGATTTTCCCTATTGGTCGTCCACGGAGTGGTGGGTAAGTTGCCACAGTAGATCGATGAACAACCCGTTGCGTTGGCTATCGTTATCCTGTCACCGAAAAGCTGGCTAAGCATCTTGAGATACGGAGCTTCTCCGCATCCGGCACAGGCACCGCAGAACTCAAACAACGGTTGGACCAACATCAAATCCTTTATCGATTGTGTATTCAGTTTTTCCTTGTCGATCTCCGGTAAGGACAGGAAGTAGTCCCACTTAGGAATCTCTTTGTCCCTCACGTCTATTTGAGTTACCATTCTAAGGGCATTTTTAGTCGGATCTTCGTTTTTGCTCACCGGGCAATTAGCGACGCAGCTGCCGCATCCGGTACAATCCTCTGGAGCAATCTGAATTGTAAAGGCCTGATCCTTATATTGAGGCCACTTGGCATCGGCATGCTGCCATCCTTCTGGAGCATCCTTCAGATACGACTTGTCGTATACCTTTGCCCTGATGGTGGCATGTGGGCAAATGAATGTGCAGCGGCCACATTGTATGCATACATCAGGGTTCCATTGGGGAATTTCGACTGCTATGTTGCGCTTCTCCCATTTTGAAGTGCCCGAAGGGAATGTCCCGTCGGCAGGAAGCTTGCTCACGGGAATTTTGTCGCCCTGAAGCAC
Organism: Acetomicrobium flavidum; assembly: GCF_900129645.1. NCBI lineage: Bacteria > Thermotogati > Synergistota > Synergistia > Synergistales > Acetomicrobiaceae > Acetomicrobium > Acetomicrobium flavidum. The sequence continues at coordinate 1,421,210 of NZ_FSQZ01000001.1, forward strand.
CATCATTGGCCCTAATACTTCTTTTACAAATTCAGGAGCCTTTTCTGAGACTGGCGGTTTTATGTCGAAGTTGCTAGTGACCTTACCTGGAACTTTAACTTCATGCAGGTGTTCTAAGGCAGCGTCAACCGCTGCTATATTCTTGTTCACTATAGCCTCTCCGCGCTTGCCATAAGTCTCTACTATGGCTTCTTTTATCTTTTCGACGGCCAGATCGAAGGGAATTACCTTGCTCAAGTAGAAGAAGCATGTCTGCATTATGGTGTTGATGCGAGGACCTAATCCCTTTTCCTTCGCGACGGTGTAGGCATCTATCACATAGAAACGTAATTTCTTGTCAATTATCTGCTGCTGCATCGTCCGCGGCAGGTAATCCCACACTTCTTCAGCGCTGTAGGGACTATTGAGCAAGAATATAGCTCCCTCTTCGGCTATATCGAGGATGTTGAGCTTTTCTGTAAAGGCAAACTGATGGCAAGCCACAAAGTTGGCCTTATCGATCTGATAGGTCGACCTAATCGGGTTGGGGCCAAAGCGAAGGTGAGATATGGTATATCCGCCGGCCTTCTTGGAGTCATAAACGAAGTAGCCCTGAGCGTACAGATCAGTTTCTTCGCCTATGATCTTTATCGAGTTTTTGTTGGCGCCTACGGTTCCGTCCGAGCCCAATCCATAAAATACGGCCCTGGTAGATTCTGGATCGGCTATCGAGAAACTTGGGTCCACCTTCAGGCTTGTGTTGGCCACGTCGTCCTCTATACCTACGGTAAACTGTTTGATCGGATCGCTCTTTTTCAGTTCGTCGAAGACAGCCTTGACCATAGCTGGGTTGAATTCCTTGGAAGACAGGCCATAACGACCACCTATTACGATGGGGTTGAAATTGGCATCTAACATGCCATCGCGCTTGGCTACGTATATGGCGTTTACTACATCCAGATATAACGGCTCTCCTGCACTCCCGGATTCTTTGGTGCGATCCAGCACAGCAATGGACTTCACCGTCTTGGGAAGAAGCTTAACGAAGTGTTCAACGGAAAACGGCCTGTAAAGTCGTACCTTTATGACGCCGATCTTTTCTCCCTTTTTAAGTAAATACTCTACGGTTTCGTGAGCCGTCTCCGCTCCTGAGCCCATTAGTACAACTATTCTTTCGGGATCGGGCGCTCCTACATAATCAAACAGGTGATATTGCCTTCCAGTAAACTTGGCGAACCTGTCCATGGCATCTTGGACTATCTTGGGACAGGCCGCGAAATAGGGATTACATCCTTCCCTTGACTGGAAGAAGACATCCGGATTTTGGGCTGTCCCGCGAATGAAGGGTCGATCCGGAGAAAGAGCGCGTTTACGATGTTCCAGCACCAGATCGTAATCGATCATTTGTCTTAAGATATCGTCGCTTAAATACTCGATCTTGTTGATTTCATGAGATGTCCTGAAACCATCGAAGAAGTGAAGAAAGGGAACCCTGCTTTCGAGCGTAGATGCTGTGGCGATAACCGCAAAGTCGTGTGCTTCCTGCACTGAACTCGATGCAAGCAATGCCCATCCGGTTTGCCTGACCGCCATTACGTCGCTATGATCGCCGAATATAGATAGCGCATGGGTGGCTACGGTCCTTGCAGAAACGTGCATGGTTGCCGATGTCAGCTCCCCGGCTATCTTGTACATATTTGGGATCATCAACAACAAGCCTTGAGATGCCGTAAATGTAGTGGCGAGTGCTCCGCCCTGCAATGCACCGTGCAGTGATCCCGATGCCCCTCCTTCGCTCTGTAATTCGATTACCCTCGGCACAAAACCCCAAATGTTAGGTTGTCCTTTTGCAGCCCATTCATCAGCATGTTCGCCCATTGGCGAAGAGGGAGTGATAGGATATATGGCAGCGACCTCGCATAGCCTGTAGGCTACAGATGCCGTTGCTTCGTTGCCATCGATGGTAACATATCTTTTTGCTGGCATCGCGTGAACCTCCTCTGAAAATTGTTTTTATATAAACAAGTGCAAATTGCCACTAGAATCTCTCAAAAGGATTATACCCACAAAACGCATATTTTGGTATATCATTTTACCAAATGAAGGAAATTGTCGCAAACGCACACAAATTAGGAGATAGGACGTGATTCCCGTAGACGGAAGAAAAAGCGGTGTATTGCTCCATATCACATCCTTGCCCTCCCCTTGGGGCGTGGGTGACATGGGATCTCAAAGTTATCGCTTCATCGATCTGCTTAAAGAGTGCAATCAATCAGTTTGGCAGATTTTACCCTTAAATCCCACGGAGGAAATTTATGGTTTTTCCCCCTATAGTTCGATTTCCGCGTTTGCGGGAAACGTTATGCTGATAAGCCCAATGGCGATGGTTGAGGAGGGTTTTCTGACAGAGGGAGATCTTCCTCCTAGTTTTAATGGCCTTACCGCTAATTTCAGGGATGCAATAAATATCCGCCAAGATCTGTCGTATAAGGGGTACTGCAAGTTTACTCCCGACGATGATTTTCGACGTTTTTGCGAAGAAAATTCCTGGTGGCTGGAAGATTATGCTTTATATAAGGCACTTAAATCACATTACAAATTGCCATGGTACGAATGGCCGGATGAGCTAAAAAGCAGGCAACCGCAAGCCATAGAAATGGCACGCAAGAAGTTTGCCAATGAAATAATGGCTGAAAAATTTGCTCAGTACATCTTTTACCGGCAGTGGGATAGATTGCATTTGTATGCGAAATCAAAGGGGATTAGCGTGTTTGGGGATATGCCTCTATATTTGGCTCACGATAGCGCCGACGTGTGGGCGAACCGGGAGATGTTTTGTCTCGATGAAAGAGGCATGCCAACCCATGTAGCTGGCGTTCCTCCAGATTACTTTAGCGTAACAGGACAATATTGGGGTAATCCCCTATATAACTGGGATGCAATGGAGAAGCATGGATTCGAGTGGTGGATTAGGCGATTGGCTCATGCCTTCAGATTGTACGACATGGTTAGGATAGATCATTTTAGGGGGTTAGTGGCTTACTGGGCAATCCCATCACAGGAATCAACGGCCGTTAACGGAAGATGGGTGAAGGGCCCTGCCAATAAGTTGTTCAATGCTATAATAAATCGTTTAGGCAATGTTCCGATAGTAGCGGAGGACTTAGGGCAGATAACTCAGGATGTTCGTCAACTTATGGACGCCTTCCATATACCTGGCATGAGGGTCATTCTATTTGGGCTGGACAACCCGAAACAGAACTTACACGCACCGTTTTATTACACTGAAAATTGCGTTGCCTATACTGGGACTCAGGATAATAATACTGCGTTGGGATGGTTTCTGGAGGAAGCCTCCTCAGCGGCCGTAAAAAATCTGAAACTTTTCTTAGGACGTAAAACGGAGGCAAACTGTGTGTCTCGTGACATGGTTCGTTTAGTTGAGCTGTCCGTAGCCAAGTTGGTGATTATCCCCTTTCAAGATATACTGGGGCTTGGGCCTGAAGCACGAATGAACAGGCCGGCCAGCAAGGATGGTAATTGGCAATGGCGTATGCATGAGGATATGATGAGAGCACCGGTGTTAAAATGGTTTAAAGGCATTACGATGTTCGCAGATAGGGGCTAGATGAAATTTGAGGAGGTGAAAAGATGCGAGAGGATCGTATAATGACGGAAGTTGGTACCAACGAATGGCAGGTAGTAGTCTTTACGCTTGGGGATCAAAGCTTTGCCATAAACGTCGACAAAACTAGGGAGATTTTGCGATGGACCGGGGTGCGTCCGGTGCCTCAGTCACATCCGGCCATGCTTGGCATAACAACTGTTCGCGGTGAGGTCATACCTCTGATCGACCTGCGCATATATTTAAACATCACGCCGGCGGTTCCTCTGGAACAGAGCAAAGTAATAGTCACAGAGTTTAACCAAATGAAGCTAGGCTTTGTTGTAGATGGAGTGGAAAGGATCTACCGCATTCATTCCGAAGAGCTTGATGCAACCTTAACGGGGACCTTTTTGGGTGAAAACGTTTTGTACGTAATCAAAAGGGACGAAAGAAACATACTCCTACTAGACTATGAAAGGATAGTGCAAGTCGTAAATCCACAGTTAGCTGGCCAGTATCAGGTGGATTCGACAAGGATGCATGGCGCGGTATCCGATTTGGGAGATCTCGATCAGTACAAAATACTGGTAGTTGAGGACTCGCCTTTAATACGAAAGATGATTCAAGACGTGCTGGCCAAGGGCGGTTTTCATAATGTTGAGGCAGTATCTCATGGCAAGGCAGCTTGGGACAGGCTGTGCGATGAGGGCGAGGCATTCGATTTGGTTATAACCGATATCGAGATGCCCAAGATGGATGGTTTGGCTTTGACGAAAAAGATCAAGGAAGACGAGCGCTTGCGTAATATACCTGTTATTGTATTTTCGTCTATCATGGCCGACGATATCAAGAAGAAGGCTCAAAGCGTCGGCGCTGACGGGCAGATAACAAAACCGGAAATAGAGCAGCTAATTGCAAAGGTCGGCGAGCTGTTAAGGAAACGAAGGGAGGTTGGGAGTAAAAACCATGAAGGGACTGCCTCTTTGGGCTAGAAACGTAAATTTCGAGGTGCCCATGTGGACGCCATATGGGCTTGATTATAAGCCTGTCTCTTTCTTAGGTGGGACGGATGAGCTTATAAGAGATATCGCTACCTATGCAATGGAACTAGAGAGCGAGCTCGTTTATTTGAGAGGAATGAACTATGGAGAGGTCGGAGTTGTATCTTACGATAAGACCATAGACCCCGGCAGGGATATGGTTTTTCCGTTGGGCTTTATGATGCTTTTCTCCTACTCTCGAACTATGGAAACCTTTGTGTCAAGTCTTGTCAAGGAATTCGAAGACATAAAGGTTGGCATATGCTTTTGCGATCTCAAGGACAGAAAAATGCGTCTGGGCAAGTGTAAGGCAATTGCCCTAATAAGTAGCGATCCATTCTTCGACGAGAGGACTTTTCTAGAGCGCTTTACTCGTGAACTTGAAAACGAAGTATCTACCAATGAGACATCCTCATTATCCTTTTATGCCGAGAGGTTTGGGTATAGGCGTTTTTTCATCCCCTATGAGACGGATGACCTAGTGGAGCTAGCGATACTTGATATTTGCAGCAAGCTTGAAGTTGAAGAAACGAAATATATTCTCGATCTTCCTAAACCTTAATGTCCACAGGCAAACGCCTAGGTTGAAATTAATTGCGGAAAGGAGATGTTCGCTGTGTTTGACCTATCAAGGGAGCGGGCTTATGCGTTGCTCGGATTGCATAATCATGACGAGAGCCACGTAAAGCATGCCTTGGCCGTTGAGGCCGCGATGAGATATTTTGCAAGGCATTTTGGTGAAGATGAAGATTTGTGGGGCATCGTGGGGCTGCTCCACGATCTGGACTGGGAGGAATGTCCAGAGGAACATCCTAAAAAAGGAGCCGAATGGTTGAAGGAGGCAGGATATCCCGAGGAAGTTATAAGAGGAGTGTTGGCTCACGCTTGGGAATTGACTGGAGTTGAACCTAAATCGTTAATGGAAAAGGTCATTTACGCTGTAGATGAGCTTACGGGATTCGTAATAGCCGTAGCGCTTGTAAGGCCTAGCCGTTCGCTTTCGGACTTGACGGCAAAGTCGGTCATGAAGAAGTGGAAGGATAAGGCCTTTGCCAAGGGAGTCAATAGGGAAGTAATTGAAAAGGGGGCTCAGTTGCTTGAAATGCCTCTGGCAGAGTTGATCGAGCATGTCATAGAGGCGTTACGACCCATAGAGCAGGAGTTGGGGTTGGGGTAGCATTGAAGAAGATCCTCTTATGTGCCGACTTGCATGCTGGAATACGTACCTGGGGGGTCGATAGGAGGGACGAACTTCTTCTGGCTCTCTCTCAAATATACGATGTGGCCAGGGATTTTAATGTAGATGCCCTATTTGCCCTGGGAGATATATTCCATAGCTTTCGGTATCCTGGAGAGGACGTTGTTTTGCCCATAGCCAAGTTTTTCTCCGAAGTTCTATCTCTTCCCGCTAAACCCTTTATATATTTGCTCAAGGGAAACCATGACTGGAGCGGCATCAGGATATGGGAACTCTTTCAAGGGGACGGAAGGTTTGTATTTGTGGACGATGCAAGCTTTGTGACCCTGGGTGATACGGTGATATTTTTGGTTCCCTACTTGCGAAGACATGACTTGCCCAAGGGCATGGAAATAGAGGAGTTCTTGAAAGTGCGATGGAAGGATGCCCCAAAAGGTAGTATCCGGTTATGCTTTGCTCATATGGCACTTGAGGGAACTCCATTGAGCCTTTCCGAAATAACCCTTCCCGAAAGGATTTTAGTGGATTTTGAAATTGACAAGACTATCTGCGGTCACATCCATAGACACTATAAGGTAAAGGGTAAAAGTTCATCCATTTACTACGTTGGCTCGCCAATCCGTTTGGACTTTGCAGAGGAAGGAAACGATCTGGGGGTTTATGTCGTAGATGAAAGAGCAGATATTATCGATGTTCCCCTTCAGGGAAAGTCGCTCGTTACATTAGAATACGATGACGAAGCTGAGGCCTCCAGCAAACTTTGCGAATCCCTAGACAAAGTTGCGAAGGATGCTTATGTTAGGGTAGTCCTAAACAGATCGGCATTACCTGTGTCGCAACTGCTGGACAAATTTCGCCTTTTGACTGACGATCGGATAGTCGCGGTTTCCGTTAATGACGGAATATTGCAGACAACCAGTTCATCACAAGATCCCTTTGATGTACTGGGTTTATGGAAGCGCTTCATAGATAATCAAGATGAGGACGATGCGACGAAGGAAATTTTGAAGGCCATAGGAGAAAGCCTGCTTTTGGGCAAAGACCCCTCGACCATGTGGTCCGAATTGAAATCCTTCTTCGAAACGGATGAGCAGGAATGAAATTGTTAGATTTAAAGGTAAGAAACATTTTAGGCCTTAGGGAAGCATTTATAGTTTTTGAACCTGGGGCGGTGGCCATTGTCGGGCCAAATGGCGCGGGAAAGAGTTCTATCCTAGATTCGCTGGTCTTGGCCCTTTTCGGCTCGACGACTCCAGTTAGGAACGTCAACAATCAAAGCATCATCAGGACTGGCACATCGGAAGGATATGTGATCTGCACCTTTGTCAAGGATGGTAACAAATATCGGGTAACTAGGAAATTTAGGGCGCCCAAGGGCCAACAAGAAGCGCTATTAGAAAGGCACGTCGACGGGAGATGGCAGCCCTTTGCCTCCACCGTCAGAGAAGTGAATGAAGGAATTGTGAAGGTACTTTCGCCTTTCATTGGAAACCCCACTGATACCACTTTAAGCAGATTGCGAGAGGCCTTTATCTCGACCGTGTTTGTGCCTCAGGGAATGGTCACGAAGTTCGTGGATGTTTCCCCAGGCGACAGATGGCAAATCTTGGTTGCGTCCTTGGGGTTGGAGGGCGAAAGCACGCTGCAGGAAAGGGTTCGCAGGGTCATAGAAGACGCATCGCGAGAAGTGGAAAACATCAAGGGCCATTTGTCCAAAATTTCCGATTTCTTGGAAAAGATGCCACCCCTTGAAGAGATAAACAGGAATTTGGTCAGCTTAAACAATCAATTGAGAGGATTGCAGGATGAATTGACCTTGAACGAAAAGGCCATAGAAACGGCAAAAAGACTCCAAGACCTCCAGGCGCGAGCCTCTCGATATAAAGCGGAAATAGAGCAAGCCAAGGATAACTTCGAACGGCTTTATGAGAATTTAAGATTATATGACGCAAAACAAGCCTTAAAAAGGCTAGTCGCAGCTTCCGTAAATTACGGAGGCCTTCGAAAGAAAATCAGGCTGGTCGAAAATGGTATCAATGCCATAGATAAAAGGGTAAACCCGAAACTTAATGAAATAGAACTTTTGAGAAATAATTATAAAAATCTATTAAATGAGATAAAAAAGTTGAATAATATTGCTAAGTATCGAGACTTAGCTTATAAGTACATCGATTTACATCGTAATATCACTAAATGTGAACAAGATATTAAATTGCTTAATAAAGAAATTCATAAAAATAAACAGGCTTATGACCAAATTACATCTCGTCGCCAGGGTTTGGTCTGTCAGAAATTGCGAAGGAATTTGGTCGAGATCATCGATGAACACAAGCGTGCCTCTCATTCCATGGCAGTTGCGCTCGAAAGGATAAGGAGCAAGTTGATCGATTGGATCACGGAACTGGCGCCTAATGGCGTTGTTGACTTCAGCCGTTTCAGGGGAAATCGAGCCATAGAGGTTGCCAAAGGCTTGCTCTCTTCGGATTTGGGTCAGGCTTTGTCGGAGTGGGCAAATGCACAGAACAAGGCCCTTTTCCTTTTAAAGGAAGGAAGGCGTTTAAGGGATGAGATAAGCCATATGTGTGGGGGCATGACATACCCTGAAGCTTCGCTTGATGATATAGAAGCTGCGTTAGATGACGTAGATAAGCAAATGAAAGTGCTTGAAATCAAGGGACAAAAGCTGGTAGGAGTCCTTGAAAAAAATTTGAGCGATCTTCAAACGATGACGGCAACTTTGCTTAAATTAGAGCCAGAGCTTGGAGATCTTGATCCTCAGTATGTCGTTAAAGCTTGCGAAAAAAGAGAAGATTTATTGAAGGAGATGGAAATTCTCAGAAGCAAAGGCGATGGCTTGAACGTAGAAATTAACCGCCTTAACGAGAAAAGGCACACCATGGAAGTGGAGCTTGCCGAATTGCAATGGAGGCGCGATGTTGTTCTTAAAGAGCTCAAAGAAGCGACGAGCCAATTTAAAGCAGTATGTGCAAAATATCAGCTAAGTCACGAGGACAAATGGCAACTTGTTCATAGTGGTGACGTAAGGCCCTGCAAACAAGAAGAAGTTGAAAGAGAGAAAAATCGCATAGAATGGCTTCAGGGTTTACTTGCCAATATTGAGGAAGAATTATCAGAGCTTGAACCGAGGATCCGCGATGGTTTACCTGATCTGGATAAATTGTTGAGTTTACGAGAAGAAATAAACCGAAAAATAGAAGCTCGAAAGGATGAAATAACAAAACTGAAGTACGATTTGCAGCAAAGAAGGTCGTTGGAAGGCGAGATGAGATCGATCAAGCAGCAATTCGAACGCCTCAACCAAGCATATGATATTGCCTTAAAGCTTCAGAAGTATTCCGATGGCAGAAACTTCGTTCGCTTTTTAAGCGACACGATACTTAGCGGTTTACTTGATGCCGTCAACGAAGCCCTTTCTTTTAGAGGCCTCTCGCTAGTATCGGAAAACGGCAGGCTCTATGCAATTGTCAACGGATTCAAGCGTGATGTCACTACTTTATCCGGAGGAGAAAGGGCCATGGTGGCCTTGCTAATGCTCAGGCATTTGGCAAATAAGGTTGGTTTTAAGGAAGTTCTGTTTATCGATGAAGGGCTCGCCATGTTGGACGATGAAAACTTGGAAATGATGATGAATCTGTTCGATAACTTGGGCAAAGAAGCCTTTGTGGGCGTCATCACGCACGACCCAGATTTTGCGGCCCTTTTTCCCAAACGCATAGAGGTAAATGGAGGCAAGCTTAAAATCATTGAAAACTGATTGAAATTCCACCAAACTTACCCTTAAAGTTCTTCGCTATCTATTAACCTCCATTCGATTCCTTTCTTTGTTATTTTATATCGCAGCAACATATACCCGCCCATATGTCCGTCCTCTATGTACGCCATACACCAGGCAGGGCCTATAAACCAAACCTGGTTTTGATCGTAAATGTCCATGGTACCGCCAAGTACCCCATGCCATGGGAATAACTCTTTGTTCTTGACAAGTTGGTCGATCATACCATCTCTTGTAATTCCTTCGGGCCAAGATGGAGATGGCGGAATTGATGCGCTGAGATCTTGGTATGCCCTTTGGAGCGATACAAGCTTGCCATTCAAGTCGTGCAGTTTGACTCCTAAATAAATAGAAATCACCATCAGCACCAAGGTAATACACAATAACATCGTCATCTTTTTAGAATTCAACTTTTGCTTCGCCTGCCTTTCAAAAAAATTTTCATTGCGGATTACAATGACGAGTACAATAAGCATCTTTACTTAATATAAGATCATGGAATTATGATTACAATAGTTATCGGAAAGATCGGTCATAGATTGGAGGTTGTATACTATGGTGATAAGGGTTATCTTGGCTGACGATCATCCCTTGACGAGAGAGGGTTTTAAGTCCTATCTCGAGGGAAGGGAAAACATAAAGCTGGTGGGGGAAGCCTCGGATGGCGAAAGCGCTTGGGAATTGATAAAAGAGCAAATGCCTGACGTTGCTCTCATAGATATTAGAATGCCCGGTATAGATGGCGTAACTCTGGTTCGCCGTATCAGGCAAGAAGGATTGCAAGTGGCATGTCTCATGCTGACATCTTACGATGCCCAACAATATGTGTTAGCCTCCTTAAGGGCAGGCGCCAAAGGCTATATCTTGAAGACTGCATCGCCGGACGAGCTTTTGAGGGCCATAGAGATAGTGGCGTCTCAGGGGGTATATCTGGATAAGGAAGTTGCCAAGGCCGTAGAGGAGCCCGGATTTAGCCCGGAAGGCCTTTCTCCGAGGGAAAGAGAAGTCTTGCTGTTGGCTGGCAGAGGAGAATCCAGCAAAGAAATAGCCTCAAAGCTTTATATAAGCGAAAGAACCGTACAAACGCATTTGGCTTCGATATATGACAAATTAGGAGCACGCAACAAAACTGAAGCTTTGCTTTTGGCTTTGAAGTACGGTGTGGTAACTCTGGAGGAATTGCTGGAATAATGAGAAGGCATTTGCTTTTGATCCTCACGTTGTTAGTGTTAATTCCCTCCATCGCAATCTTGATCGTCACAGGTTGGGGAGTGGTTGAACATGAAAGGGCCATGAAAAATGTGACGGAGTCCTACGTGTTGGATTTGGCCCAATCTGTGGCCTCGAGGGTTGACAGGCCACGTTTTATACATCGCGCTCTGATGATGCCGCCTAGATCCTTGGACTCTTTGGTCTTGGATATGTCGATGCCAGGATGGGTAGCTTTAGTGGATGAGGACGGAAATTTGTTAGCCGCATCCTCAAAAGCGCAAGATGTGTTACCCCAGATTTGGCAAGTTGGCGTTCCTGTGGGCAGGGCCACTCTTCTCAAGGGGCCGCTAGGAGATACGTACACAATAGCTGCGATTCCCACCTCGCAAGGATGGTATGTCATTGCGGCAGTGGCATGGTCTCAATTGCTTGGGCCCATGGTACGGTTCTCGCATCTATGGCCCGCGGCAGTTGGGCTTTTGGCCATAGTTGGGATGTGTGCCGTGTGGGCCTTCTGGCGATGGTTGATAATGCCCTTATTGTCATTGGAAGCTGAGGTAAGCAGTTTGAAATGGGGCATAGACCTCCCAAAGCCCGACGACCCCATTGCTGTCTGGGAGCTTCGCAGGCTAAGGAAGGTATTGTACCAGTTGGCTGAAACGGCAAAGGAAAGGGAAGAGCTGACACAGAGATATGTATCGGATCTGGTTCAAGTGCAGGAAGAGGAAAGGACTAAACTGGCCAGAGAAATACACGATGGCCCGCTTCAGGATGTAACGGCGCTACTTCAGAGAATATTATTGCTAAAGCAAGAAAGTTGGAGCGAAAGGGCAAAAAAATATATAGAAATAGCCGAAGAAAGCGCAACCGCTGCCGTGAGGGAGTTGAGGGGGCTTTGCGACACGCTTTCGCCACCGTGGCTGGATCTTGGTTTGCTGCAAGCGTTGACAGAGCTCACAGAAAGGCTTGCCCGCATTTACGGGATCAAAGTATATCTGGAAGCAAGTGAAATTCCTGATGTTAACGAGGATGTAACGCTAGCTTTTTTTAGGATAGTACAGGAAGCAATCAATAACGCAGTAAAGCATGGCAGTGCAAAGAACGTCTGGGTCAGGCTTGCTTGCGAGAAAGGATATTTAGTGCTTCAAATCGAAGATGATGGAAGTGGTTTTGACTTTGAGGGAGATATCGAATCTTTAAGGATAAAAGGGCATAGGGGAATAGCCAATATGGCAGAAAGAATGCGCATGGTAAACGGCCAAATTGACATAAAATCATCATCAAACAGAGGTACAATAATTTTATGTAAAGTATTACTTCCCCTTTCTGGGGAAAAATCCCCCGGAAACGCTTTTGATGTCGGAGATGTAGGCAAATCCTAATCCCTTAACTTTGGTCAATACGTCGTTAATTTTCTTTCTCTCACAGACTATCTTTAAGATCATTCTTTCACCGAATTTACCTTCTCCACGCAGAACCGTTGTGCCATATCCTGCCTCTCTTAGATTTTCGACCCTTTCTCTAACCAGAGGGCTGCTTTCTGCTATTACTTCGATCAAGGCATATCCTGATAATAATTTTTCTTCCAGGAATGACCCGACGTAGTTGCCAGTAGCAAATCCTCCAGCGTAGAACACTAATTCTAAGGGGCTTAACTTACCGCCACCTAATACGATTGAAAGGGCTATCATGTATATGCTTACTTCACAAAACCCGATTACTGCAGCCCTTAACCTCATTCCTCGGACCAAAAGGAGAATTCGAATTGTGCCGATCGATACATCCGCTATCCTGGCAAAAAAAATAAAAAGCAATCCCAAGACTGTGGCCATTTTTCATCGCTCCTCGCGCTTTGCTGGTTGTAGTGGCTATATTGCTGGTTAAATGATATATTATGTAAGCTGTCGAAAAATATCTTCCTTAACGATATTATTGTAAATGAAAGCGATACTAGCAAGCATGCTTCGTATAAGTTAATATTCTTTGTAAGCAGCAGGACGACGGAGGTCCTGCTGCAGGGAGTATTGTTGATAATGACATATTAGGCAGGCAAATTGCCATGATGGTGGGAGGGAGTTTCTTGAGAAACGTCAGATCTAAAAGCTCGCTTGTCTTTTGGTCGTCTTGCGTTGTGGCATTAGCAATCCTTATATGTGGTTTGATTTTTTTGGGAAAGCCTCTTCGAGAGGAAGCAGCGATTAATGCACTGCCGATTCCCGAAGAAGGAGAACCTTACGTGTTGTATGTCGAGGAAGGATCGACTCTGCTTCATATTAAAGAAACGGTTGCCGTTGACAACCTCCTGTCATTGGTTTTGTCGATCAAGGATGTCAACTTTAAATCTGTCGATATGTTGTTATCCATGCTCGAGGGCTCAAAAAACACTGCTTGTCTGGTGTTGCCCAGGGATAGGAAATTTTATCTGGCAATTAAACCCGATCATGAAATCTTGCATACTATATCTTTGGGCAAGTTGCCAGCCAAGTGGATAGAGGCATATCCTGATGTTAGTTATGAATTCGTCGATGGAATCGTGAAGGTAAACACATCTCAATCGAATCCTATCTTGATTTTGCCCTATAGGGATATCCTTTTAGTGTCGTCGTCAATGGATGATTTGGACATAATGAAACATAACCTGGACAATGAAAGGGATATATCCTCCTTCGAATGGCTTGTACAGGGGGAATGGTCAGGACGTTTGAGGTGCAATGTTCCAGCAAATATCCAAGGAGAGTTAGCGTGGATTTGCGATGATAAAAAGTTAAATGCCAAATGGAAAATCCAGGGCATCGAGGGGCTTTTATCCAAAGAGCAAGTAAGTTTGCCTCGTCCCGAGAAATGGTCAGGGAATTATATCCTCCCGTCTCAAAGTTCGCTTGCCCTAGGGCTTACCATGATTGACACGCCACAGTTAGCGAAAGGAGTCTCGTCATTGGCAGGCACATTGGGTGTAAATCCGGATAAATTGTTAGAATTTTTAAGAGGTCAGGTCATTTTCTCTTTGGGCGGCGAAGCCAACGTCTTCACGTTTAATTTGCCAGGAGTGCTCTTTCAGTTTCCGAACAGGAAGGAGTTAGGTAAAGAAATAGTAGATTATATATGGGAAAACAGGCTTCAAAGTTTATTGATCAACAGAAGTCCTTTGGAGGGCTTTGAGAGTGGAGGGGTTATTGAGCTCCCGGTTTCCTTGGTATTGGCCTCTAGTGAGGAGATGACCTTGCTTGGCCTTATCTCGAATGATGCCATCTTGAATGGCCTTACGTTAGATAGAGCGCTTCCTGCAGTTGCCGGAAAGGAATATATATTTTGGGCTGACGTGGATTTTCGCTCAATTGCCGCAGATATAGAAAGGCTTCTCTCTGTAAACAAGGCTTTTAATACCCAAGTGTCAGCCGGAATTGGTATCCGGGAGAATTTCAGTAAGCTATACAAGGCCATTGAAACGCTAAAAAATGCAGGGCATCTCTTCATGGGATTGCAGAGCATTACCGATGGAGAGCTGTTGTGGCAATATAAAAGCCCGCAGGCGAATAATTGATAAATTGATGCAATTTGCATTTAACTGTTTTTCAAGGATAATTAGGATGATTAAATTTTTTCAGGAGGAATATCGATGCCGAAGGATGTTGTTCAGATCTTACAAGAACGGGGATTTATGGAATGGTGCAGCGATCCGGAGGAACTGTCAACTGTTTTTAAGGCAAGGCTTGTATCTGGGTATATAGGGTTCGATCCGACAGCTGATAGCCTCCATGTGGGACATCTTGTGCCCATAATGGGATTGGCCTGGTTGCAACGCGCCGGACATCAGCCAATAGCCGTTGCAGGGGGCGGCACAGGGTTGATCGGAGATCCCTCCGGGAAGACCAAAGAAAGGCAGCTCTTGACGCTGGAGCAGGTCGAGAGCAACATGGCTTCAATCAAAAAGCAGATCGAGCATTTCCTCGATTTTAATTGTGGCGAGTCGTCGGCAAAAATTGTCAATAATTATACTTGGCTGTCCAAGTTGGGATTGCTTGAATTCTTGAGAGATATAGGGAAATACTTTACGGTCAACTTCATGATCGCCCGTGATTACGTAAAGACTCGGCTTGAGGACCCAGATAAGTTCATTACATACACAGAGTTTTCCTATATACTCCTTCAGGCATATGATTTTTATCACCTATATAAACATGAAAATTGTATCCTGCAGATGGGAGGAAATGACCAACAGGTAAACATAATTGCCGGCATTGATCTGATCAGGAAAAAGCTTGGGGGGAAGGCTTACGGCCTTACGTATCCCTTGCTTTTGACGGCTTCTGGCCAAAAGTTCGGGAAGACGGAGGAGGGCACGGTGTGGCTTTCGCCTTCGCGCACGACGCCTTACAAGTTTTATCAGTACTGGATAAATACTGATGATCGTGATGTGCCTAAATTCTTAAAGCTCTTCACTTTTCTTCCTCTTGATGAAATTGATTCGATAATGGCAGAACATAACGATCATCCCGAAATGCGACTGGCCCAAAGAAAGCTTGCTTACGAGGTGACGCGCGTTGTTCATGGCGATAAGGCAGTAGAAAGGGTTAAGAAGGTCAGTGAGATTCTTTTCGGGGAATCCTATACCCTTGAGGATCTTACCCAAGATTTACTGGAGGAGATAAGGCTGGAAGTGCCAAGCGGTCATGCCAGCGAAGTCCCTTCCTCCTTAGTGGATATAATGACAAAAGTTGGTGCTTGTTCCAGTAAAAGCGAGGCTCGTAGGTTGATTCGAAGCGGAGCTGTCACCATAAACGGCGAGAAAGTTCTCGATGAAAATTGTATGGTTTCCGAGAATGACTTTCTGTATGGGAAATACCTGCTGTTAAAGCTTGGGAAAAAGAGGTATCATTTAATAGAGCTTAATAGGTAAGCGGGACTCAGGATCAGTGTTTTACTAGACTTTGATAAAGGGGTGATGTCCTGTGAAATTAAGTGCCAGAAACATGTTAAAGGGAAAAATTATAAAGATCGTTCCTGGGGCCGTAAACTCTGAGATTACATTAGAACTTCCCGGAGGACAGCAGGTGGTCTCTATCATCACCAAGGCTTCTGCGGAAAGATTAGGATTAAAAGAAGGAATGGAAGCTTACGCTGTGATAAAAGCTTCTGAGGTCATGATAGCTGTCGACTAGGAGATATTGTGAACGTCGCAATCATCGTGGAACTGGTTGCTATAAAATAGAGCAGGAAGGCGCCTTCCTGCTCTATTTTTGACAAAACAAAACGAGGAGAAAGGAAGTCATGAGTGTAGTAGCAACAGCAATAAAAGGTGTCCATTTTCTTGTTAAGCCGGGCATAAGTGCAAATATATTGGCATATCTGCTTTATAGATTGGCCTGCACTTTCGGAATTCGTAGAAATGTCGCTTTGACAAACTTGGGGATAGCCTATCCGGAAAGTGACCCTTCCTGGAGAAGAGAAGTAGTGAAAAAGCTGTATTTCAATCTTTCTTTATCGGTGATGGAATTTCTCATCTTGACCAAAAACCCTAAAGCTGTTTCCAAATGGGTCACAAAGGTAGAAGGGGAAGAGCATCTCGAAAATCTCTCAAAGAGCGGGAGAGGGGCTGTGCTTTTGACTGCACATGTGGGAAATTGGGAGCTATTGGCAGCCTGGTTGGCATGTAAAGGTTATCCCCTAGTCGCTGGGGTCCGAGATCCGAACGATGTGCATGTTTCTAAATTGTTGGCCTATTATAGGAAAGCCTTAGGCGTGGAGACGATACCCAAGAAAAGCTTATTGTTAAAGGGTGCTAAATTATTAAAACAAGGCAAGTTCATTGGGATCTTGGCGGACCAGGATGGGGGGACTGACGGTATAAGGGTTTCCTTTATGGGTAAAGTTGCAAGCACTGTAGGAGGGCCAGCTGCCTTAAGTTTGCTTACGAAGGCTCCAGTCGTTCCGATCGTTTCCTATAGAATTGCTCCCTATGAACATGAAATCTTAGTTTTGCCCCCCATAGAGCCTCTTTATGAGTTGCCAAGAGAGGAAGCCATAAGAGAGATGACTATAAAATTTAACGATATTTTAGAGGGCTTCATAAGGAGATCTTCTGAGCAGTGGCTATGGCTCCATAGGCGTTGGAGAGATTAAATTTAGTTTGGGCTTGTTTCCAGCGCAATATAAAGGTAAACTTATGTTAGGAAGTAGAGGGGGTGAAGCGCAATATGCGCTTATATGAATTGATGTCTTCGGGTGAGATAGTGAGGTTACCTGACAGCGACTCCGTTGCGGGTATACCGACGGAGTTCTCCCCCCTCGTTGCGCTTTTTATGCCTTTTAATAGGGTATTAATTGGCAGTGCTTTTTGCAAGAGCTATGAAGTGTGGCGTTGGGGTAAAATGGGAAGCTATGAGTGGAATGAAGTTACGTTATGTCGTGATAGGCCGAAATTCTTCGACCTGGGCTTGCTGGGCAAGATTTTACTAACAAAAGACTCTGTCAATTCCCTACGTAAGGGATTGCTTGAACTTTTGGAGCCGCCCGGAGATCATGAAATGACCGTTTCCATTCTGCAGAATATAATGAAAAGGCGGATAGCTACTGATAAAAAAGGCGAAATAATAAAACCCTATGGCCACAATCTCGAAAGCAGCGTTAAAGATATCACCCTAGAGATGGCCTATTGGGGTCTAAGATGGGCTTTGTTGTGGAATATGACTGAATCCGTATCTCGTATCCAGATATGGCTTTCACGATCTCTTGATGTTTTGAACCCTTCCTATACGTCTCCACCTCCCATGTGGTTTTCGTTGTCCAAGTTTCCCGATGAATCGGTTTTGCAGCAGTGGGAAGAGGAGGGGTTTGTTGCCGATCAGCTCAAGCATTTTGAACTAAGCGAAAGTAATCCCACGGTGATAAAAGGTTTAGATTCATATCTATTGCGCTACATTTATCGTTTTAAGGAGATATTCGAAGCCCAATCTCTATACGTATGGCTTAGTTTGAGCGTGCCGTTATGGGAAGATTTGCGCAGCAGGTGCTTGCTTTCCTTGTCAGAGGTTTTACTGGCCTGTTGGGGTTTTAAAGACGCCGTAGATGCAGCAAACGAGATGATGCTGTATGGCAGAAGCGCTAGGGAAATGGGCAACTTGATGGTCATCAGTAAATAACCAATGGGACAAATAACATTTTAAGTTGCATACTGTTGTTGCACTTGGTAAAATAAATAACGGAAAATTAGCAAAGTTAGTTGTCCGCTGAAACAGCGGGTAACGTATAAGGGAGTTATGTGATGTCTGGGCTGAGTGACCTAAAAAACCTATTACAAAAAAATCCCATAATACCTGCTTTGAGGTCTAGCAAGGATGTCGAGGCAGCCTTGAAGATAACGCCAAGATGCGTATTTGTCCTTGAATCCTCCATTTACACCCTAAAAAACGTAGTGGATAGCCTAAGAGAAAGGGGACATTTCGTATTCGTCCATGCTGATTTAATAGAAGGGCTAAAAACGGATCCCTCGGGAATAAGGTTTTTAGCACGCGAAATTAACCCTGAAGGCTTGATAACGACCCATAAAAATGTTCTCGAGATCGCTAAAGATCTGAATTTGCTCACTATACTGCGTATCTTTCTGCTCGATTCCCAGGCCTTCAAGAAAGGCAAACAGCTAGCTTACAATGTGAATCCTGATTTCATTGAGGTGCTCCCCGGCATTTCTGTGATTGCCGTGGATGAACCTATTTTGAAGGAAATTCCGTTTCCATTAATTGCTGGCGGGCTGATAAAGACGCTAGATCAGGTAAATAAAATATTATCAAGGGGGATTTTAGCCGTTTCTACGAGCGAAAGAGCTTTGTGGGAGCAATGAATAGGGCAATAACGAAAAATTCGTTACAAATTTTTACTGGGCACAGAGACAAAAAGAGAAAGCCTAGCATATGTTGTCATATGGCGTGCTTTCTCTTTTATTATGATGAAATGTTATTACACTTGAGGAGGTGGAACTGAAAATGAAAAAGCTCATCAACGATGTTGAAAAAGTAGTTGAGGAATCTCTTAGCGGCTTGGTCAAGGCTCATGCGGATCTCATCAAATTGCATCCGTCAGCGAGGGCGGTGCTCAGGGTTGACTCCCCCAAGGAAAAGGTTGCAGTCATTTCTGGAGGTGGCAGCGGTCACGAGCCCATGCACACTGGCTATGTTGGTTACGGCATGCTTGATGCTGCATGCCCCGGTGAGATATTTACCTCTCCGACCCCAGACCAGATGTATGAGGCAGCAAAGGCAGTCAACGGTGGAAAGGGAATTTTATTCATCGTCAAGAACTACAGCGGAGATATCATGAACTTCCAAATGGCTGCCGATATGCTGGCTGCCGAAGGGATACCCGTGGAACAGGTTGTCATCAACGACGATGTAGCGGTGGAAAATTCCTTATATACTGCTGGCAGGCGTGGCGTAGGTGGCACCGTTTTGGCCGAAAAGATAGTGGGGGCCAAAGCGGAAGAGGGAGGATCGCTTGAAGAGGTTAAAAGTTTGTGCGAGCGCGTCAATGCCAACGTGCGTTCGATGGGCATGGCCCTCACGCCCTGCACGGTTCCTGCTGCAGGAAAGCCAACATTTGAGCTTGGACCCGACGAGATTGAAATAGGCATAGGAATTCACGGTGAGCCGGGCAGGCATCGCATGAAGCTGAAGCCGGCCAGAGAGATAGTAGAAATGCTTGCGACTCCGATAGTAGATGACCTTCCCTTTAAGGCTGGGGATGAGGTGTTGGCCTTTGTCAATGGAATGGGCGGAACGCCTTTATCTGAGCTTTACATCGTTTACAACGATTTGAGCGATTTTCTGGAAAAGAAGGGAATCAAGATAGTAAGAAATTTGGTTGGAAATTATATCACCAGCTTAGAAATGCAGGGATGCTCCATAACGCTTTTACGTCTTGACGATGAAATGAAGCGCTTGTGGGACGCTCCCGTTTGCACGCCAGGGCTTAGATGGGGGATGTAGAAAGTTGGATAACGAGCATCTGGATGTCACTAAAGCAGTCGCCATTGTTGAAAACATAAAAGAAATTATAGATGCTAACAAGGAGTTTTTGACGAAACTTGACTCTGCCATAGGCGACGCCGACCATGGCATCAACATGAGCAGAGGCTTTACAAAGGCTCTCGAGAAAGTGCGAAATAACCAGTACAACGATATAGGGGCAGTATTCAAAGATGTCGCAATGACGTTAATGAGCACCGTTGGCGGAGCGGCAGGGCCACTTTACGGTACTTTCTTCATGAGAGCTTCGATGAAGCTCGCTGGCCAAAAAGAGGCAGATCTGACGTTGTTAGCTCAGGCCTTTCGCGAGGGGTTACAGGGCGTTGTGGCATTAGGCAAAGCTCAGTTAGGCGATAAGACGATGGTAGATGCTCTTACGCCTGCCATAGAAGCCTTGGAGGCCGCAGCAAAGCAGGGATTGCCCTTGAAGGAAGGGTTAAAGAGAGCGCTTGATATGGCTGAGAAGGGAATGAAGGATACAATTCCGTTGGTGGCGAGGAAGGGCCGTGCAAGTTATTTAGGCGAGAGGTCTGCAGGACATCAGGATCCAGGGGCTACGTCCAGCTATCTAATTTTAAAGGCCATTTGCGAAGCCTTGGGGGTTTAGAGCTATGATAGGGATTCTCGTCGTTTGCCATAGTTTTAAGGCAGCTGATGGAATCGTGGAAATTGCCTCTCAGATGGCAGGCGAAAAGGTGAGGGTAGTAGGGGTAGGCGGAAATGAAGAAGGGGGCCTGGGAACTTCTACTGCAAATATATATGAGGGATTGGATAAACTTTTGATGGAATGTGATGGCGTTGTCGTTATACCGGATCTCGGAAGCGCCGTCTTGTCGACTAAGGCTGCGTTGGATTTCTTGCCCGAAGATCAAAAAAGTAAAGTCGTTATTGCCGATGCTCCCGTTTTAGAGGGGACCGTTCTGGCCTCCGTCGAGGCAAGCACGGGATCTCCGGTTGAAAAGGTAAGGCAGGTTGCGGAGAGCGCACACTTGCTAAAAAAGTTGACCAATTAAAATAATCAAAATAAAGGGAGGAGATCGGGATGGCAAAGAAATATGTTGCTGCTATTGATCAGGGGACTACCAGTACGAGGTGTATGATATTCGACAGGGAAGGCAATCCGATATCCAGCAGCCAGATGGAGCATGAACAAATTTACCCTCATCCTGGCTGGGTAGAACACGATCCCATGGAGATCTGGTCGCGTACGCAAGACGTAATTAGAGGGGCATTGGAGAAAGGCAATGTAGATCCCAATGACATTGCGGCAATCGGCATAACGAACCAAAGGGAAACGACGGTAGTATGGGATAAAAATACAGGTAAACCCGTCTATAATGCAATCGTTTGGCAATGCATGAGGACTCAGGATTTCTGTCTGGAATGGGAGAAAGAGCCAGGCGCGAACGAAAAGGTCAATCAAAAGACTGGCCTTGTGATAAGCACCTATTTCTCGGGTCCCAAGATCAAGTGGATCTTAGACAACGTTCCCGGCGCCAGGGAAAGGGCCCAAAAGGGAGAGCTGCTTTTCGGAAACATAGATACATGGGTAATTTGGAATCTAACGGGCGGTCCGAACGGCGGGGTTCATGTAACCGATGTCAGCAATGCGTCCAGGACTATGCTCATGAATATCAAAACGCTGCAATGGGACGAGGAAATGCTGAATTTCTTGGGCATTCCGAAATCCATGTTACCAGAGATCAAACCAAGCAGCCATATTTACGGCTATACTGTCCCTAACGGACCATTCAGGGCGAGCATCCCCATTTCGGGAGATCTTGGAGACCAGCAGGCAGCGGTCTTTGGTCAAGTATGCTTCAACGTTGGCGAGGCAAAGAACACCTACGGCACCGGAAACTTCATGCTGCTAAATATAGGCAAGACTCCAAGCCTTTCCAAGAGCGGCCTGCTTACGACAGTTGCTTATGGCCTTAAAGAGGGAGAAGCTGTTTATGCCTTAGAGGGATCGATGGCCATTACGGGAGCTGCGATCCAGTGGCTGCGTGACAACCTGAGACTTTTTGATGATGCTGCCGATTCGGAATGGTTTGCCAGCAAGGTCAAAGATACTGGCGGGATATATTTCGTCCCGGCCTTCTCCGGATTGTTTGCACCTTATTGGGATATGAGAGCTAGAGGTTGTATAGTGGGATTGACGAGATACATTCGAAAAGAGCATTTGATCAGGGCTACCCTGGAATGCATTTGCTATCAGACCTTGGACGTCCAAAGGGCAATGGAAGCCGATTCCGGAGTGCCCCTCACGGAACTTAAAGTGGATGGCGGTGCTGTACGAAATAACCTCCTCATGCAGTTGCAGGCCGACCTCTTGGGTGTTCCGGTCGTGCGTCCAAAGGTAAATGAGACTACGGGGCTGGGTGCTGCTTATGCTGCTGGTCTTGCTACAGGTTTTTGGACGAGCTTAGACGAGCTAAAGCAAAATTGGAAAGTTGATAAGCGGTTTGAGCCAACCATGAGCAAGGAAACGAGAGATGAAATGTACAGAGGCTGGAAGAAGGCGATTGAAAGAGCTAAGGGATGGATAGATTAGTATGACTTGAATGCCGAAGGGCATCAGATAAGTCTCGCGTAAGGTGCATGAGAGGGGAGAGAGGTGCACTGCAAGATGCGCCTTTCTCCCCTTTTAGATTCCATAGTGGGATTTTGCAAGTACTCTTGGAGGTGATTTTGTGAGCACGCGATATTACGATGTGATCGTAATTGGCGGCGGTATTGTGGGCTCGACAATTGCCCGCGAGTTGTCACGTTATGATGTTAGGGTAGCTGTTCTGGATAAGGCTTCAGAGCTACCCTCAGGCGCCTCTAGGGCCAATAGCGGCATGGTTCATGCAGGTTACGACGACAAGCCTGGCACTATGAAAGCTTACTTTTGTCCAAAGGGGAATGCTATTTACAGGAGCCTTTATGAGGAGCTTGATTTTACACTTAATAAAGTAGGATCTTATGTATGCGCCTTTGCCGAAGAGGAAATAGCCCATCTTAATTTACTGCTCGATCAGGGAAGAAAAAACGGAGTTCCTTCCGTGGAGATCATAAGCGGCGACGAGCTAAGGTCGCGAGAGCCAAATGCATCTAAGGAAATTATCGCTGCCCTTTGGGCTCCTACGGGTTGCATCATAAATAATTTCGAAGCTGTCCTGGCATTCATGGATAATGCTCAACAAAACGGGGTTGAGTTGTTTTTGGAGACTGAGGTCTTGGATGTATTGCTCTCTCAGGGCGAAAAGCAGGTTGTGGGGGTCAATACGAATAAGGGAATGTTTTTGGCTCCTATTGTCATAAACGCCGCTGGAGTGCATTCGGATAGGATAGCTAGGATGGTTGGCGATGAAAGCTTCGTCATACATCCACGACGGGGTGATTACTTCATAACGGATAAATATGTCGGAAATCTCGTCAAGAGCTTCTTTTTTGCTTGTCCTTCCGAGGCTGGCAAGGGTATAACCGTGGCTAGCACAGCAGATCACAACTTACTAATGGGACCTACTTCCATATTCCAGGTAGATCGCGATAAGACTGCGACCACTGCAGAGGGCTTGAAGCAGGTTATTGAAGGAGCAAGGCGGCTAATACCTCCTATCCCGGTCAATATGGCCATAACTACCTTCGCTGGACTTAGGGCGGATCCAGATACAGGAGATTTTGTAATAGGGATCCTTAAAAAACCCCATGGATTTGTCAACGTCGCAGGAATCAAATCTCCAGGCTTTACCTCCGCTCCCGCGATTGCACAGCATATAGTTGAAAGAATCAAAGATGAACTAAAGGATCTTGTTGAATTCAAGCCTAACAGGAAATTTGTGCCAGAGCGTAAACATATACCACGATTTGCATATCTCACCATGGAAGAAAGATCTGCTTTAGCAGAAAAAGACCCTAGATATGCCCAAATAGTGTGCAGATGCGAGAGCGTTACTGAGG
>NZ_FSQZ01000001.1:1750000-2015682 GCF_900129645.1 Acetomicrobium flavidum
TCTCGCGGTTTTATATATATGCATTTGCTACAAGCAGGAGCTAAAAAGATCAAGCTATCGGCGTAGGTTGTAGAAGCGCTATTTTATCTCGCTTACCATTTCCTTGAAACGCCTTACTCCTTCCTCAATCTCTTCCATGGAGTTTGCGTAGGAGAACCTGACGAAACCCGGGGCCAGAAAAGCGCTTCCCGGTACTAAGGCTATGTATTTATTCTCCAAAGCCATCTCACAAAATTTGATATCGTCATCGATGGTTTTGCCTTCGTAGGTCTTCCCTAAGCAATTTCTTGTGTCGACAAACACGTAAAAGGCCCCCTTAGGTTCGACGAAGGAGATGTTCGGGACCTCTTTGAGGAGCGCAATCATCTTTTTACGCCTTTCGTCGAAGGCCTCATGCATCCTTTTAACATCTTCCTCAGCTCCCCTTAAGGCTCCAACAGCAGCCCACTGAGATATGGAAGACGCATTTGATGTCAGATGTCCCTGAAAATCTCCAACCTTAGACATGATTTCCTGAGGGCCAAGGGCATATCCTATTCTCCATCCCGTCATGGCGAAGGCCTTGCTGGCTCCGTTGATTATTATCGTACGATCGCGCAGTTCCGGCCTAATTGAAACGATGTTTATATGTTCCAAACCGTCGTAGACCAGCCTTTCGTATATCTCGTCATATATTATCCACAGGTCGTGTTTTATCGCCAGGTCTGCTATGACGTTTAAAGTTTCCTTAGGATATATGACGCCAACCGGATTGGAGGGTGTATTGATTATCATGCCACGGGTATGAGAGCTCAGCGAAGCCTCGATCAGCGAAGCGGTGGGCAAAAAACCTGATCGTGTGGTATCTATGATAACGGGCTTTCCGTCGCATAATTTAATCTGTTCCACGTAGCTCACCCATGCGGGTGCAAATATCATGACCTCGTCGCCGGGATCTACAAGACATCCAAGCGCCTCATATATGAGCGGCTTAGCGCCTGAACCTATGATGACCTCTTTTGAAAAGTTGTATTTAAGGCCAAAGCGCCTCTCGTAATATTTTGCTACTTCCTCTTTTAGCTCGGGTATTCCCGTTGCTGGTGTGTAGTGGGTTTCTCCTCGCTCCATTGCTTCCCTTGCCGCGTCTAAAGCTGCCCTCGGAGAAGTAAAATCGGGTTCGCCTGCGCCAAAGGATATCACTGGTTTTCCCTCGCGCTTCATCGCCTTGGCCTTTGCGCTGATCGCTAAGGTCGCAGATGGCTCCATGTTCATTGCCCTTGTCGATAACTTCATCGAAACATCCCTCCTGAAATCTCATGCTTTAAATTTATTATAGAGCATTAAAACGGACCACAACAGCTTAACAGGCATTCAGCGGCAAATTTAGCTTGTGGCTCGAGGAAAATACATATCCATGGTAAAATAATTGTACCATTGCACCGGAGACAACGGGAGGCGATATTGATGGATATCAGGTTCGTTACGCGTAATGTTGAGATATCGGACGCATCTAAGGGGTATATGGAGTCGAAGCTGTCAAAGCTGGAGAAGTTCTTCGATCGCATTCTCGACACTCAAGTAGTGGTGAGCTTCACGCGAGGAATGCACGTCGTCGAGATAACGTCTAACGTAAACGGAGTCATCATGAGAGGCGAGGATTACGCTCCCGATATCCGCAAGGCCTTTGACAAGGCGCTGAAGAATATTGAGCGCCAGATCAAGCGCCACAAGTCTTATTTGCAGGACAGGGTCCAGTTGAAGACCCACGATATTTCCTTCGGCATAGAGCCGATGGAAGTTTATCCGGAGCAGGAAGAGACGATAATCTTCGAGAGAAAAAAGAGAGTTCCCGTAAAATCCATGACTCCCGAGGAGGCTACGCTGCAGATGAACTTGCTGGGCCACGATTTCTTCGTCTTTAAGAATGCCGATACGGGATTGATAAACGTAGTATACAGGAGAAAAAACGGGGGTTATGGCCTGATCGAGCCCGAGGCATAAATTTTTACACTAAAACTGCTGGTTGAAGTTGAACTTTGCTAAGGGGGCGATCGGCCCCCTTAATTTTGGTATAAAATCGAATTAAGGTGTCCATGATATGCATGAAATGTCCATTGTAGAGGCATTGATGGAACAAATAATGAAAATGGCCGAAGAAGGAAAATGGGAGGCCGTAACTAGGGTGCGGCTAAAAGTTGGGGTTATGCGACAGATCGTACCCGACATACTTGAGTTTTGCTTTGAGGTTGCCTCTAAGGGAACGATAATGGACGGCGCTATACTCGATATAGAAGAGGTGCCTTTAAGCATAAAGTGCGATGAGTGCGGATATGAATGGGACGATAAGGAATTTTTGGGTTTGTGTCCAAAATGCAATTCAATAGACGTGAACGTCTTAAATGGAATGGAACTGGAGCTGACCAACCTGGAGGTGGAAATTAGAAATGCCGAAGCTTGTGGACGTTAGGAAGTCCGTCATGGCGGCGGACGAAGAGCACGCTTCTTTTATAAGAAGCCTGATGAGACAAAAAGGTATACTGATGATAAATATGATAGGTTCTCCCGGATCTGGCAAGACGACCTTACTCGAAAAGCTATTGCCACAGTTGGACCTTCGATGTGCCGTGATCGAAGGCGATGTAGCTACGTCCAGGGATGCCGAGCGGATAGCTGCCACCGGTACGCCCGTCGTTCAGATAAATACCCAGGGAGGCTGTCACTTAGAGGCTCATCTCGTAAGAAAAGCCCTCCGAGAGATACCCATTGACGACATAGATGTCCTATTTATAGAAAACGTCGGAAATTTGGTGTGTCCAGCTGAATTTGACTTGGGAGAATCGTTTAAGATGGCCATTTCAAGCGTGCCGGAGGGGGACGATAAGCCCCTGAAATATCCATCCCTCTTTCATAAGGCGAAGGCCGTATTGCTTACGAAGATTGACGTGCTGCCCTTCATAAAGTTCGATAAGTCGGCCTTTTGGAGTGACGTCGAAAAGCTCAATCCGAAGGCCGCCAGGTTTGAGCTCGCTGTTCTTGAGGGCAAAGGCTTAGATGAAGTTAGTGTCTCGATAAAGACGTGGTTGAGCGAGGTAAGGGGAAATTAAGTTGCGCGTTGAAGAGATTGTTTCTGGTCTGAATCCGAAGCAGAGGGAAGCCGTTTTATATACGAAAGGCCCTCTATTGGTCTTAGCTGGCGCAGGAAGCGGCAAGACAAGGGTGTTGACCTACAAATTTGCCTACTTGGTTGCCTCAGGGTTGGCACTTCCTTGGCAGATTTTGGCAGTCACCTTCACCAATAAAGCTGCCAAGGAGATGAAGGAAAGGGTTCAAAGTTTATTGGGTTCAAGCATCAAAAATTTGCAGATCTCGACGTTTCATTCATATGGAGTAGAGATGCTTTATCGTTACGCCAAGGAGGCCAACGAAGCGGGCATAAAAGTGCCTTTTACCGTCTTCGACAAGGGTGACGCTCAAAAGGTCATAGAAAAATTGATGAAGGACTTCAACATCGACAAAAAGCGCTTTGAGGTCTCCTTTATGGTCGATATGATCTCTAGGGCAAAGGCCAGCGCCGATCCGAAGACGCTTTCGCCGGGCTTTGGACTTGAGGCTAGGTGGAAGGAATTTTATGATGCATATAATGAAGAACTGAAGAAACAGGGAGCAGTTGATTTCGACGATTTGCTTCTTCTGCCGCTACATCTGCTTAGCGTAAATGAAAAGGTGATCTCCAAGGAGCGCGATCGCTTTAAGTGGGTGCTGGTAGATGAATATCAGGACGTAAATACTCCGCAGTACAGGTTGATACAGATGTTGGCCAAATCGGGCAACATAATGGTCGTAGGAGATCCTGACCAATCCATTTACGGCTGGCGCGGTGCGGACATGTCGATAATCATGAACTTCGAGCGCGATTTCCCAGGAGCCAGGGTCATCACTCTAGACCAAAATTACAGATCTACGGGCATGATATTGGATGCCGCGAACGCGGTGATCAAGCATAACATCGAAAGGAGACCTAAGGAGCTGTGGACCGCAAATCAACGCGGTACCCCTGTATCAGTCTACCTGGCGGGCAACGACCGTCAGGAGGCGCAATTTATCGCCGACGAGATTAGAAGGCTGTGTCAGTCGGGATATTCTTACGACGACATGGCCATCCTTTACAGGATAAACGCGATGAGCCGAAGCTACGAGCAGGATCTCATGACCCGGGGCATCCCCTATAAAATCGTGAGGGGCGTATCCTTCTACGAAAGAAGGGAAGTTAAGGACGTATTGTCCTACATGAGGTTGGCAGTCAACCCCTTAGACGGTGCCGCGCTCAACAGGATTGGAAACGTGCCGCCTCGCGGTTTGGGCCCAAAGAGCTTACAGGCATTGGGAAATTGGATCGCGAGTATATCCAGCAAATTCGAAAATCCCCTGGATCTCTGGCAATGGCTTGTCCAGGCAGAAGATCTGCCTCTTAAGGGAAAGGCGAAGGCGGGAGCTAAGGAAATTGCCGGCTACATGATCCAAATTTTGTCGCGCAGCGATGACGTAAGGGATGTCATTTCCTTTATAGTGGAAGAGACGGGTTACGGCACATATTTGAGAGAGGAATACCCTGACGATTGGGAATCCAGGATGGAAAACATATATGAGCTGCTTTCGGTCAACGCGGAAGGCGGTGATTTGGCCAAGTTTCTGTCCATGGTCACCCTTTATTCCGACGCCGATGTAGAAGATGGCGGTGGAAACAGGGTCAATTTGCTTACGCTTCATGCTGCCAAAGGGCTTGAGTTTCCCGTAGTCTTTTTGGTGGGGATGGAGGAGGGTATCTTTCCGCACGCAAGGGCAAAGATGGAGGAGTCGCAGCTTGAAGAGGAAAGAAGGCTGTGCTATGTGGGGATGACTCGCGCCATGGAAAAGCTGTACCTGACCGGTGCACAAAGAAGGATGTTATTCGGCAATGTGCAGTACAATGCCTTTTCAAGGTTTTTGGAAGAGATCCCCGATAGGTATAAGGTAGTTTACGATGCGAGCTTGGAAGAAGAGGTGCCTGCAGATGTTGGTCATAGGTCTAACAGGAGATATTGGAGCTGGTAAAAGCACTGTATGCAGTTTACTGCAACAGATGGGGGCCGTCGTTGTAGAGGCTGACAGGATAGTGAGGCAGATCTGGTTAAGGCCGGAGATAATAGAAGCAGCGCGCAAGCGCTGGGGAAACGACATCTTAGACAGCGAAGGCCGCATCGTTGCTAGCGAAGTTGCCTCTAAAGGATTTTGCAACGAGGCCGAATACAGGTGGATGTGTGACCTGATACATCCTCTGGTTATGGCGGAGATGGAAAGATCGTTGCTCGAAGGCGGTGAAGGTCTCAAGGTCTTTGAGATTCCATTGCTTTTCGAGGTCGGAAGGCCCGATTGGATAGATTTCGCGATCTACGTAACGGCACCCAAGGACGTTAGGGCAAGGAGAAATGCGATGCGAGGCCTTGACGAGGAAGCCATTGCCGCTAGGGAAAGATGGCTTTTGCCCGCAGAAGAGAAGAAAAAGATGTCCGATTGGGTCATAGAAAATGGCGGAGACCTAAAAGCGCTTCGAGAAGAGGTCGAAAGACTGGGTGAGCTTTTGCTAAAAATTGCCTACCCAATGCTGGTCTCCGTGACCTGCGGCAGTGAAAGTGAAGCCCAGGCCATAGCCAGAACATGTGTCGAAAAAAGGCTGGCCGCGTGCGTCAATATTGTTCCCGTAAGGAGCATCTACTCATGGCATGGAGACATAGAAGATGAGGGAGAATGGAAAGCCGAGCTAAAGACCCTTCGATGTAAGCTGTATCAGTTGAAAAAGGAGATATTAAGCAGACACAGCTATGACACTCCGGTCATACTTGCTCATTCCTTGACCTGGGTTAACCCAAAGGCGTTGTTGTGGCTTAGGGAGGTTTTGGATATTTGAAGGTAATTACTACTCATATCGGGGCCGACTTCGACTCTCTTGCCAGCATGGTTGCCGCCACTAAGCTGTATCCTGGGGCTGTCGCGTGTTTTTCAGGTTCGGCCTCAAGGAACGTTAGGGATTTTCTGAAACGATACCCGAGCAGATATAACGTGTTGACGCCACGCAAGGTTAAGATGGACGAAGTCACGACATTGATAGTCGTGGATACACGTTCTATTTCGCGCATAGGTCCCTTTGCCTCTCTTGTAGGCAAAAAGGACGTAGTTATTCACGTCTATGACCATCATCCGGGGACCGTGCTCGACGAACTGCCCGCTTCCTACAGCAGAATAGAGACGCTTGGGGCATGTACCACATTGCTCGTCGAGGTTATCCTCGAGAAAGGCATAGCCATTTCTCCACACGAAGCGACGCTATTTGCCATGGGCATATACGAGGATTCCGGAGCCCTTACCTTTGGGGGTACCTGCAGAAAGGATTACGAGACCATCGCAACATTGAAGGAATTGGGAGCGGACCTTACGCAGATTCCCATATTTGTCGAGCAATCACTCACTCCCGCGGAAAGGCAGCTCTTGAACGATCTCATAGACAATTCATGGGAGAGGTACATCAACGGAGCTAAAGTGGTGCTGTCGGCATTGAATGCAAGCCGATACGTTGAAGGTTTATCGCTTTTTGTACATCGCTTGCGCGATTACTTCGATGCGGACGTGGCTGTGGCCGCAGTTTCAATGGGTCAAAAGACTTACATCGTGGCAAGGAGCAGAGAAGAGATACTGAACGTGGCGGATTTTTTGGCATGGTGGGGTGGAGGCGGACACCCTCAGGCTGCAGCTGTAACGCTTGAACGTATAGATCCTTACGCTTTGATCAAGGATATTGAGAAAAAGCTGGCCCACGATATAAGACCACTGCTGACCGTATCAAGCGTCATGACAAGCCCCGTCATGGCCATAGCCCCAGAGCTTCAAGTTGACGAGGCCTATAAACTCATGATTCGTTATGGACATTCGGGGCTACCCATTGTCCAGGATGGCAACTTGATTGGCATCATAACCCGAAAAGATTTGGACAAGGCTCACCTTCACGGATTTGGAGGTGCCCAGGTGCGGGAGTTTATGACTGAGGGAGTCATTACAGTGCATCCCGATGCTTCGATCTCAGAAGCTCACAGATTGATGGTCTTTCACAACATAGGACGCCTGCCGGTCAAGGAAAATGGCTCACTCGTTGGCATCGTGACCAGGACCGATATGCTTAGGGCTCTTTATCCCATATCCATCCCCGTCGAGGAGAGATCCTTGGGGAGCGTACTGCCTTGGACGGAAGATGTATCGCAGCTTATGGCGCAAAGGCTTTCTCCGTGGATAACACAAACCCTCAGGCGTTTGGGCAGGAGAGCCGAGGAGATGTCTCTTAAGGCATACGTTGTCGGCGGTTTCGTCAGGGACTTGCTTTTGGGGAAGGAAAATCAAGACCTTGACATAGTGATCGAAGGTGACGCTTTAGCTTTCATCAAGTCATGGGAAACTGACGGTTGCAAGGTGGCCGTACATGAGCGCTACAAGACGGGTACGATAGTATTTCCGGGCGACAAGAAGGTTGACGTGGCCACGGCGAGGAGGGAGTTTTACGAGTATCCCGTTGCCCTTCCCAAAGTTGCGGGAGACAGTCTCAAGCATGACCTTTATAGGAGGGACTTCACCGTAAACTCAATGGCCATATCCATAAACAGGACGTCATGGGGTACTTTGATCGACTACTTTGGCGGACGACGTGACCTCCAAAGCAGACAACTGCGCGTTTTACACAATCTGAGCTTCGTGGAAGATCCTACCAGGGTATTGAGGGGGCTTCGTCTCAAACAAAGGCTTGGTTTTGAGTTCGAGGACAACACCTTCAGATTGATCAAAAGCGCCGTTAAAGGCGGATTGCTTGGACTTCTTTCCGGCACTCGGGTTAAAAACGAGCTAAAGTTAATCTTTATGGAAGAAAAAGTTTATCCAATAGTACTTGAGATGGTGCGTTTAAACATATTCGAGGCGTTATTTTCGGGGATCAAGGTCGACCGAAATTGCATCAGGATAGTTCGAAGGTTGTCGTTTTTTTTAAGGCGGCTTCGCTATGATCTGCCAGATATAGAAGAAGATGTTTGGCTTGCTTTTTTGGCAGCCGTAATTTTTTCGTCGGCCGATTGGGTGCAACACGCTACCTTGGATAAGCTTCATTTGTCCAAATCAAACAGGGAGATCGTAGAAAAGGCCTTGGATGATCTTGGCACAGCAGAAAACGCCATTGGCGGAAAGGGCATGAGAAGCTACGAGGAGATTTACCTGTTTTTGCGGGACGCTCCTTACGTGACTGCCCTTTTTTGGGCTGCCGCTACGCAGCAGTGGCGCGTAAGAAGGAGGATATTGCTTTATTTGACGAGGCTGCACAGGGTCAATCCTATACTAATGGGGAGGGATCTGGTAGAGTTAGGCTACCCGAAGGGTCCCTTGATCGGGAAAATACTGGAGGAATTGCTGCTGGCTCGTCTTAGAGGTGAAGTCGAGACGAGGGAGGACGAGATCAAGTGGGTAAAAAGCAATTACCCTCTTTATGTTTTGAAGAAAGGATAGGGATGTAATGGGATTTCCAAGTTGGGCAGATATACTACTGAGCTTGCCGGCCGTGCTTTGGGCTATTACATTTCATGAGTTTTGCCACGGTTACGTGGCTTACAAGCTGGGAGACGATACTCCCTTGAAATCAGGACGGCTTACGCTCAATCCACTTGCGCACCTGGATCCGATTGGGGCGTTGATGCTTTTGATATTCAGGTTCGGATGGGCAAAGCCCGTGCCGATTAGCACTAGAAATTTCAAGAACCCGCGGAGAGACCTTGTCTTGGTGTCCCTTGCAGGGGCAGCGGGCAACCTTATTACGGCCATAGTCTGTGCGCTAATTGTGAGGTTTTTTCCTTCCGTGTTCTTGACGAACTTCGCTCTTTCGAGGTTCGCGTTACTCATGATCATGATAAACGTTGGTTTGGCGGTATTTAACCTCATACCCATACCACCCCTGGACGGTTCCAGGATCCTTTATGTCATCTTGCCACCTAAGGCCATGAATGCATATTTTTTCTTGGAGCGGTACGGCATGTTGATAATACTCCTTTTGGTTTTGTTGGGAGTCATCCAGGTTATCATGACGCCTGTGATCATGGCCATATTTCAGATCATGCTATAATGAATGACAAGTTTTACAAGAGAGGTCTTTGGTAAATGAGGATATTGGTGACTAATGACGACGGCGTCCTTTCTCCCGGCATAATTACCTTGGCTACCTTCCTAAAGAAAGAAGGACATGAGGTGTTGGTCGTGGCTCCCGAAAGACAGCATAGCAGCGTAGGACACGCAATAACACTTCATCGTCCCTTGAGGCTATGGCAAGTCAGTAACGGGCCTTATCCGGTCGGGGTAACGGTCTATGCCTGTAACGGCACGCCTTCAGATAGCGTTGTCCTGGGCCTTGAGGAGTTAGATCCCTCCGTTGAACTGGTATGTTCCGGCATAAATATAGGTCCAAACTTAGGTGATGACCTAACCTATTCAGGGACGGTTTCGGCAGCAATGGAGGGAGTTGTGCTTGGACGTCCGTCGATAGCCTTTTCCTTGGACTGCGAAGATGAGACGAGCGCACACTTTGAAGCTGCAGGCGTCGTTGCGGCCAAGTTGGTGAGATGGATCGAGGGTCATCCGTTGGAGAAAGGGTTGCTTTTGAACGTAAACGTCCCAAACAAGGAGACGGGTATGCTAGCAGGTTTTAAAGTTACTAAGAAGGGCCTAAGGATATACGAGGGCAAAGTCACAAAGTTGCGGGACCCTCACGGAAGGGTGTTTTATTGGATAGCAGGAAAACCGACAGATCAGCTTATTGAGGGCACCGACGTCTGGGCGGTGGCCAATGGCTACGTATCGATAACGCCGGTACATTTGGATATGACCCATTATCCTTCTTTAAGAAAGTTAAAAAATGAAGGTTTAGAGGAAGTGAGGCTGTAAATGCCTTGGAAGGAATTACCGCATACGGCTGATGCCGGGTTGGAGATAGAGGCCGACTCGGCTGAAGGATTAGTCTTGGAGTCGGCGAAGGCGTTGTATTCCTTTATGTTTGGCGAATTTTCCGACTTAAAGCCCGACCAGGAAGATACCATAAAGATCGAATCTTTAGATTTGCTGGAGCTTTTCGTTTCCTGGCTTAATGAACTTCTTTATATATACGACGTCAGGGAAAGAATATTTTATCCGAGAGACGTGAGCATAGACCTGCAAGGCATGAGGTTAAGCGTCAATGGAAATTTGTGTATTCCACCTAAACCGGTCAGGGCCATAAAGGCTGTTACATACGGTAGTGCAGAGATAACGACCAAGCCGACGTGGAGGTTTCGGGTATATCTCGACCTTTGAGGGGGAGGAAAGTATCATGGCGTTAAAACAGTTGGACCACGTCAGATGGTTGCTGGACAAGGATTTCAAGGCCGGGATGAGAGTTACAGGGTTGATATATGGTGACTCGTATATAATCCAGAAATTGGAAAAGGAAGGCGCCTTGGAGCAGATCGCAAATGTTGCCTGCTTGCCTGGCATATTGAAACACAGCTATGCAATGCCCGATGTCCATTGGGGGTACGGTTTTCCCATAGGCGGGGTTGCTGCCTTTTCCATGGATGATGGAATCATTTCGCCTGGAGGAGTAGGCTACGACATATCTTGTGGCGTTAGGGTAATGCTCACCTTCCTGGATCAGGACGAGGTGAAACCCCATATCGATGAGCTTACTGCGGCTATATTCACCAAGGTTCCATGCGGCGTAGGCTCTAAGGGTGCCATAAAGATAGGGGAATCTGATTTGCTTGATGTGCTTGCAAACGGTGCCCTTTGGGCAGTAAAGAAAGGATATGGAACTAAGGAAGACCTAGAATGCATCGAAGAGAGTGGCAGGCTCCCGCACGCTAACGCCTCTTACGTCTCCAAAAAAGCGCTTGAAAGGGGCAAGCCTCAACTTGGGACGTTGGGAAGTGGCAATCATTTCCTTGAGATACAAGTGATAGATGAGATTTACGACGAAAACGTAGCAAGGCGATTTGGTCTAAACCTAGGACAAGTTACCGTGATGATACACTGTGGAAGCCGCGGGTTGGGCCATCAGGTGTGTGATGACTATATCAAGGTCATGCTTAGGGCCATGACCAAGTACGGCATAAAGGTTCCGGATCGGCAACTGTGTTGCGCACCATTGAAGTCGCAAGAAGCACGTGAATATCTTGGGGCTATGCAGGCAGCGGCAAATTACGCGCTGGCAAACAGGGAGATTATCGGCCATATGGTAAGGGATGTATTCTTGAGGTTTTTCCCAAAGGCTGAGTTGAAGCTCCTTTATGACGTCAGTCACAATATGGCCCATATAGAAAAACACGAGCTGGACGGAATAATTATGGACGTATGCGTCCACAGGAAGGGCGCCACAAGGGCGTTTCCTCCCGATCATCCGTCGTTGCCCGAAAAGTATCGCCCTGTAGGTCAGCCCGTGATAATACCCGGGAGCATGGGCACAGAAAGCTACATTCTCGTGGGTACCAAACGGGGCATGGAGGAATGTTTTGCCTCGACCTGTCATGGCGCAGGAAGGGTCTTGAGCAGAAAGGCTGCGATGAAGTCCGAGGATGCGGATACGGTTTTAAAACGGCTTGAACAAAAGGGCATAAAGGTCATGGCCGACCAAATGGGCACAATCAGGGAAGAAATACCTGAGGCCTATAAGGACGTCTCTCGCGTGGTGGATGTCGTGGAGAAAGCAGGAATTAGCAGAAAAGTCGCACGTTTGCGCCCGCTGGCCGTCATCAAGGGGTAAGCAAAGTTGCAAGGCCAAAAGCAATTGCTTTTGGCCTTGCAACTTTTTTTGATGTTTTACCGAGGGTTGGGATTTTGCTTTCCTGTGATGTCGTCTACCTTGATTTTCCATACTAACACACGGTCCAACATGGGCTTTGGAAGCTCGAAATCCCCTTGGACGAAGGTTTCAGCGAAGGTGGTCAGCGCTTTTCTTTTTTCGGTTTCGTCTTCGACGAATGAAACGATCCCTGAGCCTATCACGCTGCGATAATGTGTCGTCCAATCGCAAGGCCTTGGTCCCTCGATAATCTTCCATTCGGGAACTACGCAAAAAGAAACTCTAGGGTTTTCTCTGACAATAGTGAAGGTAAAGAAAGCCGTCTTTCCATGCATAATGCATAGGCACGATGTACGGTTCATTATTCCTACAGAGCGACAAAAAGCAAACCTTACCTTCCTCTAAAACTTCCTCTATCCATTTTTGGTCCGTTATTTCGCGGTCCTTCCTCCTCATGGCAGTTCGCCTTCTTACCAGACAGCAATATGTCCGTCAGTTCGAGGTTCTGTGGCACAGCAGTACGAACCATGTTCCGTCTTCCATATTATCTGCCCTCTACCAAAGGAATGATGTTCCAGCTCTAACTTCACGTCATGCCCCATTCGAGATAAAGCCGCCGCGATGTTTTCGGGTGTTCCGTATTCCACCGAGACAACGTTGTCCTTTATCCACTGCCAGCGCGGGGCGTCTAATGCCTCCTGCGGGTTCAAATGAAAATCGAGCAAGTTAGACAGGACTTGCACGTGAGCCTGGGGTTGCATATAGCCTCCCATAATTCCGAAAGGACCTACGGGTGAACCGTCCCTTGTTAAGAATCCCGGAATGATCGTATGATAAGGACGTTTGCCGGGCGCCAAGGCGTTCGGGTGTCTCGGATCCATCACGAAACAATGGCCCCTGTTGTGTAGGGCAATTCCTGTCCCGGGTACCACCAGCCCCGATCCGAAGCCCATGTAGTTGCTCTGGATGTAGGATACCATGTTGCCCTCTTCGTCTGCCGTGGCCAGATAAACCGTGTTGCTTCCAGGAACGACGCCAGGGTTGTAAACTTTTGCCCTTTCGCCTATCTCAGAACTTCTTTTTCTGCTGTAGTTCTCGGAAAGCATTTCCTCTATGGGCGTCTTAAAGTATTTGGGATCTCCAATGAGTGACAAACCGTCGGCAAAAGCCAATTTTATCGCTTCTATTTGAAGATGGTACGATCTTGGATCTTCTTTGTCGGTCATCTCGAAGTTTTTGAGTATATTAAGGGCAACGAGTGCCACAAGCCCCTGTCCATTGGGGGGGAGCTCCCATACTTCCATTCCTCTATAGTTGATGTGCAACGGCTCTACCCATTCAGGCTTAAAAGCTTCAAGGTCGCTTAGCTCAAAAAATCCCCCGGTTTGCCTAGAGAAATTAACTATTTTTTCCGCAAGCGTACCCCTATAGAATGACTCCGCCTGAGTCTGTCCAATTTCCCGTAAGGTGTCGGCCATGACCTCACACTTCCATAGCTCTCCAGGGATTGGGGCACGTCCCCTTGGAGCAAATGTATCAAACCAATGCTTGAATATTTCGTCTTTGGCGACCCTCTTGTACCACTCAAAGCGCCTTCCCCAATTTTCCGCAAGCTCGGGAGATATGGGATAACCTTCGGAGGCATATCGAATGGCAGGCTTCAACACTTCGCTCAAGGGCAATTTGCCGAAACGCCTTATTAGGGATGCCCATGCCGCCGGAATGCCCGGCACGGTCACAGGCGGCCAACCAACAGGAGGAATCTCTTTGTATCCCTTGTCTTTCAGCGCCTCGATAGAGATGTTTTGAGGTGCAGGCCCGCTGGAATTGAGGCCGTAAAGTCTTCCGTCGACGCAGACCATGCAAAAGGCATCTCCTCCTATGCCGTTAGAGGCCGGCTCAACGACGGTCAAACATGCAGCAGTGGCCACAGCCGCATCGACGGCGTTGCCGCCTTTCTTTAAAATTTCAAGTCCTGCCTCTGCAGCTAAAGGTTGTCCTGTTGCTACAACTCCTTTTTTGGCGAAGACCAAATTTCTCCTCGAGGGGTAGCGATGGGAGTAGGGGTTAAAAGTCATTAATATTCACCTCTTTAGAAATTTTTATGACAGCTCGAACTCATAACTAGTGCAAGAAATTAGTACATATGCCTGCTATTACGATAGATAGCGTTGTAACCGATGCAAAACCTGCTATCACATATGCGGGCATTATTCTCTTTAAAATTATCTCTCTTTCCTCATCGTTTTCCGCTACGGCCGTGGCAATTTCATTTGAAATCAGATATGTGGCGGGAAATCCCAAAAGCTGTGCCATCGATATTCCAACGGCCAGGTTCCTTGAGCCGACAATCTTCCAAAGAGGAAGGAAATATACCAATAGGAAGGTGCCGATCAGAACGGCTGCAAAGATGGCGACCGTCTGAAAAAGCAATGTCATCAGATCGCCGACCTTTATCATGGCAAGTGAAGGTATGATCCCGGCAAAGATTGCCATATTGAGCAATCCGGCTGAATTGCCCTTTTCAAGTATCTTTGGCGGAACGATCCCGATTTGCCCTATGACGGCGCCCAAGATTAGAGCCCATATGGAGTAATTTATCTCGACACCCATTGTCTTTGATGCCCACTGGAGGTAGTAAGAAAGCCAAGCGAAAAAGGCCGTCACCCCGAGACATGTGAATGGAGTGAAGTATTTGCCCAAACCCAATCTCTCATATAACAGCGGTTTTTGGGCTTCTTTAGGATCGTCCTTTGACACTTCGCTCGATTCGGACATTCCTTTTTCACGATACTCCTTCAATATCAATTTGGCCTCTCTTAGGCCAAAGAGCGAAGCCGGGGGCGTTCCGACGAACTTTTGGACAGCGTAGATAATGGCCCCTAAAGCCGCTGCCAATCCCAAGCCCTTGTCCAGTGCAGTAGTGGTCATTATTTGTGTTGCCACTATTCCGCCGTTGATTATGGGTATGCTGACGACAGCTGCCTGTTTTCCTATGAACGGTATTATGACGATGATAGATAAAGCTGCAATGGCCATTGCTATTAAGGACATCACAACCGTCCTCCATTCGCGGGCCAATTCGCGCATGTTAATCATTGTGCCCATATGAAACACGATAAAACCAGAACTCCAACGGGCTATATCAGACAACATGGCCTGATTGATGATGTCCTTGGGGAGCACGCCCGTCAAAAAACCCACCAAAAAGATCATCAGAGCCACAAAAACAGATGAAAGCTTAGCCTTTGTTGCGACTCCCAAGACATCGCCTATGGTGAAAATGATTAAGCAAATGAACAGGAGAAACATAGATTGGACCAAAACACAATACCTCCTTTAGGTGAAAAAATAATGGTGTGTTGCATATGGTATGTCATGCTGCGTATATTAACATGTATTGTATAATAAATCTAGTTTTGAATACCAATTAATCACTTTCACTAGCTGATCTAAGGAGGGAGATACAATTTGCCCGATATCTTTGACGATCAAATGGCAAACGAGTACGACTCTTGGTATAAAACGCCAAAGGGTAGACTGGTAGACAAGATCGAAAAGGAGGTGATGTACGAGTTTTTAAAGCCACAGCCCGGTATGGAAATACTGGATATAGGATGCGGGACCGGGAACTTATCGCTTGAGCTGGCACGGCTTGGGGCAAGGGTTACAGGTGTAGATATATCCGAGCTCATGCTTGCCATAGCGCGCCAAAAGGCATTGCGAGAAAAGCTCGATGTTAAATTTTATAAGGCTGACGTCCATGATTTGCCCTTCGATGACGAGACCTTCGATGCGGTTGTGTCTTTGTCCGCCTTGGAGTTTGTGTCCGATCTAAGCGAAGCCCTTAAAGAGGCTTATCGTGTGCTGAAACATGGCGGACGTTTGGTGATAGGTATCATAGGCGGAAACAGCGTCTGGAGCAGATACTACGAGGCGAAGGCAAAGAAGGACCCCAAAAGCGTCTTCCGTTTCGCCCATTTTCCCACATTAGACGAACTTGTGTCTGCTATGCCAGGAGAGGGAGTGCGGGGCAAGGCTGTCTTATTTGTGCCACCCGATTTTGACTTTGAAAGGGTAAATGAAGCTTTGATGTTGGAGGAGGAAGCACGTAGACAGGGAAGGAAGGACGGAGGATTCGTCTGCGCCCTATCTTATAAGCCTAAAAAGGAGTTGAGTGAAAATGGGTAAAACGGCCTTTTTGATCGTCGATATGCAAAACGATTTTTGTCTGCCCGGGGCGCCCTTCGAGGTGAAAGGAGCCATGGGGGTGGCAAGGAACATACGAAGGGCTTTGGAGGCCTGTCGTCAGCACAAACTGCCTGTAGTGCATGTGTTTCGTTATTACAGGCCGGACGGAAGCGATGTTGAGATAACGAGATACGATAAATTTATGCAGGTAGGCGGCGCTTTAATTGAAGGTACAAAGGGGGGAGAGATCGTCGAAGAACTCAAGCCCCTGGCAGGCGAATATTTAGTTTGCAAGAGGCGGTGGAGCGCTTTCTTTCAGACGGAACTGGACAGCTTGCTTAAACGGCTTGGCGTGGATCAAGTGGTGGTAACGGGCGTTCAAACGCCCAACTGCATAAGAGGTACGGTTTGGGATGCCAACTCGCTTGACTACGAGGTAATCGTGCTCGTCGACGGAACGGGGGCCAATATGCAAGAGGTCCACGAGGCAAACTTAACCGATATGAAAAACATCGGTGCTAAACTGATGACCGTGGATGAATTCGTCAAAAGCCTGCCAAATCCGCCGAAAGATGGGCTTATAGAAAAGATTAGGAGAGATCTGGAGGAGCGGAAAAAGGGTAGCTTGTAATTCTTTGGCCATTTCTGGGGGCATGCCGAAGGTCAATAAAGGTCGGTATGCCCCTTTTATTTTGGATTATTTTGTATATATCATACAATATTCTTATAATAAAAAGCCCAATCATCCTCTTGACATAAGAAATTGATAATGCTACTGTTATACACGCATGGAACGCAGTATTCGGTATGCCAAAGATCGCGTTAAAAAACAACTTTATTCCTCGACTTTTATGGTCCCCTTTTGAGAAAGTTCGAATGATCGCCCCTTCATTTGACTTCACGATGATACCCTGTTAAAGCCTTTAGTATAAGATGGGAGGGGTGTCGTATGGAAGTTAACGTTTTTAGGTGGATTTGTGCTTCTCTTCCGATTCTGGCCATACTCGTCTTGATGATAGGTTTTAAGTGGAGCGCCTCAAAGGCGGGGCCTATCGGTTTTTTTGTGGCCCTGATTGGTGCTTTGGTCGTCTTTAAGGCTGACTTCCATTTGTTGGCCAACTCGAACGCCAAGGGTTTTGTCATGGCTTTTTACGTGCTTTATATCGTATGGGGTGCTTTGTTGCTATATAACGTCGTAGACGTGACCGGTGGGATCGAAAGTATAGGCGCTACCTTCATAGAGATGACGCGAAACAAAATTTTGCAGCTTCTCATGATAGGTTTTGCCTTCGTCACTTTTTTGCAGGGCGTAGCCGGCTTTGGCGTCCCGGTAGCTGTTGGGGCACCACTGCTCATAGGCATGGGGTTTGACCCTGTAAGCGCTGTGGCAATTGCTCTCATCGGACATTCCTGGGCGGTTACTTTCGGCGATATGGCTGCATCCTTTGCAAGCTTACAGCAAGCTACGGGGGTTGCCGGCAGCCGATCTTGCGCCTTGGTGTGGATTTTTCATAGCCCTTGCTGGTATCTTTTGCGGAATGTTTGCGGTACATGCTTACGGAGGCATGAAGGCCTTACGGCAAGGGCTTGTGCCGACCCTCGTAGTTTCCTTTAGCATGTCGATCGCCCTGTGGTTCATTGCGCAATGGGAGCCCACCTTGGCCACGTTTTTATCGGGAATCGTCGGGATGCTTGTAACAGCCCTTTTAGCTAGGGCAAAGGTCTTCAATACAGAGGAGGCCATAAATGCTTCATTCTCGTCTACTGTTTTATCTAACACTCCTAACCCAAACCCTGGGGCAAAGGGCAAGGTCGTTACTAAAAAGCTACCCTTTAATTTGGCCTTCGCTCCCTATTACTCTTTGATAGTCATAGTGTTGTTGGTAAAGTTCATACCGGGCGTTGAGGATTGGCTAAAGGGGTTACTTGTGCTCAAGCTCAAGTTTGGCGAGTACTCAACAGGCCTGGGATGGGTTACTCCTGCCGGGTCATCTACGAGCGTGGGCATCTTTTCTCATGCCGGCGCATTTCTTGTGTATGCTTCCATTGTGGGCATGTTGATCTATCGCGCAAAGGGAGTATGGAAGCCAGGAATGTTTAAGGCAGTCTTATCCAAGGTAGTAAAAGGAGGAGTTAGCTCCAGCATCGCCACCACGTCCATGGTTTTGATGGCCTTCATGATGGTCGAATCCGGCATGACCTACACCCTGGCAAAGGGCGTGGCCAATGCCTTCGGATCGATATATCCAATTTTTATCCCCCTCGTAGGAGTGCTTGGGGCCTTTATGACCGGCAGCAATACCAACTCTAACGTCATGTTTGGGGCTTTCCAGGTTCAAATAGCCAAGATACTCGGCATAAGCACATTGATAAGCGCTGCCGCTCAAACTGCAGGTGGCTCCATTGGAAGCATGCTGGCGCCGTCAAAGGTCATAGTCGGTACTTCGACCGTTGGCCTGACCGGACGCGAGGGAGAGGTCATAGGCAAGACATTGAAATATTGCGTCACCTTGGCGCTCATTTTGGGCGTCATAGCATGGTGCATGCTTTTCATACTGTATAAGCACGTTTATTAAGAAGAAGGGGGCGTTCAAAGTGGCAAAGAAGGGAAGTAATCAAACCGTTCTGGGTTTATCGCTCCTCGGGATGTTAATAGCGCCACCTCTTTTGTTATACCCTGGAGCTACACATCAAAATGTTGCCTTGGAGACAGTTGGGTATTTGGTGCTTATCATTTCAATGTTGGTTCCCATTATTAAAGGTTGATTTCGACAAGCTTATTTGATGACTTGACGTTAACCAAAGATTAGGTTATTCTTAAACGAAAGATTGGCATACCATATACCAAATAATATAAGAGGGATTAATGTGGATAGACAGTATTTTTATGTCGAGGAAGGTTTGCCAGAGGATAAGGGGAAGGACATAGCCAGAATGGATCCCGAGGACATGAAGTCCATTGGGGTGCAAAGCGGCGAATTTATCCTGGTCAAAGGAAAATCGCAGGTGGCTTTGAAGGTCTTTCCCAGCCCCACTGCCTTTCGCGGTTCAAAGTTGATCCAGATAGACAGCGTTGCCCGCGACAACTTAGGCGTTCACATAGGAGATGCCGTTGAGGTATCGAAAGTCAATCCAATTCCGTTGAAGACGGTAATGTTGGATAAGGGTGGTCTTGCCCCCGATGAAGTCCCTCCCAGCGAAGAGCTTAAAAAACACTTACTGGGTCGAGCTGTAGTCATCTCCAATAAAGTGCCAGTCCTACTTTATAGCGGAGGCGTCATTGCCCTGAGGATCCAGGGAATGGCGCCTTCCGTTGAAATAGGGCTCGTCACGAAGGATACGAGCATAATACTGGTGGATCAAACCCTCGATTCCAAAAAGGATAGAGTAAGTTATGAGGACATAGGCGGCCTCAAGGAAGAAGTAAAAAAAGTAAGAGAGCTTGTCGAACTTCCCTTGACCCGCCCAGATCTTTTTAGAAAATTGGGCATCGAACCGCCGAAAGGAATACTGCTTTACGGTCCCCCAGGAACTGGTAAGACCCTTATAGCGCGTGCAGTTGCCTCCGATTCAAGGGCTTACTTCATCGCCATTAACGGTCCAGAGATCATGAACAAATACTATGGGGAAAGTGAGGCAAGGTTAAGGGAGATCTTCGAGGAGGCAAAGAAAAACTCCCCCGCCATCATATTCATAGATGAACTTGATGCCGTAGCTCCCAAGAGATCTGAAGTCGTTGGCGACGTCGAAAAGAGGGTTGTCGCGCAGCTTCTTTCGCTCATGGACGGACTTAAATCTCGCGGCGACGTCATCGTGATCGGAGCATCGAACATG
This sequence comes from Acetomicrobium flavidum, assembly GCF_900129645.1. NCBI lineage: Bacteria > Thermotogati > Synergistota > Synergistia > Synergistales > Acetomicrobiaceae > Acetomicrobium > Acetomicrobium flavidum. The sequence continues at coordinate 1,769,889 of NZ_FSQZ01000001.1, forward strand.
CCGGAATTGCTCGATCCGGCTTTAAGGAGGCCCGGGAGGTTTGACAGAGAAATTTTCATAGGTGTTCCGGGAACTCAGGGAAGGGAAGAGATACTCAAGATTCATACCAGGGGGATGAACCTGGCGCCTGACGTCAACCTCCGAAAGATAGCGGAAGTCACGCACGGTTACACAGGAGCAGACTTGGCCCAGCTTTGCAAGGAAGCCGGAATTCGCGCCTTGGAGCGATACATGGATCGCCGCGAGACGGGCGACGTAACCGTAACAAAGGAAGACTTCGAAAGGGCGCTTAAAGCGATAGAGCCTTCGGCCTTGAGAGAGATGATCGTTGAGATCCCGTCTGTGGGATTTGAAAGCGTAGGCGGGCTTGCTGATGTAAAAAAGAGTTTATTGGAACTGGTCAAAATACCCCTTCAACATTCGGAAGTCTACGACGAATTCGGCTTAAAGAAATCCAGCTTCATCATGTTTTTGGGCCCTTCCGGCACGGGCAAATCCTTGATGGCAAATGCTATTGCAAAGGAAGCCGGCTTAAACCTAATTCACGTCACTCCTCCAATGCTTTTATCCCACAAGCGGGGAATAGAGCAGTCTGTAAGCGACCTGTTCAAGCTGGCAAAAAGGGTATCTCCCTGCATACTGCTCTTCGACAGAATAGACGGAATGGTCGCAGCTTTGGGAAAGCGGTTTACAAACCAGTTAATAGTAGAACTCGATGCTAATAAAGAAGTCAATAACATCATAATAGCCATCGCCAACTCCCTTGAAAACATAGATCCCTCTTTGATATCCGCCGACAGGTTAACGGCGATGCTTGCCTTTAACATGCCAACCCTGGAGGAGAGAAAGGAAATACTTCAAATAATCTTCAAGAAAATACCTAACTGTAATGTGTCCTTGGATTATTTGGCAGAGATCACCGAAGGCCTTTCCGGAGCGGACCTCAAAGCGTCTGTGGAAAGAGCTTGCCGCAAGGTGATTTATAAGATGATATTCAAAGGGGGAGGTGGTGTCCTGACCAACGAAGAGATGATGGAGGCGTTGCAGGAAATCAATAAAGGACAGGAGGTGTTTTTTAATGAGTCTTGATGCAAAGAAGTTGTTTGAAGAGCCTAGTCTGATTCAGATCACGACTTGGGCGCGCGGTGTCCTGCAAAACAAGGATGCCAGGGATGTTGTCTTTGCGTTAGCTAACGCCGGATCCAAAGAGGGCAAGTATGTTCAGGCATGGGAAAATTACGTCGATCTTCCGGACAGGGTGGGCGTTCCTGTGCGTGCTTATGCTCGAGTGAGCGAAGAGCCCATTTTAAGCAAGTACATATATGAGAACGAAAATCCGGATGTGGTAGTCCTTACGGAAGAGGCGTTGGTAAAGGGAAATGACGTATTGGCAGGGATGAAGCCGGGTGGTGTCTTGATAGTAAACACCAAGAGGGATCCACAGTATATACTTAAGTTCTTGAAGGACACTACCTATCTTGGAACCATAGGGTGCGTCGATGCTACGGGAGTTGCCGGTTACGTCCAGACGCTTTCGGGAGCAGAAGGAGCTACGGACGCATCGGGTATAGGCGTAGGCGCAGGAGCGGTTTTGGCAGGAGCAGTTGTAAAGGCTAAACCGTTCGTTAAGCCCGAAAGCGTATTCTCCTCGGTGAAGAACGAGCAAGCCTGCAGATATGGCTACAACGAGGTCCACCTGATGACCGTAAATACTACTTTTCCTGCCTTTGTCCCTGCACCTAAAAAACAACTAGGGGTGGATGACCTTCCCTTTGCCGGCACAGTGCCGTCCGTGAACAAGGAAAACGAAAAGAGGGTAACGGGCAACTGGAGATCCGAAAGGCCCGTTTGGTCAAAGGAACGTTGCACCAGCTGTTTGCTGTGTTGGGCCAGCTGTCCCGATGCTGTCATAACCTACAAGACTCCCGAGGCCATGGAATTTAACAACCTGAAATACTGTAAGGGTTGTGGCCTTTGTGCGGCTGTGTGTCCGACGAAGGCTATAACCATGGTACCAGAGTTGGATTTTGAGGATTAGGAGGTGAGATCCATGGGAAAGAAGAGACTTATAACTGGAGTGGTGGCCACCGCCGAAGCCGTCAGGCTTGCTGACGTAGATGTGATTTCATCCTATCCTATCAGGCCTTACACGGGCATAATGTCCGAGCTTGCAAGGATGATTGCAGACGGTGAGCTTGATGCCGAGTTCGTCCATGCCGAAGGCGAGCACGCCCAGCTCAGCGTTGTCTACGGCGCCTCTGCAGCCGGTGCAAGGACATTTACCGGAAGTTCGGGCGTAGGCGTTACTTACGCCATGGAGGTTTACTCCCCGATATCGGGAGAGAGGTTCCCTGTCCAGATGGCGATTGCCGACAGGACACTTGATCCTCCGGGAGACTTCGGATCTGAGCATACTGAGGCCGAGTCGTGCCGCGACCAGTGCTGGATCCAAGGATGGGCAGCAACGCCACAGGAAGCTCTTGATCTTACGCTACTATACTACAGAATAGGAGAGGATCCTCGCGTGTTGCTTCCCCAATATGCATGTCAGGACGGCTACTTTGTCTCCCACATAGCTGGCGAAGTTGAGATCCCCGACGAAGGTCAAGTCAAGGAGTTTCTGCCGCCGTACAAGAACAAACATTCCCTTAACATCTACGATCCGATGATAATAGGTGCCCAAATAGAACCTGAGATGGGACCGCCACTTCAGTATCAAAGATATCTTGCCGTCCAGGAAGCCAAAAAGGTCATTGCCGAAGCCTACAAGGAATTTGGCGAGATCTTTGGGCGCAAATACAGCCCCTTCGTGGAAGAATACATGACCGATGATGCCGAAGTTGTCATATTCATGCAGGGCGCACATACCATTACGGCTAAGAACGTGGCCCAGAAACTTAGGAATCACGGCGAAAAAGTCGGAGTAGTACAGCTTCGCACCTTCAGGCCCTTCAACACCGAGGTGGTCAGAGATGTGCTGTCTAAGTTTAAGGTGGTCGGAGTCGTAGACAACTCCGTTAACTTCGGAATAGCCGGCGACGGTGGGGTATTGCTCAGTGAAGCAAGGACAGCCCTGTACGGCTTGGGCGACAAGACCAAGACCGTCGGCTTCGTTGGCGGGCTCGGCGGAGAAGTCATAACGATGGAAGAATTCTATAAGATGTATGCCAAGCTAAAAGAGATCGCCAAGACCGGTAAGGTTGAGAAGAACTCTTACTGGCTGCCGTACGAGCTTTAAAGGAGGTGAAGATGATGTTAGAGACCATAAAGACCCTTCGTGATATGCCTCAAGAAGAATATTACGTTCCTGGTCACAGGACATGTGCCGGATGTGGCCCTGCTTTGGTGTATAGATTGGTGGCAAAGGCTGCAGGCCCGAACACCATTTTCGTCGGTCCCACAGGTTGCATGTACGTCGCTAACACGAGCTACGGCTGTGGTCCGTGGGCTGTGCCTTGGATCCATGCTCAGATCACAAACGGCGGTGGCGTGGCCTCCGGCATAGAGGCTGCCTACAAGGCAATGATGAGAAAGGGAAAATATACAGGCGAGCGCCCACATGTCATAGTGATGGCCGGTGACGGTGGTTCTACGGATATTGGGCTACAGGCTTTATCAGGGATGATCTATCGGGGACACGACGTGCTTTTCATATGCTACGACAATGAATCTTACGCCAACACGGGCATTCAGACTTCGCCGACCACTCCTTGGGGAGCGGTTACCACCTTTACGCCTTCCGGCCCTGCTGTTCCTGAAGGTAAAAGGTTGTGGCCGAAGGATAACGCCCAGATGATAGCTCACGGACATCCTGAACTGAAATATTTGGCAACGGCGTCTCCGGCGTTTCCCGTAGATCTTTTCAATAAGGTAAGAAAAGGCCTAAACGCAGAGGGACCGGCATATCTCCATATTCAAGCTCCTTGCCCAAAGGGATGGCAGTTCCCTTCAAGCAAGACGATAGAGATGGCAAAACTTGCCCTAGATACAGGCATGTTTCAGCTGTATGAACTTGAAAACGGCAAGTATAAAATATCCTACATGCCTAAACAGCGCAAACCGGTGGATGAGTATCTCAAGTTGCAGGGAAGGTTTAAACATCTGAAACCTGAGCACATCGAAAAGATTCAAAACTTCGTCGATCAGAAGGTCAAGGCAATAGAGATAGAGATAGCTGCCCTTTCGTAAAGTGTAGGATTAGCAAAAACAGGCCCTCTTTTACGTGAGGGCCTGTTTTTATAGTCTATTTATTTATCTTATCCTTCGTAGGAAGCTTCTTAACCCTATCGCCTTTCTTTATCTTGCCGCCCTTGATGACTGCGCAAAATATGCCCTTCTTTGGCATGATGCAATCGCCTGTTATCCTGTAGATCTCACACTTGCTGTGACATTCCTTGCCGATTTGTGTCACCTCAAGCAAAGCTTCGCCTACCTGCAACCTATCTCCGACGGATAAACATTCCGTATTGAAGCCCTTTACCGTGATGTTTTCGGCAAAACTTCCCGCTTTAAGATCGGGGAGTTTTTCTTGCATTTTTTCTATATCCTCAAGGGCAAGCAGGCTTACCTGTCTGTGCATGAAGCCTGCATGGGCATCACCTACCAAGCCAAGGCCTTCGACGAGTAAGGCCTCGCCCACGTCTTCCTTGACGGTGCCTTTTTCCTTAGACATGCATACCGCCCACACTACGCCTTCGCACATTGTTTCTCTCCGCTTTCTTTCTTATTGTCGTTGCCCCTTTTTGCCAAGTAGTCTTCGATGGCAGCTTTGATTCCTTCCTCTGCAAGCAGAGAGCAGTGAAGCTTCTGCGGCGGAAGCCCGCCTAAAGCCTCGGCAACGTCCTTATTGGTGACTTTAAGTGCTTCGTCCAGCGTCTTGCCCTTGACCATCTCGGTTACCATTGAGCTTGTTGCAATGGCAGCGGCGCAGCCGAAGGTCTCAAATTTGACGTCCACAATGCGATCATCTTTTATCTTTAAATATATCTTCATCACGTCGCCGCATACGGGATTGCCGACCTCTCCAATTCCGTCCGCATCCTCTATTCGTCCCACATTTTTGGGATTCATGAACAGCTCCATGACCTTTTCGGTGTACATAATATTTTACCCCCTTTTGCCGTAAGGAGACATTGCCCTTAACGACTCTACCACTTTGGGCAGATTTTCCAATACGTAATCGATGTCCTCGTCGCTTGTGTCCTTACCCAACGTCAACCTCAACGATCCGTGAGCCACCTCGTGGGGCAACCCTATAGCAAGAAGCACATGGCTGGGCTCCAAGCTTCCCGATGTGCAGGCCGAGCCGCTGCTTGCCCCTATTCCCAATGCATCCAAGCGCAAAAGCATGGATTCGCCTTCGATGTAGCGGAAGCAAAAGCTTGCGTGAAATGGAAGCCGCTCAAGGCGATGGCCGGTCAAAATGACGTCCGGGATGTTTTTTAAAACTCCATCGATCAGCTTGTCTCTAAGGCGCGTCTCCTTTTCCATCTCACCCTTTGCAAGCCTTTCTGCTGCCAATGCGGCTGCCTCGCCGAAGCCCACTATTCCTGCGGTGTTTTCCGTGCCGGAGCGTAGCCCTCTTTCCTGGCCGCCACCATGAATGAGCGGGATGACTTTGACCCCTTTTTTGATATAGAGTGCCCCCACGCCCTTGGGGCCGTACATCTTGTGTGCTGCCATCGTCATGAGATCAACGGGAAGATTTTTAACGTCGATAGGTATGTGCCCGGCAGCCTGGACGGCATCGCTGTGGAAGAGCACTCCGTGGCTGCGACATATGTTTCCGATTTTTTCTATGGGCTCAATAGTGCCTATCTCGTTATTAGCGAAATGAATGGATACCAGTATGGTGTCAGGGCGAATGGCGCGTTCAAGCTCATCAGGTCTTATCATGCCGTACTCGTCGACCGGCAAGACAGTTATATCGAAGCCCTCCTTGGCGAGCCAGTTACATGTATCCAACACAGCGTGGTGTTCTATGGCAGAAGTTATGATGTGTCTTCCCTTGTCTTTTTTGGCAAAGGCTACGCCTTTTATGGCGAGGTTATCAGCCTCGCTTCCGCCTCCCGTAAAAATTATCTCTGCAGGATAGGCGTTTATCAGCTGTGCTACCTGATTTCTGGCTTTATCCACTGCCTGTCTTGCCTTTCTGCCCCAGGCATGCAGGCTGTTGGGGTTTCCGAAATCCGGCGCAAAAAAGGGCATCATAGCATCAATTACCCTTTGATCGACCGGCGTCGTTGCCGAATGGTCCAAGTAAACGAAACGGCTCATTTTTGTATCGCCTCTCTTTATTAGAGATACCTAACTTCTATTAGGAAGTTTATTCCTTGACACGCCGGTTGTCAATGATACCATGCAATAAGCGTATTTCGAATATTGCTTTGAGTAAGCTGTTCGCCTATGAATGAGCATGAAATTTGTTGTTTAGGATTTTGTGCGAGTTTAACTCGTGTTATTGGTCAAGGTTTTAGTTGGAATTGGTCTTTGATATTTGGTATATTTAAAAACAATAATCCAGATCGACATATTATTTTAAGTGGGGATGAAGGATGGAGAATTCAAGTGTTATCAGACCATTGGTTGATGTAAACATCAGCGATAAGGTGTTTGATGTACTTAAAAAGGCAATACAGTGCGGAGAGCTAAAGCCGGGCGATGTCCTTATAGAGCGTGATCTTGCAGAAAAACTGGGAGTTTCGCGCACGCCTGTTCGCGAGGCAATACAGCGCCTAAAGTCAATGGGGCTGGCTGTTCAGATTTCAAAGAAGGCCGTAATCGTGGCAAGGCCCACGCCGAAGGAAGTGATAGATACCTATGACGTCCGGGAGGTCTTGGAAGGGCTTGCCGCGGGCAAAGCCGTCGATAACGTTACTGCCGAGGATATCTCTTACCTCAAGAAATTGATGGACGATATGCATAGATGTATCGAAACAAACGACGACGAAGGGCTTGAAAGAATCCACATGCTCTTTCACGAACGTTTGTACAGTTTATCGGGAAACAAAAAGCTTCATCAAATATTGATGGACCTTAGGGAATGCATAAAGGCTTACACACACGTGGGTTATTCTTTTCCAGGCAGAAAATTGGAGGCCGCAAAAGAACATGCTGAGATCTTAGAGGCCTTGATATCGCGTAATCCCAAAAAGGCCGAAGACTGGGCCAGGAAGCATATTGAAAGATCCAAGGAAGCGTATATAAAGGAGCTGCAGAAATCAAAAGAATACTAGAAATTTGTCGATGGATAGGATGACATGGCTATCTCGGTGCAATTTTAAAGGTGAGCTCAGAATATGTCTAGCCAATTGTAGATCAATATCAAGTAGATATAAGATCAACATATTATCTATCTTAATCGCTACATCTAAAGCGTAGAGTAGCATCGATGTTTCATTATATTGCTACATAATTGAAGGTGCTTATTTTTTAAATTAGGTAATTATTAATAATTTATCGCGACTGCAGCATCACGTCGTGTAAGTATATAACTTTATGAAGATTGTATATCATTGTAAAATTTAGTACATTTAAAATAAGCAATTTTTAGTTTGACTGTAACGAACTTTGATGTATAATCATGTTGAAATAGTTGCTATTATAACTATCGTAACTTAAAAATTGTTTTTGCAAAGAAACAAAATGAAGCTTCGGTTTTAAGCGATATCAGTCAATGTATCCACCATAATTTCCAGTCCTCTTCCGTATATTTCCATTCCTGAATGCTATTACATTAAAATAGAGAAGGGAGTAAGTTTAATGAACATGAGGAAAGCGTGTTTCCGATTGTGTACCGCATTAGCTGTTGTTGCCTTATTTGTTGGATCAGTATCAGCGTGCACGGACATAGTAGTTGGGAAGAAGGCTTCCGTCGATGGCTCTGTAATGACCTCTCATACTGCGGATGGAGCGTTTTACGATGCTAATGTTCGGGTCATAAAGGGTAAAAAGTTTCCTAAGGGGTCAAAGGCGGATGTCTTTTGGAACATAATTGGTGAGGAGAATTATGCTCCGAAGAAGATAGGGGAAATTCCTCAAGTCGAAGAAACGTATACATATTTTCATGTGGGATATCCTTTTATGAACGAGCACGGGGTTGCCATAGGGGAAACGACAATACCTCAGAAAGAAAACTTAAAGACCTTTTATCCGGATGGTAAGGCTATAATGACGATCGAGCAGCTGGAAGTTTTTGCTCTACAGAGAGCAAAAACGGCTCGCGAGGCCATAAAAGTTATAGGAGAATTGGCCGAAAAGTATGGATTTTTGCCGTCCTGTGGCAGCGAGGGAGAATGCCTTACGATTACCGATTCCGACGAGGCTTGGGTGTTTGAGATGTTCAGCGCAGGCTTCATGTGGACTCCCGAAAGCGGGAAACCGGGTGCGATATGGGCAGCCCAGAGAGTGCCTGATGACTGCGTAGTTGTCGTGCCCAACATAAGTCGGATTCGCAATATAGATCCGAATGACAAGAGTAATTTTATCGTATGCAAACATTATATGGAACCTGCTATAGAGAATGGTTGGTATAACCCTAAAGACGGAAAACCTTTCGTTTGGCAGGAAGCCTATTCTCCGCTTACTGGCAACGACGATTGGTCCTTGTCTTCCATATGGGTTCGCGATCGGCTCCATACCCTTTACAGTAAGTTAGACCCATCCAGGGAATGGGATCCCTATGCTGAGACGATGTCCTATCCTTTCGCTATTAAGCCCGCAAAGAACTTGTCTGTTCAGGATGTCATGGAGATGTTAAAAAGCTACATGGCCGGTACGCCTTTTGATATGACGGAGAATAACGCATGGTACGTGCGCGAGGGGGATAAAATGGTCAAAAGCCCCTTGGCCACTCCTTTCATGACGTCAGATCAAAGGAAGTTACTCAATATACCTTACTATCGACCGGTTGCCAAGTACGATTGTGCATACAGCTTTGTATCTCAGGCACGGTCCGGATATCCTACGCCGCTTAAGACAGTACTTTGGTTTGGATATGACAACCCTAATACTACCTGTTATGTTCCTATATACTGCGGCGCTTTGGATACAAGGGAAAATTGGCGCACATTTGATAGGGATGCCTTTTCTTTGAATTCCGCTCAATGGGCCTTTATACTGGCAGATGATCTGGTTAACAAGCGATATCAGGATGCAATTAAGGATCTGCATCAAGTGCGTGATCCCCTTGAAGAAACATTTTTCAAAGAACAAAAGGATGTAGATGCAAAGGCTTTGGAGCTGTCTAAGAAGAATCTGCAAAGTGCAAAAGATTATTTGACGGAATACACGAAAAGCTGCATGGAAAAGGTAGAGAAGGCATGGTGGAATTTAAATTGGACTTTGATAACGAAGTATAATAATAATAAAGTCAAATAAAATTTTCTAAAGCCTAATTTTGCTTATATTTTTTAACATTAGCAAAAATATTAAAACAATTGACCTTAAAACTTTGACTGATATTATATTAGGCGTCGCTAGCGTTATGAAATTAGTGAAAAGGGGGTCAAAATATGAAGAAACTAGCAAGATTTCTTGCGCTCGGTAGCTTAGTATGTGTATGTTGTGTGTTGTGTTTGTCGATGGTTGCCATAGGCAATGAGATACCGCCTATCAAGCCGCCAATCATCATCACGACTTGTGGCCAGAGTCCTGGTGCCGTTATGGTAAAGATGTCCATAATGCAGGCTCAGATCGCGCCTGTGGAGAACAACAATACGATCACGGCTTCCGAATTGAAAGGCAAGGGTTACAAGACGCTGATCGTTACGACAGGTACCAGCGGTAAAGGCATGGGCGCTGCTGGAACCAACGTAAACAAGGAGATCGCTCGTTGCAAGGAAGTTATTGAAGAGGCCAAAAAAGAAGGAATACTGGTGATAACTGCACATGTTGAAGGAATGGCACGACGCACCGACAGTGCCGATCAGCAGTCAATCGATGAAATCATGCCGCTTGGAGATGTAATGTTGGTTGTGGCAGACAGCAACTCTGACGGATATTTCACTAAATTGGCCAGAAAATATAACAAACCGTTGATAGAAGCTAAGGATGCCCTGGAGATTGGGGCAAAGTTGAAAGAATACGTTGAGGTGAAAAAGTAGTGAAAAGTACGTCCTGCCCCCTGGGCGGGACGTACTTTTATTGGCACTAAAATCTTTAAGAAGGGAAAATGGTTCATATGTTTGCACATGCAGAGATCGTTCTGGTAGTTATTGTTGTGGCCTTTGCCATATTTAAGTTGTTAAAACTTACCACTGAACTGTCCATGTTCCTTTCAGCTATAGTGGCCGCTATAGCGCATTCGATTCTTTTGCGGTTGGCATCTGATCCTAGGGGTATTGTGCCGCTCATTCCGGTACGTCATATCGTTGAGGGAGCTTTCACTTATTTTGATGTATGTCTGATATTTCTTACGGCGACGTTTTTTATGGCGCTCTTTAGGGATAGCGGTGGCGTTGCGTTCATAGTGAGAAAAATAGTATCAGCTTTTCACACCAGACGAAATTTGTGTTTGTTGTTCTTAACATTGGTTTTATTACTTCCTGGAGCTATTACAGGCTCTGGCGCGACAACAGTTCTTACTGTCGGTGCGCTGGTGGGTTCTGTATTGACCTCGATGGGGATTGATGAGACCAAAAGGGCTGCAATTATATTTATGGGAGCTGCGATGAGTGCAGCTGCACCACCAATTAACCTTTGGGCAATGATGGCTGCAGCGGGTGCTAATATGCCTTACGTAGGTTTTGGCAAGCCGTTGCTGGTGCTGTCGTTATTGGGTGCCCTGTTTTCTACCTATTGGTTGGCGGGTAAGGCGAACAAAAAATTGGAGTTGCAAGAAGCTTTAAGCATGCTTCCCGAGGTACCCGAGAGACAAAACTGGTTTAGGGTTGGATTCCCCTTTGTTTTGTTGTTGGCATTAATACTGGCCGGTAGAATATGGTTTTTCAATATGCCCGTATTGGGGCTGCCGTTATTGTTTATGCTTGCCTCTCTTTCTGTTGTCATTCTAAGCCCAAAACCGTTGCCCATATGGCAGATTGCATGCTCTACCGTACATTCGCTATTGCCGTTGGTTGGCATTATGGTAGTGGTAGGCGTGTTGATCCAGATCATGGCCTTAAGCGGCGCGAGGGGATTGTTGTCATTGTTGATAGTTACATTGCCCTTGGGAGTGCTGTATGCAACGCTTTTCTTTATCTTGCCCATCTCAGAGGGTGCCCTTCAGTATGCTGTGGCTCCCTTGATTGGAGTTCCGCTCATCATGCTTTTTAACATGAAGGGAATGGATCCGGTAATTGCCCTGTCAGCTATGGCTGTAATATGGCCAATTGGAGACTGTTTGCCACCAACTGCAATTGTGGGTCGGGCAACTGTAATTGAATTGGAATACAAGGGTAAGTATTACGGAGAATTCCTTAAAACTTGTCTGATACCCATGGCATTTGTAGCGTTAATTGGAACGCTATTTCTTATTTTTAGTACAAATCTGTCTTTCTTGGAGGGATAGCTTAGATGATACTGGCAAATACTATCATAATGTGGCTATATTACGGTATAGTCCTGTTTTTTACAGGAGCTATTCTGCGTAATTTTGTCAAATCGACAAATGCTCAAGATATTGTCCTTTATGGCATTGTCTTGCTTCCCTTTGTCCTTAGACTAGCAAGACTTAAGTAGCAATTAGGAGGCTTACTTATGCCAAATAAATATGTAAAGATCTTTACAATAATATTTCTTATCGTCTTTGCGTCAATCGGTGGACATGATTTTTATGTTCACAGGCACTTTAAAGAAGCAATGGTGCCTTCCTCATCCTTGACAGAAGTTAGACATCTGTCTGACTATGAGCCTTCCCTCAAGGGCACTGTTAATGACAGTAACATATACGTCTTCGATAGTGGCATTCCCGGTGGCACGGTTTTGCTTTTGGGGGGGACACATCCTGAAGAACCGGCTACTAATTTAACCGCGCTTCTTGTGGCAGAGAATGTAAAAATAGAAAAGGGACGCCTGTTTGTCATAATTAGAGCAAACAGGAGCGCCTCTACGGGAACAAGAATGGGAGAGGCATACCCTGATTTCTACCATGTAAAGACTCCATGGGGAACAAAAATTTTTCGTATGGGAGATAGGGTCTCTAATCCTTTGGATTCTTGGCCCGACCCTGAAGTATACATTCATTACCCGACAAGGCAGATGCTGGCGTATATGGATTTTAGAAACCTAAATAGATGTTGGCCAGGCAGAAATAACAGTGCCATTACTGAGCGCACTACATGGGCCATGATGCAACTCATTAGAGAAGAAAATATGGATATGGTTGTAGACCTACATGAGGCTGAGCTTGAGTATCCTGTCATCAATACAATAGTAGCGCATGAAAAAGGACAGGCAGTAGCTGCGATGACTTCAATGACGCTGACTGCTCAACTGTTTGATGTTCCTCTTAACATGGAATTTTCGCCGAAAGCGTTGAGAGGTTTATCTCACAGAGAAATTGGAGATCATTCCAATGCTATGTCACTGCTTGTAGAATCAGCCGAGCCCATGCTTGATCGCATAAGGGGCATTACCGACGAGTACCTCCTCATGACGGGTAAAGATGAGTTTGTTGTAAAAGCGGGAGAGCATGGATTGCTTTACTCGCCAATAGATGAAAAGGGTTGGCCCATAGATGTTAGGGTAGGGCGTCATTCATCGACCTTTCTGACAATGTTGCAGTTTTTTACTATGATGTACCCAGATAAGCCAATAGTCGTATCAGGGGTCCCTGGCTATAAAGAGATTATTGCAAATTCTTTAGGGACTTATCTTCATAACCCACAAGAAGCAAAGGATGGCCATGTCTTTTACGATTGAGCGCTTTTGATTTAGATGGGAAAGGAGGGGGTAACTTATTTAAGACTAATATTGTAGCATAGCATTAGGTAAGCATATTTTGGTTACAAGGAGAAGGGAGAGAAAAAGATGAGTCGAAGGTTGGCAAAAATTTTGTCGTTATCCGTGCTGGCTGTTTTTTTGCTCAGTCCTGTAGCTGATGCTTGTACCACGATCATTGTAGGGAAAGAAGCCTCCACGGACGGATCCGTAATGGTGACGCACACATGCGACGGTTGGTACGATAACAGGGTTAGAGTGGTTCCGGGAGGCATTCATAAAGATGGAGAAATGACGCCGGTATACAAAGAACTTTGTCATGGCACCAGGCCAGATATGCCCTTGGTGAAGGTGGGTGAAATTCCCCAAGCGAAAGAAACGTATACGTATTTCCATGTGGGATATCCGTTTATGAATGAGCATCAAGTGATAATGGGAGAGGCGACATGGACCGGACGCGACGAAAACTATTGCCCGAACGGTTGGATGATGATAGAGCAACTTCAAGTGTTTGCACTGCAGAGGGCATCTACAGCTCGCGATGCAATAAAAATCATGGGGCAACTTGCAGAGAAGTATGGATATGGCGATGGTGGCGAAACTCTCCTTGTGATTGATAAAAACGAAGGTTGGATATTCGATATATGCGGTCCGGGTCCTCTTTGGACACAAGATAGCAGGAAACCAGGGGCCATTTGGGTTGCTCAACGCGTTCCCGATGATTGCGTAACAGTTGTCTCCAATCGCACAAGGATTGGAACGATAGATTGGAACGATAAAGATAACTTCATGTATTCTTCCAACATAAAGACGTTTGCCCAGGAGATGGGGTGGTGGAAACCAGGAGAGCAGTTTGTCTTCCATAAGATTTACAATCCCGAACCGTATGGAAGCCCCTACTACCAGCAACGCAGGGAATGGAGAGTCTTAAGCATTTTGGCTCCATCTTTGAATTTGAAGGAAAATGCTGCAGATATGTATCCCCTTATGGTAAAACCCGATAAGAAAGTATCCGCAAGAGATCTCATGAGCATAAACAGGGATTACTACGAAGGAACTCGTTTTGATCTTACGAAGGGACTTGCAGCAGGACCATTTGGCACTCCAAATCGTTATTCAACGCCCAAGGAAGTTCGTCCTGAAGGCAGGAAGGATGTAGATTGGACTCGAGCAATTTCCATATTCCGTTGCTCCTACAGCTTTGTAGCCCAGGCAAGAAGTTGGTTGCCCGATCCTGTAGGAGGTGTTTTATGGTTTGGAGAAGATGCGCCTCATTCCACGGTGTATATGCCGATTTATGCAGGCACTGCGAGCCTTCCTCAGAGCATTACGGAATGCAAGCGAGCGGAGTTCGACAGGAACTCCGCATACTGGGCATTTAACTTTGTCTCTAATTGGGCCGACTTAAAGTTTAACTATATTATGAAGGACATCAAGGCGGCACAAAAAGCTTATGAGGATGAGTTCTTCATGTATCAACCAGTCGTTGAAGATAAGGCAGTTGCGCTTTACAAAGAAGATCCATCGAAAGCTAAATCTTATTTGACCGATTATGTAAACAAGAGTATGAATAAGGTCGTAGATGGATGGTGGAACTTAGCTCAGCAGCTCGTTGGGAAATACTCTGACGGATTCATCACCTACCCTGACGGCAAGCAAGAATCCGTTGGTTATCCGACGTGGTGGCTTGAGACTGTCGATTTTGGAAAGGAAGAGATGGAACCTAAGCAGTAAATTAACTATGGCATAGGCATTATGCCTTACGGCAGTTCGACGGGGATGATAATAACTTCCCGTCGGACTGCTTCTGGTTTTGAGGTTTTGATCGAAAGGGGATTATTTTGAAGGCGAAATACAGGGTGCTTGTCACCGGCACACGGGGTAAAAGTAGCCTGGTTAGGCTAATGACAGCAGGTTTTAGGTCCGCAGGCATGGCATGTTTTTCTCGCATAACTGGAGTCATACCTACCGAGCTGTCGCCTCATGGTGTCAGGAGGATTATAAGGTCGAGGGAAGGGCACATAAAAGAACTTCAGTGGTGGCTTTCAACAGTGCCTCCGGTTGCTGATGCAATAGTTGCAGAAAATAGTGCTGTTTCGGAAGAATTTCAACCTCTGGCTGCAAGATGGCTGGAACCGAACCTGGTGATTTGGACGAATTTGAGAGAAGATCATTTTGAAGCTTGGGGTCCGACTAAAGCTGGAGCAAGAATGGCTTTGTTTTCGGGTATACCAAGGAAAGTTGCGGTTATCCTAGGGCCGAACATGGATGACGATAAAAGACTGCTTGAACTTTTGAAAAAAAATCAAAATGCAATTTATTTTACGCAAGGTAATTTTTCTAATTTTGAGGATGCCAATGTTGCGCTCGCAATACAGGCGTTTAAAATACTAGGTTTAAATGTGACCAAAGAGAGGATATATGCTTATTTAGACGACGATCCCGGCAGGTTCAAGGTGTTAAAGGCGGGCAACGGCGTCCTGGCGTTTGCTTTTGCTGCCAACGATCTGGAAAGCACCGTTGATCTTTTTGCGTCACTTGGTTGGGACGAAAAGGAAACGTCCATTCTTTTTAATAATAGGCGCGACAGGCCGGGAAGGCTTAGGGCTTTTGAGCCCTGGCTTCGCAGCGAACGATGGGATGGTGTTTTTATATGCGGAGCTCACCCCCTGCGGTTGATAAGGGGCGCTAGTTGGATTTATTTTAAAAACAAGGAAGAGATTGTCTCGTTTGTGGGAAAAAGAGGCTTGGTATTCGGATGTGGCAATATAGCCGGTCTACCTATATTAGAACTATTGTCATGTGAAGAGGTGAAAGGCAACTGCAGCAGGATTTAATGGTTATCGCCATAAGCATAATTATTGGCATGATTTTTTATTACAGAACGGGCATAGCAACCGGAGGCATCATCTCGCCTGGTTTATTGGCCATCAAATACTTTTCATGGCAATTATTCGCGATAGCAATAGCATATTCAATGATCATATTGTTGGTATTAGAAGTTCTCGTCAGAGTCTTCGGTGTATATGGAAGACAAAGGACATGTTTTGCTCTGCTCTTGGCAGCTTTTTTGGGTATAATTTCAAGTTCAAGCTTGCCGTGGATTGGATGGATCGTGCCCGGGCTCATGGCGGCAGACATGCAAAGGCAAGGTATTCTTCCTACGACTTTGGGGCTGTTGGTGGTTTCTGGACTATCGCTTTTGACGGGGCAATTGATCTATGGGATATTTTAGTGCTTTCTTTCATGGTTTATTTAACATATTCTTTGGGAGCAACACGCCCCTGTCGAAGAAATGTAATCTTAAACTAATTATCCTCGCAACAGTCGTAGGTCTTTTAATATGGGCATGGCCATCAGGAAACCTTACCATCGAAGAGGAAAGGATTTGGGATAGGGTCAGGGATGCCCAATCCTACTTGTATAATCTTAAAGTTCAAACTGAAGGACATGTTCCACCTGAAGAATTAGACCCTATGAAGTGCGGGTTGATAGGCGTGGAATGGAGTCCGATTTCTACGACAATAGGATCGCTTCAATCCAAGCAGATATCCTGCAATCCAATTTGGGCGGTCATATTCCTGCGATGGTTTGATGAACTGGGCCTGAAAAAAGGCGATCGTGTGGCGATTTTGAGTTCTGGCTCCTTCCCTGGTTTTCTGATTTCTTCCATCATTGCGGCCGAAGCAAAGGGATTGGATGTATTTCTTCAGATATCGCTGGGTGCTTCTACCTACGGGGCTAACGATCCGGATTTTCCTATATCCCGCATCCTCGCGGAGTTGCGCAAGGCTGGGTACATTTCCTCGAAGGCTGCCTTTTATACTTTAGGCGGAGACTACGAAATAGGCGGAGGTATACCTAAAGAGGGCATAGATTTAATGTTAAAATCTGCTCAAGCGGAAGGAGTTCCTGTATTGCGAGCCAAATCGCTGCAGGAGATTACTGAATCCAAGATGAGATATTTAGATAAGTTTAACCCCTCATTGGTCATACACATTGGGGGTGCCCATTCCAACATTGGAACTGACGAGAGCGTGCTTTCCTTGCCCCCCGGCATTTTAAGCTCGAGGCATGAAAAAAATGCCGGAAACGGGATAATATCTTTGATGCTTAAGAGGAAAACGCCCGTAATTCATATTCTTAATGTGAAAAGGCTGTGCAGGATTACCGGTGTCCCCGAAAGGGCAATATTTGTGAAAGCTGGTCCTACTCCTTTTAGGTTGCCGAGAGCTTTATTGGGTCTCATGTGTTTTGCGGTATTTTTATATAAATATGAGCGTTGGACAATTGAATAGCCTGTATCTCATGGACAAGCGAGGTGGTTTTTGATGGATTTTACCAATGACGAAATGATCGAAAAGGCTAAAAAACCGGCCGAGGAAGCGCTAAAGCTGCATCGATTTTACCATGGCAAGATGCAAACGGTGCCCAAGTGCTGCATCAGGGACATATCTGACTTTGCCATCTGGTACACGCCAGGTGTGGCTGAACCCTGCAAGGAGATAAACAAAAACCCTGAGCTGGCTTACGAGTTTACTAATAAGGCAAACACCATAGCGGTCGTAACTGACGGAACGAGGGTCTTGGGCTTGGGCGACATAGGGCCCGAAGCGGGGCTCCCCGTCATGGAAGGCAAGTGTATGCTCTTTAAGTACTTGGGTGGTGTGGACGCCGTGGCAATTTGCCTTGATACCAAAGACCCCGATAAGTTCATAGAGACGGTCAGAATGCTTACTCCTGCCTTCGGCGGGATCAACCTGGAAGACATAGCCCAACCGAAGTGCTTTTATATTCTCGACGAGCTTCGCAAGGACTGCAAGGTCCCGGTATGGCACGACGACCAGCAGGGAACGGCTGCCGTTAACCTGGCAGGCCTTTACAGCGGCCTTAAGATAACCGGCAAGAAGATCGAAGATATAAAGGTCGGCTTTTTTGGCTGCGGGGCCGCTAACGTCGCTACGGTAAGGATCCTAATAAGCGCAGGGGTCAATCCCAAAAACATACTTATTGCAGACAGCAAGGGAGTGCTGCACTCGGAAAGAAGCGACCTTGACGACGTAAAATACGACATAAAGCGGCACCTTGCCCAAATTACCAATCCCGATAACGTCAGCGGAGGACCGGAGAAAATCTTTGAGGATGCTAATGTGGTGTTTTGTTACACCAAACCAGGCCCCGACGTGGTAAAAAAGGAATGGGTCGCCAGGATGGCCAAGGACGCAATGCTTTTTGCCTGCGCCAACCCCATTCCCGAGATATGGCCCTGGGAGGCCAAAAAAGCCGGTGCCAGGATAGTTGCCACAGGAAGGTCCGATTTTCCGAACCAGATAAATAATTCCTTGATCTTCCCTGCGGTTTTTAGAGGTACCCTTGACGTCAGGGCATCGGTCATAACTGATGAAATGTGCATAGCTGCGGCAAAGACGTTGTCAGAGTGCGCCGAAAAGATAGGCTTGAACGAGGATTACCTGATTCCTACCATGGATCAGACATGGGTATACCCTGAGGTCGCTGCGTCGGTGGGTGTCAAGGCAATCGAACAGGGCGTGGCAAAACTCACCGCTTCCAGAGAGGATCTGGTCAAGATGGCGGAAGAAAGGATAAGGCTTGCCCAGGAGATGACGAAACTTCTCATGAAAGAGGGGTTGATAAAATCTCTGTAAATTTGGCCAAAGGGCTATTGACAAATTTTATAATATTTGGTTAACTAACCTCAAGTTCATTGAGGAGCGTGGAATGTTGATGTTGACATCTCTTCGAATAAGACGAGCTAGACGTATAAGACCTTGTTCCGCTCAGTTGTCCCATAATAGGGCGATGAGGGGGAAAGTAAGTCTGTGCTCGTCGACAGAGAGGGGATGCAGTAGCTGAGAGCGTTCCTCGAAAGTAGCCGGACCGAAGAGAGCTCCCGAGCCAGTTCCGAAGAAAGGTTAAGACCAAGTAGGAACTCGGGTGGCCTCCGACAAAGGGCCGGCAAGAGGGCAGGACCAAAGAGGTCCTAGCCAAAAAGGGTGGTACCGCGGGCAATTAAAGGCTCGTCCCTTAAGTGGGACGGGCCTTTTTATTTTATGAACATAATTCAAAGAAGGAGGAATTGTGATGTATAAGGGAAAGGTAGTTTTAGCTTACAGTGGAGGGCTCGATACTTCCGTTGCCATAAAGTGGCTCATGGATCAGGGGTATGATGTCGTGACGTTCACTGCCGATGTGGGTCAGACCGTGGATTTGGAGGCCTGCAAGGAAAGGGCGCTCCTCATAGGGGCCTGCAATGCTTACGTCATGGATCTGAAGGAAGAATTTGTACATGACTTCGTTTGGCCTGCACTGAAGGCAAATGCCATGTATCAGGGAACGTATCCCTTGACGTCAGCGCTTTCGAGGCCTCTGATATCCAAGTATTTGGCAAAAATCGCTGAAATCGAGGGAGCTGTTGCAGTTGCTCACGGATGTACCGGCAAAGGCCAAGACCAGGTTCGCATAGAAGTTTGCACCAGGGCATTAAAGCCGGATTTGAAGGTTTTGGCACCGGTAAGGGATTGGCACTTCTCCCGGGATGACGAGATAGATTACGCCAAAGAGCACGGGATCCCCATTCCGGTCACGAAGAAAAGCCCCTACAGCATCGACGATAATCTGTGGGGCAGGGCCATCGAATGCGGTCCTCTTGAGGATCCCTGGACAGAACCACCGTCCGATGCCTTTACGCTTACCGTTGATCCCTGGAAGGCGCCTGAGGACGTAAAATATATCGAGATAACCTTCAAGGAAGGGTTGCCCGTTGCTCTGGACGGCGAGGAGATGGACGGCGTCACCTTGATCGCCAAGTTAAACGACATCGCCGGCAAATATGGTGTCGGGCGAATAGACATGATCGAAGACAGGCTTGTCGGATTTAAGAGCAGGGAAGTATACGAATGCCCGGCGCCGGTCGTGTTGCTTCAGGCTAAAAAGGCATTGGAGAAGATGACGTTGGCCAAGGATTTACTAGCCGTCAAAGCAGACCTTGAACTGAAATATGCAGAGCTTGCCTACGTGGGCTACTGGTTTTCGCCCCTGAGGGAAGCGTTAGATGCCTTCTTCAACGATGCCCAAAAGGTGGTAAACGGCGTCGTGAGGGTGAGGTTGTATAAAGGTCAAAGCGTAGTAGTAGGCCTTAAGTCCCCCAATTCCCTTTATGTAAACGACCTTGCTACGTACTCTGCCGGAGATTCCTTCGACCATTCTTCGGCGGTCGGCTTCATAAATATTTGGGGGCTTCCCATAGTCACATGGAAGCAGGTGCACGGATCCAAGAAAGGCGAATGTACATGCGGTGCTAACGTTGACAAGGAGGCCGTAGGTTCGAGCCAGAAAGGTTAAAGATAAAAGCGGGGTGGCGTCTAAGTATTTTCTGACGTCACCCCGCTTTTATCTGCCATTTGCGAGGTCTTTAAGCTCCTGAAGCTGATCTTGCGTGATATCAGGCGTCATGTACCCGCAGTAAGCGGTGTTATTTTGATACAAAGGTTCTGTCCTGAACTGGGGAAAGCTTTTGGCGCATTCATCAAACATTGGCGTTCCCGGAATTGGGGAGTACTCAGCCAGCTTGGCGGTTGCGCCCAAGGATTTTACAAATAAAATAGCCTCTTTTACGCTTTCATAGCTTTGACCTGGCAGCCCAACCAGTATATACGTCTCGATGTCGTTTAAGGAGTAACCCGCCTTCAGCAAGTTTTTTACGGCCTGGACATACTGCAGGTTGCAGACCTTGTCGGAGCTTGCCCTTTGAACGGCCGGGTCTGTGCCTTCGAAGCTCAACCGTATCGTCTTAAAACCCACCTTGAAAAGATAGCGGGCGCAAAGTTCGTCGATTTCCCTCACGTGAAGGCCGTTAGGGGTATGAAAGCGTAAATCGCTAAACCCGTCTTTTAACCTCTCGCACAAGGGATAAAAATGCCTTTCTTTGTCCATCAAAAGAGCATCATCGTAGAAGGCCATATCTTTGACGGTCGGGATGCTGGCCTGAAAGGATATCTCGGCGATTACCTCTTCTGTCGGACGCCTGCTGTATTGTGGCCATAGCTTCCCGGAAGCGCAGTACCTGCAGTGCAAAGGACAGCCTATCGATGTGACCGTGACGCCATATTCCGGATTGTCGTAGAGGTCCAGGGCGGGCCGACGCAAGGGCAGGTTAAGCTGACAGGTTTGAACACCGTCGACGCCCAGGGTCTGGGCGTGATCGGGGCAAAGTTGAGCATATATGCCTCCAAGTAGCAATGGGATATCGGGAAAATGCCTTTTTATTATGTCGATACACCATTTTACTCCCAGGTACCAGTACGTCATGCCCGAGGTGACTAAAATTACGTCGGGCCTTTTTACTTGGGAAAGCCTCTCCTCGAAAGCTTCCTTCGTCATGCCAAAATGATAAAACCTGCGCGGGATGTCCCGGTAAGCATCGGGCTTTTCGACCCTTGCCCTTTGGGTCTTATGGCGTCCGAAGGTTTTAGGCTTGCTGCGTCCCTCGTATATGCAATCTATGAGGCTGACATCGTTTCCCAAGTCCCTCAAGTAATCCAGTATATAAAGTAGACCTAAGGGCTTTGCCCAGAGATCGAAGAAGGCGAAGTCGAAGACCGGCGGGTTAATCCCGAGAATATTTTTGTGGCTCAAGCTTTTCAAAAACGATGAGTAATCGCCCATGTTTAAAGTATATCAAATTATGTTGATATGTAGGTCGGAGTATGCCCAAAAGCAGGAAGTTCGACAAACGCACGTCAAAGCATTTTTTTGGCCCGCGAAAGGTTGCCCAAATGCTGGTAGCAGCTAAAATAAAAAACTGTGTCTGCGTTATCTTCATTTAGTCGTTCGGAGGTGTTGGTCTTGTTGATGCAACTTGTAAGAGCTGCAAATGGCATCCTGTGGGGTAACCTGATGATCTGGTTGTTGCTTGGGACTGGGATCTTTTACACCGTTCGCCTTGGCTTCCCGCAATTTCGGCGTTTCGGACATATGTTTAAGATCCTGCTGGGAAGCAGGAAGGCCGAGGAAAAGGGAATTTCGTCGTTTCAGGCCCTGTGTACCGGCTTGGCTGCACAGGTGGGAACGGGAAACATAGCAGGTGTAGCTACAGCACTTGTTTCTGGTGGCCCGGGTGCTGTCTTTTGGATGTGGATGACAGCGCTGGTCGGCATGGCGACTATTTCGGCCGAGGCCGTTTTGGCCCAGCTTTTTAGGGTAAAAAACGAGGACGGGACTTATCGCGGTGGGCCTGCTTACTATCTTGAAAGAGGGCTTGGCCAGAGGTGGATGGGCATCCTTTTTGCGATAAGCATCATACTGGCCATGCCATTGGTGTTCAACGCAGTTCAGTGCAACTCGATAGTTGCAGGCATCAGAGGGGCGTTTTTTAGGGACTCTTCGGCCAAAAATATAGAGCTTTATCTTGGCATAGGCGTTGCAGCCGTTACGGCCGTAGTCATCTTCGGAGGACTTAGAAGAATTGCCCGCGTGGCTGAGGTAGTCGTGCCTTTTATGGCTATCATGTACATAAGCATCGCTCTTGTGACTTTGATTTTAAACATTCATCACGTTCCGGATATCATCACCTTGATCTTTAAGAGTGCCTTTGGCGTCAGACAAGTCGCGGGCGGCATAATGGGTCACACGGTGTCTGAGGCATTGAGATATGGAGTGGCAAGGGGGCTTTTTTCCAATGAGGCCGGCATGGGGTCTACGCCGAACGCCCATGCCACAGCCGAAGTAAAACACCCTGTTCGGCAGGGGTTTACGGCCATGTTCGCAGTGTTCGTGGATACCATAGTGATTTGCTCTGCTACGGCGCTTTTCATATTGCTATCAAACCAGCTTGGCAGCGGCCTGACAGGAGTGGAACTGACTCAAGCTTCGCTAATTGATATCGTTGGCTCCTGGGGGGCCTATTTTTTGAGCATAGCTTTGACGTTTTTTGCATGGACATCGATATTGGGCAACTATTACTACGGAGAAAGCAACCTAATGTATCTCTTCCCCGGTTCGGAAGGAAGGGTAATGCTTTATATCTACAGAATTGGCGTGCTTGGGATGGTTATATTTGGAGCCGTAAGTTCGGTACCTTTCGTGTGGGAACTTGCGGACTTCTTCAACGGATTGATGGCCCTGCTCAACTTAGTGGGCATCCTTTGTCTGTCCGGCCTGGTTGTAAAGATGTTTAAAGATTATGAACGCCAGCTCGAGGCAAACCCCAAGGTAGAGCCGGTATACATCAGAAAAGATTGAGATTGCATTTGAGCGCTACGGAGCTGGCCGCGACAGTCACGATGTTTGCGTGACTTAAAGGCCAGCTTTGATATGTGCTGTGTCGGCACGCCGAGGATTAGGCCAAACTGCAGGAAGATACTATTTGAGGGCCGCTGCTTGTGCCTATCCTGGACGCCCCAGCCTCTATGAATGCATAAGCGGTCTTAAAATCACGGATGCCTCCCGCGGCCTTCACTCCCATATGGGCAGGTACGCTTCTTCGAAGCAGCATTACATCTTCAATTGTAGCCCCGCCACTTCCAAAACCCGTCGACGTCTTGACGAAATCGGCACCCGCCTCGGCTGAGAGACGGCAGGCTAATACTTTTTCCTCATTCGTTAGATAACAGCATTCTAATATCACCTTGACGATCGCAGCGCTGCCAGCTTTAACCACAGCTGATATGTCCTTTAAAACAAGCGCGCAATTGTCGTCCTTTAGTGCCCCGATGTTAATTACCATGTCGATCTCGTTTGCCCCGTCTCTTATGACGTGTTCAGTTTCGAGTGCCTTAATTTCGGAAAGGGTCGCCCCAAAGGGAAAACCGATTACCGAAGCGACATTTACGCCCCTTCCCTCAAGAAGCTCCGCGGCCTGTCTTACTCTGCAGGGATTTACGCATACAGCCGCAAAACCATATTGCAACGCCTCTTTGCATAAATGTTCTATGTCAAGGCTTGAGGCCTTCGGATTTAAATTTGTGTGGTCGATATATCTTGCTATTTCCTCGCGGGTCATATCAGCGCCTCCTTGGTCATATCGGCATATTTATTTCACAATAGCATTGCAAGAAGGGCATGTCGAGATGAGAACCTTTCCGTTGAATAACTTTTACATTAGCTTTTACTATCATATAACAGAAGGTATTATGAATTGCTTCTTAAAAGATGAAGCTCTAAAATAATATGTAAAGTGTACATTGCTGTCATTGCGGGACAGCATCACAAAAAGCGTCGTTAAGGGGGAGAAAAATGATCGAAAAGAGCTTAATCTCATCGCTTACTCAAGCGGATCCCCAAGTTTTCGGGATGATGGAAGGAGAGTTGGCCAGACAGCGCGACGGTTTGGAACTCATAGCCTCGGAAAACTTCGTTTCGCTAGCGGTCCTTCAAGCCCAAGGTTCGGTACTTACCAATAAATACGCAGAAGGATATCCTCACAAGAAATACTATGGCGGATGCGAATATGTCGAAAACATCGAAGAGCTGGCCATAAAGCGGGCGTGCGAGCTTTTTGGGGCAGAGCATGCAAACGTTCAGCCTCACTCAGGCACCCAGGCCAACATGGCCGTTTATTTTTCCGTGATGGAGCCGGGAGATACGCTTCTTGCAATGAATCTTGACCAGGGTGGTCATCTTTCGCACGGACATCCCCTGAACTTCACGGGCAGGTGGTATAAGGTCGTACCTTACGGAGTCAAACCGGATACCGAGACGATCGACTACGATGCCGTTGAGGCCTTGGCCAAAGAGCATAAGCCCAAGGTAATAGTGGCAGGTGCGAGCGCCTACCCGCGTTTCATAGACTTTAAGCGTTTCAGCGACATAGCCCAAGAAGTGGGAGCCATCTTGATGGTCGATATGGCCCACATTGCAGGGTTAGTTGCAGGGGGAGCACATCCAAGCCCGGTTCCATACGCAGACTTCGTGACGACCACGACGCATAAGACCTTGCGCGGGCCTAGAGGTGCCTTGATCCTGTGCAAGGAAAAATACGGCGCACAGCTTGATCGGACGGTCTTCCCCGGTATCCAGGGAGGCCCTTTCATGCACGTGATAGCGGCCAAGGCGGTATGTTTCCACCTTGCCATGCAACCTGAATTCAAGGAGTATGCCAAGCAGGTTGTCGCCAATGCAAAGGCTTTGGCTAAGGGTCTTAGCGACAGGGGATTTAGGCTCGTGTCAGGAGGCACGGATAACCACATGATGCTGGTAGACCTTAGGAGCAAGAAGATCACGGGTAAGGAAGCCGAAAAGGTCCTAGAGAGCGTCGGGATTACCGTAAACAAGAACATGATACCCTTCGACCCAGAAAAGCCCATGGTGACAAGCGGCGTTCGCATAGGAACGCCCGCCCTGACCACACGGGGAATGAAGGAAAAGGAGATGGACCTTGTCGCTGACCTGATAGACAGGACGTTGTCTCATCCCGACAGCGAAAGCGAAAAAGAAAAAGTGCGCCGTGAGGTCAAGGAGCTTGCTCACCGCTTTCCCCTTTATCCGGAACTGAGCAACCCTTGGTGTTAAAGTAATTAAACCAGCAAAAGCCCTGTGTCTTAAAGCACAGGGCTTTTGATTTATCGCGCGTTAAATTTAGGAGAAGGCCTCAATTGGTGCCGTTGGCAGGTCGCCCAAATCTTTTCTGGCCTTGAGCACTTTTTCTGAGGATTTGTCCCGATATTCGCGGATCTTATCCTCAAACGACCGGTCGTACAGACAAAGCATCTCTATGGCAAGCAAGGCGGCGTTAATCGCTCCGCCTATGCCCACCGCCGCAACGGGAACTCCAGGAGGCATCTGAGCGATGGACAACAGGGCATCCACGCCCTTCAATGGCCCTGCCTCCAATGGAAGCCCTATGACCGGGAGAGTAGTATGGGCAGCCAAAACCCCCGGTAAAGCGGCAGACAAACCGGCAGCAGCGATGATAACCTTGATGCCGCGGTCCCTTGCGTTCTTTGCGTAATTTGCAGCGTCATCGGGGGTTCGATGTGCAGAAGCCACGGTGACCTCAAAGGGAACGTCTAATTCATTAAAGATGTCAAAGGCCCCCCTTAGTTTATCCAGGTCGGAGTTTGATCCCATCACGATGCCGACTAGCGGTCTATCCATGTTCATTCCTCCCAATGTTTATTGTTTTAACGTTACTTCAAGGCCAGATTTTGTTAAGTGGCTTTTTAAGATTTTTTGGAAGGCCCAGGAAGCGTAACTTGGCTCCTCATATCTATGGGTCAACATCAAAAAATTAAAGCTCAGTTCATGAACGCCTGCAAGGGGAAGTTCTATCAGATCGCCTCGATTTAATTCCTCCTCGACAGCCAACCTGCTCGTGAGCGCCAGGCCCATACGATGCCTCACCGCTTCTTTGAGCAGGTCAATGTTACCGACGTCAATAATGGTTTCTATGTTGATATGATGTCTTTTGAGGAAGGCGACGGCTATCTCGTTGATGCTGGACGGAGTGGCGGCAAATACAAAGGGCGTTCCCCCAAGCTCCGCAGGCTCTATCCTATCTTTTGCCCTCCACGAATGTTCTGGCCAGGCTATTAGTGCCATGCGGTCCTCGTATATCTTGGAGATCTTAAGAAGCGGAGAGAGCATCGACGTGCCGTCAGGGACAAAGCCGATGTCGGCGGCCTTTGTCTCGATAAAGTGTTTTATCTCGTTTGCATCGAGAGTTTGGAGCATCAGGTCGATCTTGGGGTATTTATTATGGAACTCCATAAGCGGCTTCATGAGCAGATACTGGGCCAAGTGATGGGTGCTTGCCAGTTTGAGGCTTCCCACCTCTAAGCTTTTCGTGGCCTTAAGCTTATCTATTATGGAGTCAGCCTTTTCCATGATCTCCTTGGCTATCTGGTAAAACACCTTTCCATCGGCGGTTATATAAAGCCTTCTTCCTCTCTTTTGGAAGAACTTCACCTCAAATTCCTCCTCAAGCGCCTTTATCTGCTGGCTCACGGCGGATTGGGTTATAAAAAGCTTAGAGGCGGCACTCGTTATGGACATCTCGTCACAGACGGCGAGGAATGTTCGAAGTTGCTGCAGGGTCATGTAACCATACCTCCATCGGTTCAATTTATAAGCTATGCCTAAAGTATATCAGAAATAAATATTAATTGTTACTTAAACAAATTAAGATATAATAAAAATCAATAAACGATCATCGTAGTGGTGAGGATGCCGTGCTGATGCGAGAAACGTTTTGGGATGTCGTGCAACAACTTTCGCCTGGAGCAGTCGTTGAGCTGTGTTCGAAGCTTGTAAGCATCCCTAGCATTTCGGGCAGGGAGGAAAAAATCGCTTACTACTTATTCAATCTGCTTGAGACCCTCGGTTACGACGAAGTGGCCATGGACGAGATGGGAAACGTCATAGCAAGGCAGATATTTGGCGGAAGCGGAAAGCGATTGCTTTTTGAGGCCCAGATGGATCACGTAGATGCGAGAGATTTCATCGAATGGTCCTTTTACCCCTATGGGGGCATCGTAAGCGATGGGAACATCTATGGCAGGGGCACGGTCGATGCAAAGGGAAGCTTAGCCGCGATGATAATCGCCGGAAGTGAACTTAAAAAGTGCTCCGATCTGCTTTGCGGGGAACTGGCCATAGCATGTGTCGTAAACCAGGAGGTGGCCGAAGGGGTTGCTTCCTCAAAGGTATATGAGTTCTTCAAGCCCGACGGCGTTGTCATCGGAGAGGCCTCGAACTTAAACATAAAGAGGGGCCAGCGCGGAAGGGCCGAGGTCGTCATTGAAGTTCACGGTAAAATTGCCCACACTTCTTTTCCCCTTTCGGGAATAAATGCCGCCGACAAGATGGTATTTCTCCTTTCCTTCATAAAACAGCACTTCTTACCGCCTCGCCATTACCTTTTGGGAGACGGAATATTGGTTTTGACGGACCTTGAGACATCGCCCTCTTTGGGGACGAGCATCCTGCCCGACAGATGCGTGGCCACCTTTGACAGGAGGCTTTTGGTCGGCGAATCCGAAGGTCAGGTCGTTGAAGAGATAGCGCGCTTGATTGCCCTTGCCAGGGACATAGACCCTGAACTGCAGGGAGACGTGAGATTGGCCGAAGACTATGTGTCCTGTTTCACGGGGAAACGTCTTAAGGTCAAACACTTCGCTCCCGGCTGGTTTTTCGAGGAAGGGGAAGAGCTTGTCGAAAAGGCTTTATCGGGCTTGCGGGCGATCGGAATGGAACCATCTTTATCCGAGTCGGGCTTTGGGACCAACGGCTGTTATTACGGCGGGATCAAAAATATCCCGACCATAAGCTTTGGGCCCTCCAAGGAGGACTTGGCACATACGAAAGATGAGCATGTAAACATAGATCAGCTCATAAAGGCGACGCAGGGATATATGGCCATAGCCGCCTCTTTTTTGGCATAAACGCAAAAACACCAAAAATAAACGGCCGCACTGATCGGAAGGGGAGGTATTCAAGTGGCTAAGGTAAAAAAATTACGATGCGTGCTTTGCGGAAGAGAATTTGACCCAAAAAGCGATGTCTTTACATGCCCCGATTGCGGGCCCGATGGTACCCTGGACGTACTCTACGATTACGATGATGTAAGGCAGAAATTTACACCCGAGGCTTTAGCTAAAAATAAAGAAAGAAGCATCTCCCGATACATAGAGCTTCTTCCTCTAAGCGACCCGGCCTTTTTCCCAAACCTGAAGGTCGGTTGCTCACCGCTTTATGAAAGCACCTATTGGGCAAAAAAGCTGGGGGTTAAACAGGTCCTGATAAAAGACGATGGAAGAAACCCAACTGCTTCCTTTAAGGACAGGGCAAGCTTTATAGGCGTGGCCAAGGCCAAAGAGAAGGGCGCTACATCCATAGCGTGCGCCTCTACGGGTAACGCCGCAAGCTCTCTGGCAGGATGCGCTGCCGTCGCAGGGCTTGACTGCTACATATTCGTGCCCGAGAAGGCCCCGGTAAACAAGGTGACACAGCTTTTAATCTACGGGGCCAAGGTCTTTTTGGTAAAGGGTACCTACGAGGATGCCTTTAAGCTCGCCGTGAAGGCCATAGATGCTTACGGCTGGTACAACAGAAACAGCGCCATCAATCCCTATCTGGTGGAGGGCAAAAAGACCTGCGGGCTTGAGTTGGCCGAGGAGCTGTCCTTCGACCTGCCCGACAAGGTGTTCGTCTCGGTAGGCGACGGCTGCATAATAAGCAGCTTTTACAAGGCCTTTTATGACCTAAAACAAATCGGATTGATAAGTCACATCCCGCAGCTGATAGGGGTTCAGGCAGAAGGCGCTTGTCCCATATACAAGGCCTTTAAAGAGGGCAAAGACGTCATCGAAAGAAAACCTACCAACACGTTGGCCGACAGCATAGCCGTGGGCGAACCGCGAAACTGGGCCAAGGCGCTTAGGGCCGTCAGAAACTCCGGTGGCGATATGGTCGCCGTGTCGGACGACGAGATGCTTGAGGCCATGAGGTTGTTGGCACGCACCAGTGGGGTATTCGGCGAACCTGCAGGCGTGACGGGCTTTGCAGGATTGCTCAAGTACGCCCAAACAGGCAAACTGGACAGCCATGAGCGAGTTGCTGTCATCGTTACCGGAAATGGCCTGAAGGACTCAGAAAGCGCAAAAAAGGCTGCAGGCAATCCTTTCTTAGTCGAGCCCACGCTTGAGGCAGTAAACCGAGTTCTTGGATCTATGATTTAAAAATTAATTAAATAAATATAAACGAAAAGGAGAGAGCAAAGTTGATAGACCTTACCGTCAACGAAGAGATACTGAAAAAGGCAGTCGAAAGGGCGAAAGAGAGGGGCATCATCCTTCCGACATTTGAACAGATGAAAGACCCGACCAAGATTCCCCAAGCTATTAAGGAAAAGCTTAAGGGTGTAGGCCTTTGGGATGTAAATTCCCTTAACCTTTTTCGCATAACCTGGAAGAACGAGCCTAAGGAAAAGGGCGGGACATTTGGCAAGGTCAACTACTTCGTGATGCCGCCCGAGATAACCGGAGTAAAGGCCAAGATAGTGGCCTTGGTCGGCAAGTGGTTTCCCACGGGGGCACACAAAGTAGGCGCGACTTACGGTTGCCTCGTTCCGCGTCTGGTCACCGGACAGTTTGACCCGACCTCCCAAAAGGCAGTCTGGCCATCTACCGGAAATTACTGCAGGGGTGGAGCCTACAATGCCCAGCTTCTGGGGTGCGACTCCATAGCCATACTTCCTGAGGGCATGAGCAGGGAAAGGTTTGAATGGCTTAAAAGCGTCGCGGGCGAGATCATAACAACGCCCGGAGGAGAAAGCAACGTCAAGGAGATCTTCGACAAGACCTGGGAATTAAAGCGCACCAGGGAGGACGTAGTCGTATTTAACCAGTTCGAGGAGTTTGGAAATCACCTGTGGCATTACGAGGTCACAGGACATGCCATGGAAGAAGTGGTTAATGAACTGGCCACTTCCGGAGAAAGGTACTTTGGTGTCGTACTCACATCCGGTTCGGCCGGGACACTTGGTTGCGGCGACTACATGAAGACCCTTTATCCTGATAGTAAGATCGCCGTTGGTGAGGCAATGCAGTGCCCGACGCTCCTTTATAACGGCTTTGGCGACCACAGGATCGAAGGCATCGGCGACAAGCACGTTCCCTGGATCCATAACGTTAAAAATACCGATATGGTCATCGACATCAACGATGAATCCTGCCTGCGCCTGCTTAGGCTTTTCAACGAAGAGGCAGGGAAAAAGTACCTTAATTCCATAGGCGTTCCCAGGGAAGTCGCGGATAACCTATCCCTCCTGGGGATCTCGGGAATAGCCAACGTAATAGGTGCCGTGAAGATGGCAAAGTACTACGGTTTGACGGAACATGACATGGTTTTCACTGTCTTTACGGATTCTGCCGACATGTACCGCTCGAGGGTCCAGGAGATGAACGACCGTGAAGGGGCTTACGACGAGCGCATGGCGGAAAAGGATCACCACGTTCATATGTTGTCTCAGACTTCCGATTGGATGCTCGAACTTTCCTATTACGACAGATTCCGCATTCACAACCTCAAGTACTACACCTGGGTCGAGCAGCAGGGCAAATCGGCCGACGAGCTCAACGCCCAATGGTTCGATTACGACAACTACTGGGGTAGCATACACAATATGGCTCCCAAGATAGACGAGCTGATAAGAAAATTCAACGAGAGAACGGGACTTTTAAAGGGTTTGGAATAGCAGATTGAGCAGGCGTGTTAGGGGGGATCGACGTGGAACTCAGCAAGGAAATCTTATCTAAGGCCGAGGGATATAGGGCCAGCATAAGCAAGTTTTTAAGGGATATCATTGCCCTTCCAAGCCAAAGCTCGGGCGAGGAGGCGGTGATAAAAAGGATTGCCCAGGAGATGGAACATGTGGGCTTCGACAAAGTGGAGATAGACCCCATGGGAAACGTCCTTGGGTATGTGGGGAATGGTTCTAACTTGATTGCCATGGATGCTCACATAGATACCGTGGATATAGGAGACCCATCGCTTTGGAAGTTCGATCCCTACAAAGGTTACGAGGACGAAAAAGTCATAGGCGGCAGGGGCGCAAGCGACCAGAAGGGCGGAATGGCTTCCATGGTCTACGGCGCCAAGATAATGAAAGAACTAGGATTACTTGGCGATTGTACCGTGCTAATAACGGGTACCGTTCAGGAGGAGGACTGCGACGGCTTGTGTTGGCAGTACATCATCGAAGAGGACAAGATAAGGCCCGAGTTCGTCCTTCTTACCGAGCCGACGTCCTGTAAGGTCCATAGGGGTCAACGCGGCAGGATGGAGATAAAGGTTACGACAAAGGGGGTGTCGTGCCACGGTTCCGCACCCGAAAGGGGAGATAACGCCATATACAAGATGGCACCCATCATACTTGAGCTTCGAGCCCTCCACGAAAATCTCGCCTACGACGAGTTTCTGGGCAAGGGAAGTTTAACGGTTTCCGAGATCTTCTTCACGTCACCGTCAAGGTGTGCCGTCGCCGACAGCTGCACCATCTCCATTGACAGGCGTCTGACGCACGGGGAGACCTGGCAGGAGGCCTTGGCCCAGGTAAGGAGATTGCCTGCCGTCAAGGCCTGCGGCGCTGAAGTGTCCCTTTATTCCTACTCGCGTCCCTCCTGGAAAGGGTTGGTCTATCCCACGGACTGCTACTTCCCCACGTGGGTGGTAGAAGAGGACCATCCTGCCTGCAGGACCGTTGTCGAATCCTACAAAAAGCTTTTTGGCGAAGATCCCATCGTCGACAAGTGGACCTTTTCCACCAATGGAGTTTCCATAATGGGTCGTTACGGCATTCCCTGCGTTGGCTTTGGCCCGGGACACGAGGACCAGGCACACGCTCCAAATGAAATAACCTGGAAGGACGAGCTGGTGAAGGCTGCTGCCGTTTACGCGGCCGTGCCTTACGTATATTCAAATCTAAAGAGCTAGTGTGAGGGGGTAAAAATTATGCAGACGCAGTTTCATAACAAGCATTTTATAACGCTTCAGGAGTGGACCAAGGAAGAGATCGATACCCTTTTGGATGTCTCCTTTGAGCTTAAAAGGCACTTTGCCATGGGAGTTCCGACGCCTTATCTTTCCTATAAGACAATATTTTTGATGTTCTTTGAGCAATCGACGAGGACGAGAAATTCCATGGAAGCTGGCATCGCCCAGCTGGGAGGACATGCAAACTACCTGGATACCAGCACCATGCAGATTGCCCACGGGGAATCGGCCAAGGACACGGCCATAATACTTTCCCGATTTGGGCACGGCATAGCCTGCAGGAACTGCTTCTGGGGCATAGGAAACAAGTACCTGCGGGAGATGGCTCAATGGGCCACAGTGCCGGTCATTAACCTCCAGTGCGACCTTTACCACCCCATGCAGGTGCTGGCCGACCTGATGACCATCAAAGAAAAGGTCAAAGATACCCAGAGGCTTAAGGTCTCGATAATCTGGGCTTACGCCACGACCCACAAAAAACCCATATCGGTGCCACTGAGTCAGATCCTTCTTTTCCCGAGGTATGGCATGGACGTGACGCTTGCCTATCCGGAAGGATATGACCTGCCGGATTGGGCCATAAAGCAGGCAGAGGAAAACGCCAAAGCCAACGGCGGAAGCTTAAGGATCACCCACAACCAGGAAGAGGCTTACGAGGGAGCTCACGTCGTCATCCCCAAAAACTGGGGAGACTGGGTGACGAACCCCGACCCTGCTGTCATCAATCCACGCCTTGAGGCCAACAAGCACTGGAAGTGCACCGAGAAGATGATGAGCCTGGCCGACCCGGACGTGATGTACATGCATGCCCTGCCGGCAGACCGCAAGAACGAGGTCGAAGACAGCGTAATAGACGGACCTCACTCCATAGTCTACGACGAAGCCGAAAACAGGATACACACGGCCAAGGCCGTCATGACCCTGACGATGGGTGGAAAGTAAAAAATTAAGAGGAGGCGAAATAGAGAATGGCTAACCTCAAAGTCAAGATAGCGGGGATGGAGTTTGAAAATCCCTTGATAATAGCTGCCGGGCCTCCTTCCAGAAACTACGAGACCATAAAAAGAATGGTGGAGGGCGGAGCAGGTGGCGTAGTTACCAAGACCATATCCGTCAAGGCTGCAGACGTACCCCGTCCCTGTATGGCCGCCTTTAAGGAGAGCTTCATAAATACCGAGCTCTGGTCAGAACATTCCCCCGAACACTGGCTGAAGGAGGAATACGGCAAGATATCTGCCCTTCCCGTGCCCATAATAGTAGGCCTGGGCTATACGGCCGAAGAGTTGACGGAGCTTATACCCAAGACCGAACCCTTTGCCGACGCCTTCGAGCTTTCCACTCACTACGTGGGCCGCGACCTGACTCCTGTGCTAAACACGGTAACGGCTGCAAGGAAGGCCACCAAAAAGCCGATCATCGTAAAGGTAAGCCCGGGAGTTCCCGATCTGGCTGAACTCGGCAAAAAGCTTGAGGAAGTGGGCGTTGACGCCTTGGCTGCCATAAACTCCGTCGGCCCTGCCCTTCGCATAGACTTAAAGACGAGCCTTCCTTACATGGGAAGCGACACGGGCTACGGATGGATTTCGGGGCCTGCCATAAAGGGAATCGCCCTTCGACATGTCTTTGAACTGTCTCGTGCCGTCTCTATACCCGTTATCGGTGTGGGGGGAGTATCAAGCGGCGAAGATGTCGTTGAGATGTTCATGGCAGGAGCATCGGCGGTGCAGATATGCACGCAGGCGATCCTGGAAGGTCCAAAGGCCTTCAAGAGGATCGCTCAAGAAACGTCGAAGTGGCTTGACGAACACGGCTACTCGTCCCTTGATGATATCAAGGGCTTGACCGCCAAGAAGTGGTCTTCCAGAAAAGAACCCCTGGTCAAGGTTACTCCGAGCGTAGACGAGGAAAAGTGCATAGGATGTCACAGATGCGAGGAGTCCTGCGTCTACTACGCCATAAAGGTTGGCTCTTCCGGCAAGGCGGGCGTTACTCCCGATGCCTGCTTTGGGTGCGGGCTTTGCTACACGCGTTGCCCGGTCGGCGCCATTACGCTTTCTTAAACACCTGCATTAGCCCTGTAGGCCCAATGCTGCAGGGCTAATGCAAGGCCAGAGGAGGAAGAGATATGTTTAGCACGGTAAATAAGCCCGCAGAGAGGGTCGACGCCTACGAAAAGGTGACGGGAAGGGCGAAGTACGGAGCTGACCTTCAGTTTGCCGGGATGCTTTACGGCAAGGTGCTTCGGGCAAAGCAACCTTCGGCAAGGATAAAAAGCATTAACGTGGAGAAAGCTCGCGCCATACCGGGCGTATGGGCCGTTATGACGGCTCAAGACGTTCCCTGCAATGAAATAGGCGTCATCATTCAGGATCAGCAAGTCCTGGCCAAGGAACGCATTTACTACATAGGCGACGGCGTAGCCATGGTGGCTGCCGAATCCCTTGACGTTGCCGCCAAGGCCTTGGAATCCATAGAAGTCGAATACGAAGAAATGGGCGGAATTTTCGATCCCCTAGTGTCAAAGGAAAGCGATCCTATACATCCCGAAAGAGCCAGCAATGAAGTGGTACACCATAAATTGAGAAAGGGCAACGTCGATGAGGGCTTTGCTGGAAGCGATGTCATCATCGAAAGAGAGTACGAGACGCAGTTCGTGGAGCATAGCTACATAGAGCCCGAGGCCGTCGTGACAGTCCCTCACGAAAACGGAAGCCTGGTGACGATCTATGGTTCAGTTCAAAACGTCTTTGCTACCAGGGATGCCGTAGCGAGGTGTCTTAAGGCTGACCTGAGCAAGGTAAGGGTCGTTCAAAACCACATAGGCGGCAGCTTTGGCGGCAAAGATGAGGTCGTATCCGCCATGGCCTGCAGGGCAGCCCTTTTGGCCTTAAAGACCGACAGGCCCGTTAAGATGGTAAATACCAGGGAAGAGTCCATAGTCGAAAGCTATAAAAGACATCCCTATAAGATGAAATATAAGGTAGGAGCTACTAAGGACGGCAAGCTGATGGCCATGGAGATCGAGGCCGTCGCCGACGGTGGAGCTTACGCTTGCCAGACCCCGTTCGTCACGTGGAGGTCGGTTGTCCAGGCGACGGGACCTTACGAAGTGCCCAACGTCAAGACCGACACCTACGGCTACTACACGAACAACATATATACAGGCGCCATGCGCGGTTACGGATCCCCTCAGGTGATATTTGCAAACGAGTCTCTGATGGACGAGCTGGCCCAGGAACTCGGCATAACTCCGCTTGAGATAAGGCTTAAAAATATCTTAAAGAACGGTTCGGTGACGGCAAGCGGACAGAAGCTTGATCGCCACGAGGTAAGCCTTGCTGAAGTCATGAAAAAGGCCGCAGAGGCCATAGGCTACGAGGAAAAATACAAAGAATACAGCAAACCCCAAAGGGGCGACAAGCGCAGAGGTATAGGCATGGCCATAAGCTTCAGAGGATGCAGCTTGGGCGCTGAAGCCGTTGACGGTGCCGGAACGGTTTTGTCCATTCAGAAGGACGGAAGCGTTTACCTTTACAGTGGTTTGGCAGAAAACGGCCAGGGGCTTAAGACCACCTTCTGCCAGATTGCGGCGGAAGAGCTCGGCATAGACATGAAGCATATAACCTTCCTCGAGGCCAATGCCTTGATCTCGCCGGACAGCGGCTCCACCGTAGCATCGCGCTCCACCTTAGTGGGAGGAAACTCTGTCCTAAACGCTGCAATGAGGGCAAGGAAGGCCTTATCCGAGTTCTTGGCAGGCCAATATAACGTGCCTGCCGAAGGCCTGATCTTCAAAGACAGCAATATTTTTACCCCTGACGGCAAGAAGCTGATTTCCTTCGCCGAGGCTGCGAACAAAGCTTTTTGGGCCGGCGTTCAACTGTCTCATGTCGGATGGTACGTGGCGCCAAGCATCCACTGGGACGAGGAGGAAGGAAGGGGCAATCCCTACTTCACCTACGTCTACGGCTGTCAGATAGCCGAGGTCGAGGTAGACATGGGGACGGGCGAGGTAACGGTCTTGAACATGGCGGCCGCCCACGATGTGGGGCGGGCGATAAATCCTGAGATGTTGAAAGGGCAGATATACGGGGGAGTTATGATGGGCCTGGGTTATGGCATCATGGAAGAGGTGGAGACCGACGAAGGTTATATCGCGAACATCAACTTTGACGAATACATAATTCCCACCTCTAAGGACATGCCCAACATAATCCCCATAATCGTCGAAAATCCAGACCCCGACGGACCTTTTGGCGCAAAATCCATTGGGGAGCCTACGCTTGAGCTTGGGGCAGCTGCCATAGCCAACGCAATCGCTCAGGCTACCGGCAGGAGGATAAGGTCATTGCCGTTAAATTTGGAGAGGGTGCTTTTGGGCCACCCCTTGAAGAAAGGACGTGGCAGGAAATGATAGATTACGAATTCTTAAAGGCGCATTCCCTAAACGAGGCACTGGATTACCTTGGTTCCCGCGAAGGTGTTAAGGTCATCGCCGGTGGAACGGACCTGTTGGTGGACATCAGGAAGGAAAATGCACGCGCGAAGGGTTTCAAGTATTTGTTGGACATAAGCGGATTAAAGGAATTGAAGTTCATCGAAGAAAGAAAGGACTGCGTGGCGATAGGTGCTTTATCCACTCATACGATGCTTGTGGAGTCTCCCGTAATTAATAAACACTTTCCCCTGTTGGCCTCCGCTGCCAAGACCATAGGTTCCACCCAGATAAGAAACAGAGGCACCGTGGGGGGGAATATCAATAACGCCTCACCCGCCGCCGACCTGCTTCCTCCTCTCATTGCCCTAAAGGCACATGTGAAACTGCGTACTTTAAATGGCGAAAGAAAGCTTCCACTGGACGAGTTTTTGGCCGGTCCCTACAGGACGAACCGTCAAAGCGGGGAAATGATGACTGAAGTATGTGTGCCCTTACTTGGTGAAGGTTATTTTACTAACTTTCAAAAGATAGGAAGAAGAAAGGCCATGAACATAGCCAGGCTTAATCTCGCGGTCGTCTTGGGCATAAAGGACGATACAATCTTTGACCCTAGAATTGTGCCGGGCGCAGCGACAGCATACCCGATTCACTTCGGCAAGACCGAGGAAGCGATCGCCGGCAAAAGGATTGACGAAATTGATCCAGCAAAGATAGGCGAAATGGCAAGCGAGGAGATGATCTCTGCCACGGGCGTTCGCTGGTCCACGCCTTACAAGCGCATAGCCCTGGCAAGCCTGGTAAAGCGCGCCTTGGAGACGATTTTTACGGAGGCGAATGCCGATGAGTAATATCGAAGTCACCATCACCGTAAATGGGACGAAACATCGCCTTACAGTCGGGCCGAAGGAAAGGCTGCTTGACACCTTGCGGGAGCGTCTTCACCTTACGGGCACGAAGGAAGGTTGCGGCGTCGGGGAATGCGGAGCCTGTACGGTAATACTTGACGGTGAGGCGGTGCATTCCTGCATGGTCTTGACGGCTCAAGCCGACGGAAGCGAGGTCCTTACCGTCGAAGGCTTGGAGGTCGACGGACGCCTTCATCCGCTGCAGGAAGCGTTTATAAAGCATCACGCCGTACAGTGCGGATTTTGCACGCCCGGCATGCTCATGTCCGCCAAGGCCTTGCTCGACAAAAACCCAAACCCTACCAGGGAGGAGATAAAGACCGCCATAGAGGGAAACTTGTGCCGCTGTACTGGGTATGAGCAGATCATAGAGGCGATAGAAAGCGTGGCAAAGGAGCCTCATATAAATCGCTAACCTTTGATCGGGCACGAACCTTATCCCCATTTTCGATCGAAGTTAAGGTTCGTGCAGGTGGAGTTGGCTAAAAGGATGTTTATTTTTACCGGATTTTGCTGTTTTCTATAAAACTTTGAATGCAGTTTTGGGCAAACCTAAAAGGAGGCTGTATTATGCCTAAGAACAGAGCAAACGATTACGAGCTGACAGCTGTTCCGTTTGATCAGCGAAAGACTTTTCTTGGCGTTACGATGGTATGGACTGGATTCGTGTTTGTAATTGCCAGCATGGTTGCAGGGGGCGGTTTGGCGGCTGGACTCACGTTTAAGGAGATAGTTTGGGTCACCATACTTGGCAATTGTTTTTTAACAGTGGTTGCTTCCCTGATCTCTGTAATATCCTGCAAGACCGGATTGACTTTTGCCCTCATAACGAGATACAGCTTCGGTATAAAAGGTTCTAGAATAGCGTCATTTTTTGTACCTATAGTTAACATAGGCTGGTACACAATCCAGTCAGCGTTATACGGGCATTTAATAGCACAACTATTACATCTGGGACCTATAGGGGAAGGTATTGCCATGATTGCCAGCGCTATCCTCATGGGTGTATTTGCCTTGATAGGGATAGATGCCCTCACTGTGTTGGGGTATGTGGCCATTCCCAACATAATATTTCTTTCCATTGCAACCACGATGAAATCTGTACAGCTTTCCGGCGGTTGGAGCAGTATATCTCAATATATACCAGCTTCGCCCACTACGTTAGGCTACGCGTTTTCCATAGTTGTAGGTACGTGGATATTTTCAGCTTCAACTTGTATTGCCGATATCATGAGGTATGCCAAAAACACGAGGGAAGCCGTTTTGAGCGCTGGATGCGGATTGGTCGGGGGAAACAGCTTATTAATCATATGCGGTGCGATTACCAGCATAGCGATGGGTGACAGCGACCTTACCAAGGTGTTGCTTGATATGGGGCTTGTAATACCTAGCATAATATTGATGAGTACCAATATATGGACCACCAATGCAGCGAACGTCTATTCTACCAGTTTAAACCTTGCCAATGCACTAAATAAGGGCAAAAAAGGAATTTTGGCGGTGGTATTGATCGTCTCGGCTTTGCTTACCTTGACCAAACCTTACAATATAGGCATATTTTTCGTGTTCTTAAATACGCTAGGAAACATAGTTCCGCCTCTTCCTGGGATCATTTTCGCTGATTATTATGTTTTAAAACACAGATATTACGATACGTCAAAGCTAGGTTACGATGACTGGAATTATATTGCCTGGCTTTCTTGGGTCGTATCTGTATTATTAGTATTTGTCGTTAAGGTTGGATTTCCACCTGTAAACGGCATATTATTCGGATTTTTTACGTACTTGTTATTGTCTGTTTTGTTAAAAAGAAAGCATACTTATATACAAAGTAGGTGATTTCTTTGACTGATGCAAAGAAGATAAGGCAAGGCAGATTATTTGCGGTTATAGGTATTTTTATAATGGCTGTTGGATCTTTTATGGCATGTTTAAGCAATACAGGTAGCGGAATAAATACGGGCAATATATTGCTAATTTTAAGCTTGGCCCTGACGACATACGGTTTTACGTATTGGCGACCTTAAAGCTTTAGTGATTGTTAATTTCTAAATTGAATCTTGGGTGGTGGAAATTAGTGAGAGGCCAATTTGATGAACTTGATCATATTAAATTCTTACGTTTGGCAATTGAAATCTCCAGTAAGGCTAGGAAATCAGGTAACACACCTTTCGGAGCTGTGCTTGTAGGTCCTACGGGTAACGTGTTGCTTGAACAGGGAAACGTAGAAATTACTGAGAAAAGATGTACGGGGCATGCTGAATTGGTCTTGGTCGAAAGA
Organism: Acetomicrobium flavidum; assembly: GCF_900129645.1. Classification (NCBI taxonomy): domain Bacteria; kingdom Thermotogati; phylum Synergistota; class Synergistia; order Synergistales; family Acetomicrobiaceae; genus Acetomicrobium; species Acetomicrobium flavidum. Next base: position 1,809,901 of record NZ_FSQZ01000001.1, read on the forward strand.
GCGTCGCGAATTTACGACAAGGAATTCCTATGGCAGTGTACGCTTTATACCTCAGTGGAGCCATGTGCTATGTGCACGGGAGCGATCTATTGGTCTAATGTCGGAACCATAGTCTACGCTTTATCCGAAAGGCAACTGTTGGCCCTGACGAGGGATCATCCGCAAAATCCGACGCTTGACCTCCCGTGTAGGGAAGTGATAGCCCGCGGTCAGAAGGACATTTGCGTGATAGGACCCTTTGATGAGCTTGCAAATGAGGTAATTGAGGTCCATAAGGGATATTGGGAATGATAAGTTCAGGTATTTTGCTGCAAGGAAAGGAGGGGTGTGAATGTTAATCCTAAAGGGCGGAAGGATTGTAACCTTGGGAGAAGATTGCAAGGTCATAGAAGACGGCGGTCTGGTCATAAACGGTGAAACTATAGCTGCCGTGGGCAAAAGTGACGATATCCTTGCAAAATATGGCAATAAAGAAGGGGTAACGGTTAAAGACTTGGGCGGAAGGCTTGTGATGCCGGGCTTTCTCAATGCCCACATGCACCTTTACAGCAGCTTCGCCCGCGGCATGTCCATAGCAGGTCCCTCGCCAAAGACCTTTACGGAGATACTGGAGCGGCTATGGTGGAGCATGGACAAAGACCTTATGACGGAAGAGGAGCTTTACTACAGTGCCCTTGTAGGCGCCATAGAATCGCTTAAAAGCGGGACGACCGCGATACTTGACCATCACGCATCCTTCGGCATGATCGAAGGAAGCCTTGACGTGCTCGAAAAAGCCTTAAAGGACGTTGGAATTAAGGGGTCTTTGTGTTTTGAGGTCTCTGACCGCTGGGGACCGAAGGCAAGAGATGCCTCCATAGAAGAAAACGTGAGGTTCATAAAAAAGAACGCAAACGATCCCTTTGTTCGGGCGATGTTTGGACTTCACGCTTCTTTCACGCTTGAGGATGAAACGATAAGGCGCTGCGTGGGGGAAGCAAAGGATCTCAACGCTGCCTTTCATTTTCACTTGGCCGAAGGTTTGGCTGACGTTACCGATGCCAGGGAAAGAGGCTACAAAGGGGTTGTTGACAGGCTCTACGACCTTGGTGTGCTAATTCCGGGAAGCCTTGCCATTCATGGCGTCCATATCGGAGAGCCTGAGGTAGAGCTTTTGGCGAAATGTGGCGTAAATGTCGTTCATAACCCGGAGTCCAACATGAACAACGCCGTGGGCGTGCCAAATGTCGTGGGGATGATAGCAAAGGGCGTAAACGTGGGTTTGGGCACCGACGGTTACACTCCTTCCATGCTTGAGTCGGCCAAGGTGGCTTACATAATACACAAACACGAGCGTCGGGATCCGACCGTGGGCTGGACTGAGACGGCCAAGATGCTTTTTGAGTCGAACGCTGCGATCTTTTCTGCCCACTTCAGTAAATCCATGGGGGTTATAAAGGAAGGAGCTGCTGCCGACCTGGTCGTCCTTGATTACTATCCGCCTACGCCCATAACGCCTCAGAACCTTTTAGGCCATCTTATATTTGGCATTCGCGATAGCGCGGTAAATACCGTCATTGTGGAAGGTAGCGAGGTCGTAAAAGACCACGTCCTGGTGAGCATGGACGAAGAAAGCGTCATGGCGAAAGCCAAAAAGGTAGCTGAAAGTTATTGGAAGAAAAGGAGTTGAGGGCGATGGAGTGGTACCGGCCAAAGAGCTTGGAAGAGCTGACAAAGCTTTTAGGCGAGGATGGCGTGCTTATTCATTCGGGAGGCACGGCCATTAAGGAAGACAAGATCAAGTCGGCGACAAAAGTCGTAGACTTGTCGAGCCTTCCTCTAAGATATGTGAAAAAGGAAGGAAATAACTGGCATATAGGAGCTACAGCCACGCTTAGAGATGTCATCGACATATTGGGCAAAGAGGAATGTTTCAACCCGCTGGTGAAGGCCTTGAAATGCACGGCAACGACCCCATTGAGAAACCGCATCACCATCGGTGGAAGCGTGTTTTTGTCGCCCCTTTGGTCCAACTTTATGGGTCCACTTTTAGCGTTGGATGCAAAATTGAACGTTGTAGGCAAATTAAACGGCACCTATTCATATGAAGAGTTCTTGTCGAACAAGGCCAAATTTCAGGGATGCGCCGTGACAGAAGCCAGTTTTCAGGCAGATGCCTCGACGCGCTTCTTTTTCGACAGGTTTGCCCGTACCGCAAACGATTATTCCGCTTTGACCGTTACGTTGGGCTTTTCCATGAAGGGCGATGTTGTAGATGAGGCAAAGATAGTCGTTACCGGTTGTAAGAAGGTCTACGAAAGGCTGGATGCGGTTGAGGCCGGCCTTAAGGGTAAATCGCTGAAAGCTATTGACCCTGATCGCCTTTTTGATGACGTGAAACTTGAGTTTGCGGACAAACCAGCCGGAAGCGGCCCTTACCTGGCTGAGGTCGCAAGGGTATTGATCATGCGCGGGTTTGACGCCTTAGCAAGTGCGAGGTGATAGAGATGAAAGCCCTATTTAAGATAAACAAAAAAGCCTACGAACTTGAATTTGCCCCTAACGCCAAACTGCTTGACGTCTTGCGGGATAACGGGTTTACGGAGGTCAAGTGCGGCTGCAGGGAGGGCTTTTGCGGGGCCTGTAGCATCCTGCTCGACGGAGAGCTCGTTAACTCCTGCATGGTTTATGCAGCCTCCGTCGGGGATAGGGAGATCACCACGGTAAAAGGCATCGGAAGCATTCATGAACCTCACCCCATCCAGGAGGCCTTCGTCGAGGCGGGTGCCGTGCAGTGCGGATTTTGCACCCCCGGTATGGTGCTTGCCACTTACGCCCTCCTTCAAAGAAACCCTGACCCGAGCGATGAAGATATAAAAGAGGCCTTGGACGGGAATTTCTGCAGGTGCACGGGTTACGTGAAGATAATCGATGCCGTGAAACTGGCCGCAAAGAAGGTGAGATAAATGAGTGAATACTTAAATATCGGCAAGGACAAAAGGAAGGTCGATGCCCTGGCGCTGGTTGCGGGAGAGCCTCTTTTCGCCGACGACTATCCCCTGCATAACCCCCTCCACATTGCCTTTCTTTACTCTCCCCATGCCCATGCCAAGATAAAGTCCATAGATACGAGCGAAGCCGAATCGATGCCTGGAGTCGCGCTGGTGTTGACCTACAAAAATACCCCGAGGGTGCTTTACACCTCAGCCGGCCAGTCCTATCCGGAGCCGTCGCCCTACGATATGTACATGTTTGACGAAAAGGTGAGGTTCGTCGGCGACAGGGTAGCCTTAGTAGCCGCCGAATCTCTAGAGATCGCAAAGGAAGCCCTAAAGAAGATCAAGGTGGAATACGAGATGCTTCCTGCCCTTTTCGATATTGAAGAGGCCGAAAAGGATGGGGCTCCCGTGCTTCACGACGGAGAAGAGCACGTCATGATACCTTCTGCCATCTACAGGCCGGAGAAAAACGTGGCTGCCAGGATAGCCTTCTTATATGGCGACTCGCAGAAAGGATTTGAAGAGGCCGATTTCGTTCACGAAGCCTCTTACTACACCCACATTGCCTCCCACTGTGCCCTGGAGACGCACGTGACGAAGGCCACCTTCGATCACTACGGAAGGCTTGTCTTGATCACCTCGACTCAGGTTCCTTTTCACGCAAGGAGGATCGTATCGAGCGTCACCGGAATTCCCTTAAACAAGATAAGGGTTATAAAGCCGCGCGTCGGCGGAGGGTTCGGGAGCAAGCAGGAAGTGCTGCTTGAGCCTTACGTCGCGCTTGTGGCATGGAGGACGAAGCGGCCGGCGCAGATCGTCACCTCCAGGGAGGAGTACTTCGTATCGGGCAGGACGAGGCACGCCATGCGCTCCAGGATAAAGATTGGCACGAAAAAGGACGGCACCATCGTCGCCATGGAGATAGATGACCTCATGAACGCGGGTGCCTACGGGCCTCACGGGCCAACAGTATTGTCCAACACGGGAGCCAAGGTGTTGCCGTTATTCAATAAGATAAATAACGTGTCGTTCTACGCCGATTGTGTCTACACTAACCTCCCGGTGGGCGGAGCTTACCGCGGCTACGGAGCAACCCAGGGGTTCTTCGGCCTCAATCAGCACTTGGACGAAATCACGAGGAAGCTCGGGATAGACATGGCCGAGTTCGTCAAGAAATGGCATATAAAGACCGGTGAGACCTCAGAAGTGTTCAAGGCAATAGGCGAGGGCAAAACAGGGCATGAGCAAATTGTTACATCCTGCAAATTATCTGAATGCATAGATGAAGCTGCCCGTGCCATTGGCTGGAAAGAAAAGCGCGGCGCAAGGCGCAGAGTTGGCGACAAGCTCTACGGCGTGGGCATGGCCGTTGCCACGCAGGGGTCGGGCATCCCGCTGGTGGACATGGGTGCCGCCCACATAAAGATGAACGAGGACGGCTCCTTTAACCTCTTCGTTGGCGCTACCGACATAGGAACCGGGTCTGACACCGTGCTGGCCCAAATCGCGGCAGAGTCGCTTCATGTGCCCTTTGAAAAGATCATAGTGCTTTCCTCCGATACCGACCTTACGCCCTATGACGTGGGAGCGTATGCGTCTTCTACGACCTACGTATCGGGCAACGCCGTAAGGGTTTGCGCCGAAAAGGTCTTAGAGCAGGTATTAAAGGTAGCTTGTGAAATGCTTGAGTGCTCAAGGCAAGATTTGGCCCTTGGAGTAGAAGAGGTCATACATGCAAGAAGCGGCCGAAGGCTAAGCTTCAAGGACATCGCCTACTACGCCTTTTACACGAAAAACCAGTTCCAGATAGAAGACAGCGCGTCCTTCGTCAGCCCCGTGTCACCCTTCCCCTTCTGCACCACCTTCGCCGAAGTGGAAGTCGATATAAGGACCGGGATCGTCAGACCCCTCAAGGTCGTGACGGCTATGGACTGCGGCAACGTCTTAAATCCGAAGCTTGCCGAAGGGCAAGTGGAAGGCGCCGTCTTAAACGGCATAAGCTTTTCTCTCTGCGAGGAGTACCTCTTTGACGAGAAGGGCAGGATGAAAAATCCCAACTTCTGGGACTATAAGGTCTATAAGACCACGGACTTGCCGGAGATCGTCACTATACTCGTGCCTTCTTTCGAGGAATACGGACCTTACGGGGCCAAATCTGTAGGAGAAGTTGCCATCAACACGCCTGGGCCGGCCATAGCTAACGCCATTTACGATGCTGTTGGAGTTAGGATATACAACCTTCCCATGACCCCGGAACGCGTCCTTAAGGCAATAAAGGAAAAGGGTATAGGATAAAACTAGAAGGGGTGTCCTTTGGCACCCCTTTGTAATTAGCAAGGATGGTGAAAAATATGGCATATGATCCAGAACAGCCGGTGTTCGAGCAGGAAATTCAAATGCTGACTAAGCCCATTCTTACCATCGATGAAAAGCCCAAGTCGGTCTTTGAGACGCTTTATTATGCCCTGCAGCTCACGTTGGTAGATTTCAGCCCCTTCATATGGGCCACGGCCTTCGTTGCCATGGCAGGACTTCCGGAGAGCATCACGCCTTCAATGATAAGCTACTGCTTCATAGGAGTCTTTGTGGCCACCATGATACAGACCACTTTGGGAAACAGGCTGCCCGTCGTTCAGCTTCCTTCGGTTCCCATATTTATGAACATGGCCTCCATTGCAAAGACCTATCCCTTTGGGCTTACTACAGCTTGGGGGGCTGCCTTCGCCAGCGGCATCATAGAGGGGTTGATCGGCACCTCCAGGGTCCTTACGGTGCTCAGGAAATTCATGCCTCCAGTTGTCGTAGGCTCAGTGGTCGCGACTATAGGGTTTGTAATAACGCGCATCTCACTTTCGTGGATCTTTGCTAAGACAGAGCCTTTATATTTGATATTAGGGATAGTCAGCTTCCTGTTTGCCCTGTTTTTGAGGTTTAAGCTAAGGGGGCTCATATCCCGGGGGTTTGTGCTCATCTCTATATTGGTAGTGGGAGTGCTTGGCGGTACGGTGCTTGGCATATTTGATTGGGGCAGCGTAGCTAGGGCGCCGTGGATAAGCCTTCCAAAGCTTTTTCCCTTCAAGGGATGTGATGGGGCAAGCTCTCCCTTCATCTTCAGCTTTTCGGCCATACTGCTGGTATTGACGGGCTATGCCTGCTCGATATTTGAATCCATCGGAGATTATGCGGCCATTTGTACAGCGGCAGCCGAACCTTACAAGGTAAAACACATGAACAGGGGCATAGCGGCTGAGGGCTTTTCATGTGCCTTGTGTTCGCTCTTTGGCGGGCTTCCCGTAACAAGCGCAAGCCAAAACGCCGGCATCATTGCCTCAACGGGTGTGGCAAGCAGGATCGTGACTCAAACTGCCGCCTTCATATTCCTGCTTTATGGCCTGTCGCCGAAGTTGACGACAATTTTGGCGGCCATACCCAAGTCCGTGGTGGGAGGAGCTTTCATAATAAGCGCAGGCCTCATATTGCTATCCGGAATTAACACCGTGATGTCGGATGTGAAGGATAACTTCGGCAACATGATCGTAGCAGGGGTAACGCTTGGAATCTCCGTCATGATGCCTTATTACCTCAGCCTGGATAGAAGCGCCTGGCTTGGTACGCTTCGTCCCTTCACGAAGCTTTACCTGACCAGCAACGTATTTTTGGCGGTTACTATAGGTATAGTCTGTAATTTACTGATAAACTATGTGTTTTATAATAAGAATAACTAGTTTAATTTGATGGAGGGGAGTTGTTGCCCTTTGATGGAACAGCTGAAGTCTGAATCAACAGAAAAGGAGTTTCTAGGCGTTGTCGGAAAATCCGTGACGCGTGTGGATGCCTGGGACAAGGTGACCGGAAGGGCTCAATATATAGATGACATACCTTTCCCCGGCTGTTGGTACGGCGGAACGGTAAGAAGCGATGTGCCTCGCGGGAAAATTGTAGGAATCAGGCAGGATCCGTCCTTTGACTGGTCCAAGGTGGTATTTGTAACGGCAAAAGACCTTCCGGGCCCGAACGAAGTGGCCATGGTTAGGTGTGACATGCCCATATTGGCAGAGGATATCGTAAATTACGTATCGGAACCCATAGCGCTCGTTGCCGCCCCTACAAAGGCACTCCTCAAGGCTGCACTGAAGGCCGTAAAGGTTGAAATCGAACCACTGGAGCCTGTTCTTTCCATCGAGGAGGCCCTTGAGGGCAAAAACGTGATATGGGGCGATGACAACGTCCTTGCCAAGTTCGAGGTAAAAAGGGGAGACGTCGACGAGGCCTTCAAGGAAGCCGACATCATCATAGAGGAGACCTACAGGACGGGCCATCAGGAACAGCTTTACCTGGAACCTCAGGGCATGGTGGCCCTCCCTCGCGACGGCGGGGGCGTGGAGGTAGTAGGTTCGCTGCAGTGTCCCTACTACATACATGGCGCCATGACACATGCCTTAAACCTCCCACCCGACAAGGTCGTAATAAAACAGGCCGTGACGGGAGGAGGCTTTGGCGGAAAGGAAGATTTTCCCTCCCTTCTTGCGATACACGCAGCCGTGCTGGCCTTGAAGGTCAAAAGACCTGTAAAGATCATCTACGACAGGGCTGAAGACATGGTATCGACCACCAAGAGGCATCCTTCCAAGATAAGGCACAGAACGGGAGTAAAGAAGGACGGTACTATAGTTGCACAGGATATAGATTTGATATTGGATGGAGGAGCCTACACGACTTTAAGCATTGTAGTGCTTCAAAGGTCGCTGCTTCACGCCACGGGCTGCTACAACATACCAAACGCACGAATCCTCGCCAGGGCCGTAGCCACAAATACCCCGCCAAACGGTGCCTTCAGGGGCTTTGGCGCACCCCAAAGCATATTTGCCATGGAAAGGCAGATGGACAAAATAGCAAGGACGCTTGGCTTAAGTCCTATAGAGGTGCGGCGTAAAAACCTGTTAAAGAGCGGAGATGCCTTTCCCTTCGGTCAAAGGGTCGAAGACGACGGTGCAAGGCTGGTCTTTGAACGTGCCTTAGCGATCTCGGAATACGAAAGGAAAAGGGCCGAGTATTCAAAGGACCAAGGCCCGAAGAAACGTGGCATCGGCGTGTCGCTTTTCCTTCACGGAGGGGGATTTACGGGATCGGGAGAACAGAGGATAAACGGTAAGATAAAGCTTCGCCTGACCGGCGACGAGGTCGAGCTTTACGTGAGCAACGTCGATATGGGGCAGGGTGCGGCTACGGTGCTCGCCCAGATAGCAGCCCAAGGGCTTAAAATACCTTTCGAAAAGGTGAGGTACTGTCCTCCGGATACGTCAAAGGCTCCCGACAGCGGGCCCACAGTTGCGTCGCGTACCACAATGATAGTGGGAAAGATAGTGCTTCGCGGGACGGAAAAGCTTATTGGCCGTCTCAAGGAGCACGTGTCCAGATATTTCGATGTCTCCCTTGAAGACATAGCCTATGAAAATGGGATATTTCTTGAAAATGGTATGCCCTTAGCTGACTTCTTTGAGATAGCTAGGCGCATCGAGGGAGAAAGCGGGCCTCTTGAGGTCATGGGCAACTACGTCCACCCGCAGGGCTTAAGCTGGGATGACGAAAAGTGCCAGGGAGATGCATACCAGGGTTACGCCTGGGGAGCAAACGTTTTGGAGGTGGAAGTCGATACCGATACCTGGGAGGTAAGACCCTTGCGGGATACTGTCGTGGTAGACGTGGGCACTGCCATAAATCCCTTGCTTGCCGTTGGCCAGGTAGAAGGCGGAAGCCTGCAGGGATTGGGCTACGGCTACCTTGAGGTCATAGAGATGGAAGGCGGCAGGTATAGGAACAACAGGCTTTCAAATTACGCCATACCAACAAGCGTCGATTGCCCCGACTTCTTCGTCGAGCTGATGGAGATTCCATGCAGCAGAGGAGCCTTTGGGGCAAAGGGATTGGGCGAAATGCCCCTAAACGGAGGAGGGCCTGCGGTGGCAGCTGCCATTGAGCACGCCACGGGGCTTTTTGCAAACAGGCTTCCCGTTACGGGAGAGGTGCTTACTGCACTTGAGCAAAAAGGGGATGAAAGACGATCATGAGGTTACAGTTTACTTTAAACGGACAGGAAATTACGGCTGAGGTTTCTCCCCTGGACCGACTGCTTGACGTATTGCGAGAGTACTTGGGTTACACCGGGACCAAGGAAGGTTGTGGCGAGGGCGAATGCGGTGCCTGTTCCGTCTTGCTGGATGGCAGGCTTGTCAACTCTTGTCTTGTGCCTGCCATTCAGATTAGGGGTGCCGATGTGCTGACTATAGAAGGCTTAAGCGGCGAAGATGACGAACTTCAGGAAGCCTTCGTCGAGGAAGGGGCGGTACAGTGCGGATTTTGTATCCCCGGAATGGTGTTGGCGGCACGTGCCCTTTTAAGCGAAAACCCCCATCCGACCAGGCACGACATAAAGCATGCCCTGGCTGGAAATTTGTGCCGCTGCACGGGGTATGAGCGGATATTTAGGGCGGTGGAACGTGCAGCATCACAAGGTTATGGAGATAAAATTTCCACGCGAAACTCGAGGCAGGACAAGGGCAGAAAAAGCTTATTTGAACTGCAGGGAAGTGAGCCGTCGTGGGCCTTCGTGCCTCAAAGCTTGGACGAGGCACTGGAGATTTTAAGCGAGTACCACGATGTGACGCTGCTTTCCGGATGCACGGACTTTTACCCCGACCTAAAGAAGGGAAAACCCGAGCCCGCAAGGGTGATGGACATCTGGGGCTTGAGCGACATTTGCGGGATAAAGATGAAAGACGGCTACATCGAGATCGGAAGCGGCACGACCTTTAGCGATATAGCTTCCTGCGAGACGATTAAAAAATATCTTCCGGCGCTGGCGGATCTTTCGACCATGATAGGCGCAAGGGCCATACAGAACCGTGCCACAATTGGAGGAAATATAGTCAATGCCTCCGCCGCCGCTGACAGTCCACCGCTTTTGTTTGTCTATGGCTCGACGGCAGTGCTTCGAAGCAAAAACGGGACGCGTGAGGTCTCCATTGCCGAGCTTTTTGGGGGCTACAGAAAGACCGTCCTGAAGCCGGGAGAAATGCTTGCAAGCATAAAGATTCCGCTTCCTTCGCCAGGTGCGCATCAGTTTTTCTACAAGAGGGGCTCAAGGCTTGCTTTGACCATATCTAGGCTTTCCGTGGCCGGGCTCATCGAGCTTGAAGGCGACGTGGTAAGCAGCGTTCGCATAGCTACGGGCAGCATGTCTCCCGTGCCGTCGTTTTTGACCAAGACCGAAGGGTACCTTAAAGGCAAAAGGCTGACGGGAGAGGTCATAGAAACTGCTGCTGCAATTGCAAGCGAAGAAGTATCTCCCAGGACTTCTAAGGACTACAGAAAGCATGTCACGGGCAGGCTGGTATCGCGATTCTTAAAGGAGGCCAGATCATGAGCTGTAACGATAAGGCGTTGTTTGACAGGCTGCTTGACGTGATCGAATACGACATTCTGCCGCAGACTAAAAAATGCGTTCCCTTGGGCCATAAGGTCTTTGGCGGTGCGGTGCTCAAGGCGGACGATTTGTCCTTGGTGGTGGCCGCCACCAATCACGAGGGAGAAAACCCCATATTTCACGGCGAGATATATACGATACTGAAGTTCTTTGAGCTTAAAGACCATCCAAAGCCGCAGGATTGCATCTTTCTTTCGACGCACGAACCCTGTTCGATGTGCCTGTCTGCCATAGCCTGGGCAGGGTTTCCGAAGATCTATTACTTCTTTAAGTACGAGGATACCGAGGATGTCTTTAACATCCCGCATGACATCAGGATGCTCAAAGAAGTGTTCGAATGCGAGCGTCCAAGCCATAAGAACTCCTTCTTTGAGTCGTACTGCATTCTGGAAATGCTGCCTAACATTCAAAACGACCCAGAGGTTAAGCGTCGCATAGAAAGGATAGTTTCAGAGTATGACGACCTTTCAAGGCAGTACCAGGCCATCAAGGATAGGATAGATAATATCATAAGAAAGTGATAAAGTTAAAACGGGTGGGGTTGAAGGAAAGGTTTTTATGTAAATGTCGCCTTAGAGGCGATCATCACAAAGGGGGTAGATAGATCGGGTTATCGGCGTTATTAAAGGCTTAAAGGCCTTGGAGGTTAGCATAAAACGTTTAAAGGAGGTGCTTGTTTTATGGGTGAGTGGTTGGACAAAAGGTTTAACATAACTGCGAGCGGCAGTAGCATTCACACCGAGATAATTGCCGGCATCACCACGTTTATGACCATGGCTTACATAATATTCGTCAACCCCGCTATTTTAAGCGAAGCCGGCATGGATTTCGGAGCGGTCATGACGGCGACCTGCTTGGGTGCAGCCGTAGGGACTTTCTTGATGGCGTTCCTGGCTAATTATCCCTTTGCCCTTGCGCCTGGCATGGGGCTTAACGCCTTTTTTGCCTATACCGTCGTGCTTGGAATGCAAGTTAGCTGGCAGGTGGCGCTTGCGTGTGTGTTCTTCGACGGAGTCATATTTATCATACTGACCGCGGGCAAGGTAAGGCAGGCCATCGTCAATGCCGTTCCCTACACCCTCAAGGTGGCGGTAGGAGCCGGCATAGGTATGTTCATCGCCCTAATTGGCTTAATTCAGGCAGGCATCATAGCGGATAACCCCGCTACGCTAGTTTCTCTCGGAAACCTCAAATCCCCCATTCCTATCCTTGCCATGATAGGACTTCTCATAATGGCCGTACTCCACGCTTACAGGGTTAAAGGAGCCCTTCTTTGGGGGATACTTATCATAACGATCATTAGCATACCGCTCGGGATAACGACGCCGCCTGAAGGATTTTTCTCCATGCCACCAAGCATTGCTCCCCTGTTTTTGAAGTTCGACCTTAAGGGTGCGTTGACCTTTGCAATGTTTCCCGTGATCATAACCTTCGTGTTCGTCGATATGTTCGACACGATCGGAACGCTTATAGGCGTTTCGACGCGTGCCGGCATGCTTAACGAAAAAGGAGAACTTCCCAGAGTCGGCCAAGCGCTCTTTGCCGATGCTGTTGCCACAGTGGTAGGTGCCTGCGTCGGGACCAGCACCGTTACGACCTACGTGGAAAGCGCAGCCGGGGTTGAGGAGGGGGGCCGCACCGGTTTAACGGCCCTAGTAGTGGGGATACTCTTTTTGTGCGCCCTCTTCATATCTCCCATAGCAAAGATTGTACCGTCTGTGGCCACTGCGCCGGCTCTGGTCATGGTTGGCGTCTTCATGATGCAGTCACTTAAAAATTTGAATTTCGACGATCTGACCGAGATAACCCCCGCGTGTATCACGATATTTGCGATGCCCTTTACTTACTCCATAGCAGAAGGCATTTCCTGGGGGATAATCTCCTACGCCCTGATCAAGTTGCTCTCCGGGCGCGGCAAGGAAGTCAGCAAGACCATGTATGTGCTGGCCATACTTTTCTTGCTCAAGGAGTTTGCCCTTTAATGTAAGTTGAAAACTTAAGGTTAAACGAAGGCCTGCCACGCTATGTCCCTACGGTAGTGGGCGTCCTTGAAGGTTATGGATGATATAGCGCGGTAGGCCTTATCTCTTGCCTCTTTCAGGTCGTCGGCAAGCCCAACGACCGTAAGCACCCTTCCGCCGTTAGTGAGAAATTTGCCCCCTTCCATCCTGGTTCCCGAGTGAAATGCGATGACGTCGTCTTTGCCTTCAAGGGCATCTAAGCCTTCGATGGGGTAGCCGATTTCGTATTTGTCCGGGTATCCGCCGGAGGCCATTACGACACCTACGCCGCTTCTGGCGGCGTTGATCTGAGCGCTTTCCTCGAGGTTGCCGCCTGCGCAGGAAACAAAGATCCTGCCCCAATCCACGTCGCAAATGGGGATGACGACTTGCGCCTCAGGATCGCCAAAGCGAACGTTATATTCAAGCACATAAGGAGAGCCTTCATGTATCATCAATCCTGCGTAAATCGTGCCCCTAAAGTCAATCCCTTTGCGCTTTAAGCCCTCTACGGTTGGTTTTACAACTTCGTCTTCGATCTTAGCTTTAAGCGTATCGTCAACCTGAGGTAGGGGAGAGTAAGCCCCCATTCCTCCCGTGTTTGGGCCCTTGTCACCGTCGTAAGCCCTTTTGTGGTCCTGGCTTAAGGGAAGCATCCTGTAAGTCCTTCCGTCAGTTATCGCCATGGCCGTAATCTCGTATCCTGCCAGGAAATCTTCTATTACGACGGTACGCCCTGACTCCCCTAGGACGCCTTTCACCAGCAGTTGATCTAAAATATTGCGTGCTTCCGTCGTGTCATCTATGATGAAGGCGCCCTTTCCCGCAGCTAAGCCGTCTGCCTTTATGACGAAAGGCGGCGTACGCTTCTTTAATGCTTCTAAGGCTTTATCGAAACTGCTGCATACGTCAAAGGGCGCGGTGGGAATACGGCAGTCATTCATGAACCTTTTGGCGAAGGCCTTGCTTCCTTCAAGCATTGCACCTGCCCTTCCGGGGCCGTAAACTTTGATGCCTTCTTTTCTGAGCACGTCGGCGACACCTGCGACAAGCGGAGCCTCGGGGCCTATGACTACGATATCGACCTTTTGGGTTAACGAAAGCTCAAGGACTTCCTTTGAATTTACCGGATTTAGCGGAAAGACCTCCACCATTTTTGATATGCCGCCGTTTCCGGGGGCTGTTATGACCTCATCTACGAAACTTGATTTCTTCAAGGCGTAAACCAGGGCGTGTTCCCTTCCTCCTGCCCCCAAGACCAGTGCTTTCATGGCCTATACCTCCTTGCCGTCAGTGCCTAAAGGCTCGCATCTTCGTCACGAGCATGGGTATTCTATGCTTGATGCAAGCTTCCTTGACCTCTTCGTCGCGTTTCGAGCCTCCCGGCTGAAGTATGAGAGCGATGTCTGCACGGGCTGCAATCTCTATACTGTCGGGGAAGGGGAAAAAGCCGTCTGAGGCCAAAACAGAACCTTTAGCTTTTTGTCCTGCGTGCCTTACCGCCCATTCGACGGCATCAACGCGGCTCGTAAAGCCCGATGCGATGGCAACCGTGGCTCCGTCCTTTGCCAGGGCTATGGCGTTGCTTTTTGCCAAGGCGGCTGCCTTCCAGGCGACCAAAGCATCATCTTTTAGCTCAGGGCGTCTTTCACCAGTCCATTCGCCTCCTTCAAAGTCCGGGTCAGGAGCCATTACGTCTTCCTGCGCCAAAAACCCGAAGGCGGTCTTGGTCAACCGCAGCTCATCGCGCTTGCTTAAATCGAAGGAGATTAACCTCAGGTTGGGCCTTTTTTCCTTAAATGCTTCGACGGCTTCAGTTGAAAAGCCTGGAGCTACGATGATTTCATAAAACTTTGATGCAAGTTTCACCGCTGTGTCCTTGTCCACCTCGCGAGTCAGCCCTATGATGCCCCCATAAGCTGACAGGGGATCGCAGGCCAAGGCACCTTCATAAGCTGACGGCAAATCCTTTCCAATGGCCATCCCGCAGGGGGTGGTGTGTTTTATGATCACGCATCCTGTCCTGTCGCCCAAAAGCAGGATGCCCTTTACGGCTGCCTCTGCGTCGAGGATATTGTTATAAGACAGTTCACTTCCTCCAAGCTGCTTAAAGGGAAGTTTTTGCAGCGGTTGAGCGTAAAGGGCGGCCCTTTGATAGGGGTTTTCGCCGTACCTTAGGGAAGCAGCCTTTTTTAAGGACACAGGGTAAACATCGGGAAACAAATCTTCTTCCTTCATGGCCTTGGACAGCGCGAAATGGATGATCGAATCGTAGGAAGCGGTGGCGGCGAGGGCCTTTAGCGCCAAGCGTTGGCGCGTTTTAATGGAGACGTTACCAAGGGACTTGATCTCTTCGATGACCGTGCCGTAATCGCGAGGGTCAGTTACGATAGTGACGTAGCGATAATTTTTTGCTGCAGCCCTTATAAGCGTTACGCCCCCGATGTCGATGTTTTCGATGAGATCTCCCAGATCTGCCTTCCTCTTTGCCACTTCCTCGAAGGGATACAAGTTGCAGACGACTACGTCTATAAGCGGTATGTTCCATTTTTCGACGTCCGCCAGGTCTGCATCGAAATCTCGCCTTGCCAGTATGCCTCCAAGCACCGAAGGATGCAGGGTCTTGACGCGTCCTCCAAGGATATGGGGGTAGCCCGACAGGTCTGCTATTTCCCTGACGGAAAGACCGTGTTCCTTTAAGTAATTTGCCGTCCCTGAGGATGAAACTATTTCGTAGCCCGCCTCATGTAAGCCCTTTGCCAGCTCTTCGACCCCGCTTTTGTCGAAGACGGAAATGAGCGCCCTTCTAACGTGATCCCTCAATTATCATACGCCTCCCTCGTCTTAGGTAGCGGCCCGCAAAGAGGTCTTTAAGCGTCCGCCAGTAGATGTCGTGTTCGACCTCATGTATCTTTGCCTCTAAGCTTTCAAGGCTGTCCTCGTCCAAGATGCGAACTTCGGCCTGGTTCAATATGGGGCCGTGATCCACCATTTCATCGACCAGATGCACGGTGACGCCCGTAACCTTGACACCGTATTCGTAGGCATCCTTTATGGCCTGCGTTCCCGGAAATGCTGGCAGTAACGACGGATGTATGTTTACTACCCTTTCGCTGTGTCTGGCCACAAATTGAGAGGAAAGTATCCTCATAAAGCCCGCCAGCACGATCCAGTCGACCGAATGTTTGCTAAGTTCTTCATCCAAGGCGGCCTCAGCTATGGCCCTGCCCCTATCGTAGGGAAGTACCAGCGTCTTGAAGTTCATGACTTTGGCCTTATTGAGACCTAAAGCATCAGCCTTATCGCTTGCGACGAAGGCTACGTTTGCATTAAGCTCTCCGCTTTTGCATTTGCCGGCCAGGGCCTCCATGTTGGTGCCGCGACCGGATATTAAAATTGCCATGTTCGTCACGCCGTGATCACCTCGCCTATCACGCAGTAAGGCTCGCTCATCTCCTTTAAGGTGTCCTCAAGGCCGGGAAGGTTGGTTTTTTCGATGACCAAGACAAACCCTATGCCTAAGTTGAATACCTTTCTCATCTCCCCTTCCTCGACGCCCGCCTTGGCGATGAGATCGTAGATCTTAGGCCTTTTCCAGGAGCTGTAATCTACTGATATGGCAAGTCCCTCGGGTATGACCCGCATGACGTTGCCTTCAAGGCCGCCTCCCGTGATGTGTGCCATTGCCTTTATTCTAACCTTTTCCATTATTTTTGCTATGATACGGGGATAAAGTCGCGTTGGTTCAAGGAGAGTTTTATAAAGTGGCCTTCCTTCCCCCAGGGGATCGCTGTCAAGGGAAAGCTTCAAGCCGTCTTCCAGCAGCACCTTTCGCACCAGGCTGAAGCCGTTACTGTGAAGCCCGCTCGAAGGGAGGCCTACCAGCAGGTCGCATGCCGTTATGTCTTGGCCTGTGATGAGTTTGCTTTTTTTGGCCAAGCCCACGGCAAAACCTGCCAGATCAAATCCGTCTGGGGGATAAGTGCCCGGCATCTCCGCTGTTTCCCCGCCAAGCAGGGCGCAACCGCTTTGCCTGCAGGCCTCGGCGATGCCGTAAATTAGGCCGGAAAACCTTTGACCATCCAGCCTACCGCAGGCTATGTAGTCTAGGAAAAACAATGGCCTGGCGCCACAGGTTATGAGGTCGTTTACGTTCATGGCGACTAAGTCCTGGCCCAATCCGGCAAACTGGTCGGCCTTCTTTGCTATTTCAAGCTTTGTGCCTACGCCGTCGCAGCAGGCCGCAAGACAGAGGTCATCCCCCAGGTCGTAAAGGCCGCTAAAACCTCCTATCCCTGAGATGACGCCTTCTTGAGCTATGGATGCGGCCCTCTTTACGATGTCTATCCAGTCGTCAGCCGCCTTTAAGGACACGCCCGCACCTTCGTAGGTCCACTTCACCTTGGTCACTCCTTTAGATATAGGCCGCTAAAGCAAGCCGTGCAAAGCTCCTCTTCGGGAAGGCCAACAGAGCAAACGAGGTCGCTTACGTCAAGAAAGCACAGGGAATCTGCTCCTACATAGTCCCTTAAGGCCTCTACGTCCATTTTGGCAGCAGCCAGGTCGGAAGACGTCGGCGTGTCGATGCCGTAAAGACAAGGAAATTTCACGGGAGGGGAGGCTATTCGAAGGTGCACCCTCATGGCACCGGCATCTCGAAGAAATTTAACAGCCATCTTGGACGTGGTGCCACGAACGATGGAGTCGTCCACGACTACGATGCTTTTGCCCTTGATTAAGCCCTTTATTGGGTTCAGCTTGATCTGCACCCCGAGAGATCTCACTCTTTGTGTTGGCTGTATGAAGGTGCGCCCGACATACCTGTTTTTGACGACTGCCATCTCGAAGGGCAGCTTTGATTTCGAGGCATATCCTAAGGCGCCTATTGTGCCGCTGTCGGGCATGCCCAAGACCAGCTCGCCCTCACTGCAGGGGCATGTGCAGGCAAGCCTTTGTCCTAACTTGAGCCTCACGTCGTAGACGGATTTGTCGTCTATGACGCTGTCGGGGCGTGCCAGATATACGTATTCAAAGGAACATCTGAAATGTCTCTCTGCCTTTACGGGCATGTTTAAGCTTTCAAGCTTGCCCTCCTCTATGATGACTATTTCGCCAGGCGCTACGTCTCTGACGAAATCGGCGTTCACTATGTCCAGCGCGCAACTTTCGGAGGCCACATAGTAAACGTCATCCCTTTTTCCTATGACCAAAGGCCTAAATCCCCAAGGGTCCCTGGCTGCGACCAGACGACCTTCGATTATGGCTATGATACTAAAGGCACCCCTTAGTTTGCTTAAGGACTTTACCAGAGCATCTATGGGAGACAGGCTTTGCTCGTGCGCCATGAGGTGCAATATCACTTCCGTATCTGTGGTAGATTGAAATATGGCGCCTCTGGATTCCAGGTCGCGTTTAAGGGCCCTTGCGTTCGTTATGTTGCCGTTGTGGGCAACGGCGATTTGTCCCTTTGAGTAGGTGGCATGCAGGGGTTGGGCGTTTATTATGTTGGACTCCCCTGCAGTCGAGTAGCGCACATGCCCTATGGCGCATTTTGTCCTTTCTTTGGCCAGCTCTTCCTGATTTAAACAGGCATGCACCAAACCCATTCCCTTTTGAAGCTCTAAGTTTCCCTTGCCGTCAAGCCATGCTATCCCTGCCGATTCCTGCCCGCGGTGCTGAAGGGCATATAAACCCAGGTACAGGTCCTCTAAAACGGAAGACATCCTTGGAGCGCTTACGCCAAATATCCCGCACATCTTCTTACCTCCGGATCAGACAAATCGAAGCGTGTCATCTTTGATAACGCTCCCTAGCTCTGTAACCTTAAAACCATCCCATATTTCAAGGAATTTATCCGTCTTTTCCTCCGGTACCGCGTAAAGCGCGCGAGGGCATCCTTCGCCAAAAAGAAATTCCACGTCAAAGCTTTTGATTGCAGCGCCCAAATTGGATTGCCTTAGCATCTTGATGATCGCCATCGCGACTCCCCCCAAGCCGACGCACCTGCCGCTTGAGGCTGCCGCCTCCAAGGCAGTTTTACGTGCACGGCTGCAAAAGTCGCGCTCGGCGTCAAAGTCGAGAGGCTCAAGGGGTCCGCTTAACCTTCCTTCAAAGATCCGCTCAAAGGCGCTTGCCTTCAAAGACCCGCCGCTTCCGACGAGAAATAGCTTGTCCGATACATTTGGCTCGTTGCTTTTTAAGAACTTCTCGTCGTCGAAATACCCGACGGCACATACAACGGGCGATGGCAATATGGCGCCCTGGGGCGACTCGTTATAAAGGCTCACGTTTCCTGAGACTATGGGGCAGTCAAGCTCCTGACAAGCTAACGCCATTCCCCTTATGACCTCGGACATGGTCCAGAAGTTTTCCGGAACCTCCGGGGACGGAAAGTTGAGGCAATCGGTCATGCCCAAAGGATACGCCCCGGCGACGGCCAATTTTCTTACTGCCTTGGCCACGGTCTCCATGCCCCCGATCAGCGGATCAATCGCGCATCTCCACGGGTCGCTTGCCGCAGATAAGGCTATGAGCCTGTCAATCTCCTTGACGTAGATGATTGCCACGGAGTTTCCCGGCCCAAGCGTGGTCCTTGTTTGAACCATGTGATCGTATTGCTCGTATATCCAGGATTTGTCCTCAAACTGAGGAAGCTCGGATAAGGCCTTTGCAACCGACATGGGGTCCTTGCCGTCTATGTTGGTTTGAGGTTTTGTGGGGTAATGTATGACCCTTTGGGCAGGCTCCCTTTTTGGCCAGTCTATCGTGGGGCCCGAAGCGAGCATGGAAGCCGGAACGTCTGCTGCCACCTGGCCCTTGAAGTACAAAACGAACCTGTCCTGCTCGATGAGCCTTCCAATATTGGCGCACTCAAGCCCCCATTTGTCGGCTATCTTTTTGACGTCGCCGTAGTGTCGTTCTTCTATGACCAAAAGCATCCTTTCCTGGGATTCGGACAAGGCGATCTCAAAGGGGTTCATGCTCTCTTCCCGCAAGGGTACGTTATCAAGGTAAAGTTCTGCGCCGGCATGAGCCTTGGCGGCCAGCTCGACGGCAGAGGACGTTATGCCGGCGGCGCCCATGTCCTGCATGCTCACTATAAATCCTTTGTCCAAAATTTCGAGGCAGCACTCTATGAGCAACTTTTCGGCGAAGGGATCTCCCATTTGGACCTGTGGCTTGCTCTTCTTGACGGCTTCATCTAGCTCTGCGGATGCAAAGGCAGCGCCTGCGATCCCATCGCGGCCGGTCTTTGAGCCAAGAAGTACCAGCACATGTCCTGGCTTGGAAGTATCTGACTTCACGACACCGTCTAACCTTACAAGCCCTGCGCACATCGCGTTTACCAGTGGATTTCCCGCGTAGCAGGGGTCGTAGTAAGTAAGGCCTCCGACGGTGGGTACGCCTACGCAGTTGCCGTAGCTTCCGACGCCCTTTATTATCCCTTCTCTAAGGTAATTCGATCTTCTGTCGTCCGGAGGCCCAAAAAAGAGGCAATCCATCGAGGCGATGGGCCTGGCTCCCATGGCAATTACGTCCCTTATTATCCCTCCTACGCCTGTTGCGGCGCCCTGGACGGGCTCGACGGCGGAGGGGTGATTGTGGCTTTCCATCTTAAAGGCTATGCCGATACCTGAGCCTATATCAACGATACCGGCGTTTTCTCCAGGTCCCTGAAAGACGTATCTGCCCTTCGTTGGAAACATGGCAAGCAGACGTTTTGTTGACTTGTAGCAGCAATGCTCGGACCACATCACGCCGAAGAGGCCAAGCTCCGTATCGTTGGGTTCCCTTTGCAAGGTCTCCTTTATTTGTCTGTATTCTTCTTCCCTAAGCCCGAAAAGGTCTTTCTTCATCTTCGTATCTCCTTTACCCACTCGTTTATTCCCTTGAAAAACCTCACGCCGTCCTGACCTCCCACCAACGGGTGAACGACGCGCTCGGGATGTGGCATCAGGCCCAAGACGTTTTTGGATGCGTTGGTTATCCCGGCTATGGCGTTAAGCGAGCCGTTTGGGTTGTTCAGGTAGCGAAGGGTCACGCAGCCGCTTTCCTCAAGCTTTGCTAAAGATGTGTCATCCAAATAAAATAGCCCTTCATGGTGGGCTATGGGGAAGTTGACCACTTCGCCCTGCTTGTAGAGGAAGGTAAAGGGCGTGTCAATTTGCTCGATCCTTATCTTACAAGGTCTGCATATGAACTTGGTCGAGACGTTAGGAAGGAGCACTCCCGGAAGGAGATGGGCTTCCGTAAGTATCTGAAATCCGTTGCAAATGCCCAAAACCAGCCCCCCGCTTGAGGCAAATTCGACCACCGACCCCATGATGGGAGACTTAGCGGCCATGGCGCCGCTTCGCAAGTAATCGCCGTAAGAAAATCCTCCGGGCAGGACGACGACGTCGCTTTCGGGCAACGACTTTTCGGTGTGCCACACCATGCTTACGTCGGCGTTACAGCAGACCTCGAAGGCCCACTTCACGTCCAGGTCGCAGTTGCTTCCGGGGAATACGATCACCGAGACCTTCATCTATATTTCCTCCAGTTCAAAGGCGTATTCCTCGATCAGATCGTTAACAAGCAAGTCTTCGCACATCTTCTTTACCTTGAATTCAGCCTCTTGGTGCGACGGCGAATTTAAGGTTATCTTTAAATACTTGCCGACGCGAACGTCTTGGACCTCGGGGTAATTGAGCGAATGAAGCGAAGAAAGCACGGTTTTTCCCTGGGTATCCAATACTCCTTCTTTTAGGTATATGAAAAGTCTTGCCTCGTAGTGCTTTTGTATAGCTGCCTTTGGTTGACCAATTCTGCGCCAGATCTCCTCGTAGGCTTCAAGGACATTTCCCAGGTCCTTCCTGAACCTGTCCTTGTCAAGCCGTTCCTTGGAAGACAAATCCCAAAAGCGACACGTGTCGGGAGAGATCTCGTCGGCGACGTAGATGTTGCCCTCTTCGTCAGTGCCGAACTCAAGCTTGAAGTCTACCAGCTTGATGCCGCGCTCGTACAGATATTTGGAAAGTATGTCGTTTACCTTAAGGCTAAGTTCCTTCATCTTTTCCACTTGAGGCTTTGAGGCAAAACAGAAGGCCCTGATGTGGTCTTCCGTGACCAAGGGATCGCCAAGCTCGTCGTTTTTGAGGTAAAACTCCACAAGCGGCGGCACCAGGTCTAAGCCTTCCTCGACGCCAAGCCTCTTGCACAAAGAGCCGGTGCTCGTGTTTCTTACGACCACTTCCAATGGGATTATCTTGAGCCTTTTAACGAGCTGGTGGTTGTCGTCGATTAGTTTTACGAAGTGGGTGGGGATGCCTTTATCCTGAAGAAGCTTTAAAAATGTGGCGCTTATGAGGTTTGTGAACCTTCCCTTGCCCTGCATGGTGTCTTTCTTTTGCGCGTTGAAGGCCGTCAAGGAATCCTTGTACTCGAATATCGCAAGGGTCGGATCGTCGGTCTCGTAGACCTTCTTTGCCTTGCCCTCGTAAATTAACTTAATTTTATTCATATCATCACCTTCATATGTGGAATTTTCGCTTACATTTATGCCATAGAAGGGTAGAAATGTCAATAATTTTTGGGCTCATTCCATTCTGTAAAACCCAACGCAACAGGGGCAGTTTGCAGGTCATCATGTTTACTCGCTAATGTAATTTTGATTTGATATATTTTAATTTTTTTCTAAAAAGAGTAAAATAAATTTGCATTAATTTTACGGCCCTTGAATATAGACAGGGAAACGGCATGCCACAAAGAAAGCATTTACGTTATCCCTTGCGACGAGGGTCTTTTTACCGTCATCTATTCCGCAAAGAGAGAAGTTTTCAACTGTTATCTCGAAGTGGTCAATATTATGATTGCCAAAGGGGTGATAAGCATGTGTAAAAGACTTATGCTTTTGTTTTCGTTGCTTCTGGTGCCTTTGATTTTTTCGACGGCCATGGCGGCCGGCGCTGTCACAGAGGACGGGGTGACCGAACAAAATGTCAAAAACTTCACCTATCATCTTGCTTTCGGCGAAAGAAGCGTAACTTTAAAAGACGGCAAGTACGAACAGCCACACCCCGACTACCTGCACGTATGGATAGATAATTTCATCATAGATGACGTGGACAGAAACGGCACATCCGACGCAGTAGTGGTATTGGCCCAAAACGGCGGTGGCAGCGGGACGTTTTTTGAGCTAACCGCCTTGCTTGCAACGCAAAACGGCATCGTGCAGACGAACTCTGTTTCTCTTGGAGATCGCGTAAAGATCGACAGCGTCAAGGTGGTCGAAAATAGCGAGGCTCTGTCAACGAGCTTGTTTGAGCCCAAAAAGATCGTCATTGACATATTGACCCATAAGGAAAGCGATTCGTCGTGCTGTCCTACGCAAAAGGAGAGCTTAAACTTTGCCCTCTATGAAGATGAGCTGGTCTCCTACGAAGATGTACCTCCCACGATCGTAAAAAAGCCCGCGATTTATCTGTATCCACAGAAAGAGATCAAGGTGAAGGTAAAAGTTGACGTCAACGGCGAGATCACCAAAAGCATCCCTCAATACGGCAACGGCTGGGAAGTTACCGCTAGCCCCAAGGGAAAGATCGGCGGCAAATACGACTACCTCTTCTATGAAGCCAGGTTAAACAGCCTGCCACAGCTTCCCGAAGAAGGATGGGTCGTGGCTTACGACGAGCTGGGCAAGTGGTTCGACAAAAACCTTGCTGCCTTAGGTCTTAATGGTAAGGAAGCACGCGACCTCAAGGAATACTGGATCAAGAACCTAAAGCCCGCGAAGTATTACGTAATAAAGCTTTTGGACAGAAACTTTATAGACGAAAACCTGAAACTGCAGGTTTCACCCACGCCTCAGACCGTCATCAGGCTCATGCTTTACTTTAAGCCTACTGACCATTTCGATATACTGAAGGCGCCAAAACCGCAGAAGACCGTGAGGGTAGGATTTACGGTGGTCGAGTGGGGCGGCATCGTTGAAGACTCGGACGCAGACGTATGCTTGAAACCTGCCTATTCGCTTCTCCCCGATGATACGGGCATTTTGCTGCTTCGGGCCGTAAGCGTCGGACAGCACAAGCTGTCGATCACGGTTAATTCCGGAGGTTGTACGGATAAAGATACGATAAAGGCTGTCGTAAATAAGGTAGATGCCATAGACGGCCAGGTCCCCGTTTACGAGCTCACGTTTTTGCGCGAAAAGCCCGACCTTTGTAAGGCCTTTCTGCCCGAGGGAGTGGTGATCGACTACGATCTCGAAAAGGATTTTGGATTTAAGATGCCCTACGTCGTTACCGTAACAAACCCGGTGCTTCCGATCGTCAAAGATGAGCCTTACTTCACCATTTCTTCAATTAGGATCGAGATAGAGGAACCAAAGGCAACCTCGGACGCTCAAGACTATTATGTCATGCTTAAAAAGGGTTTGATCGATGCCACCGTTAGGGCCATTAGGCTTGAGATAAATAGGTATGAAGCTTCAAACCACAGCGATAAGCAGGAAAAGATCGGTTACCTCAAAGGAGAACTAGCCAGATTCGAGGGTATGAAACCGCAGGATTACGTTCTAGAAACATCTGAATGGCAAAACGGCGATGAAAATCCGCTCGAAAACTTCGGCAAGTTCGGGCCGCTCATGCCCCCTGAGGAGAGGGAAGCGGAAGTTATCGTTACCGACGAGCTTGAATACGGTTCGATTTTGACCGTTACCGGCATGACCAGGTCGGGCCCCTTTTATCACGTTGCAGGCGTGATGAATGACGATTTCAAGGCCCTGACGCCCGGAAAGCACAAGGTAAAACTTTACTTGGTCTATAAAAGGGAGTACTTCGGCGGCATCCCCGATTACTACGTGTTTATAGGTGACAAATTGCAGTAAAGCTCAAAGTGGAGTAGTGGTAATATTTGACATATAGCATATGTGGAGTACATGGGTCAGAAGTGAGGTAATATGTTTTATATCCTGATAACTGTCATAAGCTTTATAGCAGGATCAATCACCGGGCTAATTGGTGCTAGCGGTGTAATGGTAATAGTACCGGGGCTCGTGATGTTGGGTTGTTCTACCTTCGATGCCATAGGTTGCAGCCTCTTTGCCGATGCCTTGGCCTCCCTTGTCGTGGCCTGGACTTACTCCAGGTACGGCAACCTAAACTTGAGGCAAGGTTGGCTGATAGCCCTGGGGTCGGTATTGGGTGCACAGTTGGGAAGCTTCATTTCGCCCCATCTGCCCGAGATGGGAGTGGGCGGGTCCTTTGGCGTCCTGCTTTTGGTTTCAGCCGCCATGTTTTGGCGGAAGGGAAGCAAAAAGGCAGCCATAAAGCCCGAAGGCAGGGCGACGTCGAATGATGAAGTTAAAGGTTTTTTGAAGGTCTTGAGGGATAATCCAAAAACGTCGGGAACGATCCTGGGCGTGCTGGTGGGGATCATAAGCGGAATCCTTGGCGCCGGCGGAGGAGTGATGATCCTACTGATACTGGTCTTCGTAATGGGCTACAAGGTGCACGAAGGAGTAGGCACCTCAACGCTCATCATGGCCTTTACGGCAGCTTCCGGAGCTTTGGGACATGCCTTCACGGGAAATCTCCCCATGGACATTGCCGTACCCAGCGCGATCGGCACGGTAATAGGGGGAAGGTTAACGGCAGGCTTTGCCAACAAGACAAATGAGGCGGTCTTGGGAAAGATAGTCGGCATCATCTTTGCCGTGCTGGGAGCGTTGATGATTTTTGGGATTGGGCAGTAGCAGTAGGGCATGTTTATGATTAAATAAAACGAACTGGAGAATCGTCGTGCAAGACAAGCACTTCATTAATTCTATAAGCTGGATTTTAATTATTTACATAGCCATTGAATGAGAGGAGAGAGATAGGCATGGCTACTATGGGGTATTATCAGGCAGGGTTTGAAGGCCTTAGGTCCAGGATCAGGGTAACCGTCGAAGCTCCATTTTACGGCAATAACGTGGTATCCGTAGGCTCTTTGAGGGAAGCTTACGGCCTTGCCAAGGATAGCCCGGGGACAGTTGAGCTCACGGGTATGCCCGTATTCGATGCCGAAAGGCAAGGTCTGCCCGAGGGCGCAAACGTGTTGTTGTTTAACGACGGCGGTGTAGTGGGCCGCTGCGCCGCGGCAAGGAGGATAATAGGAGAGCCGAATGTAAGCGTCGAGGAATACGCCTCCAAACTTCGCGAGGCCGTTTACGGGACGAGGTTTCGCAAATTGTATCACGTACAGGCCGTCGTGGGATTGGACCTAGACTTCATGGTCAAGGCCCACCTCTTGATCCCCGAGGGACACGAAAATATCCTGTACAACTGGCTGCTCAACTTTCAGTACTTAAACGAGCGTTACAGTGAGATGTATCGCAGCTCAAAGCTTTACCCCGAAGGGGACATATTCGTCTTTTCCGACCCGGATTGGCAACATCCTGACCATCCTCTGGGACTTGCTCTTTTTGACCCCCTTCACAACTGCGCCGCCATACTGGGCATGAGGTATTTTGGCGAGTTCAAGAAGGGAACATTGACGCTTGCCTGGGGAACGGCAGCAAGAAACGGCTTTCTTTCCTGTCATGGCGGGCTAAAGCGATTTCGGCTGCCATACGGCAAAAGCTTCGTCATGGCGGTATTCGGGCTGTCCGGATCGGGAAAATCGACCATTACGCACGCAAAACATAACGGTAAGTACGATATAACCGTATTGCACGACGACGCCTTCGTCGTCAACCGGGAAAAGGGATACTCCATAGCCCTGGAACCCACCTATTTCGACAAGACACAGGATTACACGATTACCAGCGAAGCAAGTAAGTATATCGTTACGCTGCAAAACAACGGCGTAACCGTGGGTGAGGACGGCAAACTATACGCAGTAATGGAAGACATCCGAAACGGAAATGGCAGGGCCATACGATCCAGGTTTTGGTCACCGAACAGGGCCGACCGCTTGGATGATCCTATAAACGCCCTCTTTTGGATCATGAGGGATCCGAACCTGCCGCCCGTTGTCAAGGTAACTGATCCCTGCCTTGGCTCGACCATGGGCGCGACCCTTGCCACAAGGAGGACGACGGCAGAAAGGCTTTTGCCCGGCATCGATCCAAATGCATTGGTCTTTGAGCCCTATGCTAACCCCTTTAGGGTGTATCCTTTAAGCGTAGATTACGAGGGCTTCAAGCACCTTTTGGCCGAAGGCGTCGACTGTTACGTCTTAAATACAGGAGAGTTCATGGGCAAAAAGATCGAATCTAAGATGACCCTGGAGATAATAGAGGCCATCGTAGAAGAAAGGGCGCACTTCGTGCCTTGGGAGGATTTTTCGGGCCTTCAGATCATGGAGATAGAGGGGTTTGTGCCGAATTTTAAAGACGAAAACTATCGGGAGCAGTTCGCGGCCAGAATCAAGGACAGGATCAAGTTCGTAAAAGACAGAGATACGGAAAAGGGAGGGTTTGACAAACTGCCCCCGGAAGCGGGGAAAGCCTTGGAGGACATTTTGCAGGGCATAAGTAATTTAGTCGGTTAGACAAGCCATGGAAGAGCAGCTGTTGAGACTTGCCCTGATGTTTGCCACCGACAGACAAACAAAAACTGTATGGGTCGAAGAAGCTGATCGAAAGAATGAGGCCCGATGAAGTCTCGTTAAGCCGCCCAAGGTACGTCAGGAGTTTTACACAAAAAGCGGGACAAAGGATATCTCCAGCAAAGTAAGCTCCTTTGTCCCCTTTTTATTGATTCATGACCCTTCGAAGTTGCCCGCACGCAGCGTTTATGTCGGAACCCCTTTCGCGCCTTATCTCACATTCTATGTTGAGCTTGGAAAGGATGTCAGCGAAGGCCTTGATGCGACCGTCCGTAGACCTTTTAAAATTGCCTCCGGGCACGCTATTGTAGGGTATCAGGTTTACGTAAACGGACAGGCCGCTTAAAAGCGTTGCAAGCTCGTATGCATGCTCCGTCGAGTCGTTGACGCCGTTCATCATTAGATATTCGATGGTGATGCGATCCTTCGTGGCCGATTGATATTTTCGAAGCGCTTCCATCAGGGTTGACAGCGGATATTGTTTGTTTATAGGCATCAGCTTGCTTCTCAGCTGATCGTTTGGCGCATGCAAAGATACAGAAAGCCTCACCGGGATCTTCATCTCGGCCAAAGCCAATATTCCGGGTACTACCCCTGCCGTTGATATGGTGAAGTGCCTGATGCCAAGGCCCCTCATCTTGGGTTCGTTTAATATTCGAATGCTTTTAAATACCGCTTCCTGATTTAAGAAAGGCTCCCCCATCCCCATGTATACTATGTTGTCTATGTCCTGGTCTGTAAACTTTTCCATAGCAAGGAATTGGCCCGTTATTTCTCCAGCCGACAGATTTCTTACAAACCCACTTTTCCCCGAGGCACAAAAGGCACATGACAAAGGGCAGCCTACCTGGGTCGAAAGACATGCAGTCAAGCGCCCCTGCTGCACAAGCAAGACCGATTCCACACTTTCGCCGTCCTGCAATTGCCATAGAAACTTTCTGGTGCCGTCCTTGGAGGTCTCCATGCGGGCCAAAACAGGCGGCGTAATGACGATGCTTCCTGCCAGTTTTTGCCTCAAGTCTTTGCTTAAGTTTGTCATCTCGTAAAAGTCGAATACCTTTTTTTGGTAGATCCACTGACATACCTGGTCTGCCCTGTATCTTTGAAGGCCAAATTTTTCGGATAAGGCATCTACCCACTCCGGATAATCCAGGTCAAGGCCGTTTACTGCTTCGTCCATTCCTCGTTTCCTCCTGGTCTTGGTGATAACCTGCCTGCAGGCAGTCTTTTATAGCAGATTTTGCCGATTATATCAATGGGATGTCAGGAAAAAGTCCACAGTTGTAACGACGCGGACCATTTTGAAGTCGGGGGAACCGGCGTCCCTGTCCTCAACGGTGAAATACCCCTGGGAGGCCCTCCTTATGGCTCCAACTTTGCTGCCCGAATCTCGGGCAAACTGCTCGGCAGCTTCTCTGGCGTTTTTGGTCGCCTCGGCGATCATCTCGGGCTTTATGTCGTTTAGTTTGGTGAAGGCAAATTGCGCTGAGCTGTCCTCGCCTATGGCAATTCCGGCAGATACAAGCTGTCCTGCCTTTTCCATGGCCTTTTTAACGTTTGCAACGTCGCCCGACCGCAATGTAACCCTTGTTACGGCGACGTAGCGATATTCTCTGCCTTTGCCCGCATCGTAGTAGGGCAGAGCCTGTGTGTCGGTTATCTGCGGCGGCATGCTTGAGATCTCGGATTCAGGGAAACCTGCCTCAAGCAGGAAGTTATACAGCTTTGTCTTGTTATCGTCGATGCTTCTTTGAAGTTCCTCCAAGTCGTTGGCGGAGTTCCTGAAGGATATGCTCCAAATGGCAAGGTCTGCCTCCACGATCCGTTCTGACAACCCCTTTACGGTGACATAGCGTTCCGCGGACTTAAACTCTACCAGGGCATTACCTATGATATAGCTTGCTATGATGAGCCCACAGGCCAAACATATTCCTAAAGCCAAAAAAGCGACAGTTCTTCGGTCCGTCATCTTTGGATGCCCCCTTTTTATTTATTATAGCCTGTATAAAGCATCGGCGTTACAGTATTTACGCAGGTTAAGCTTGTTAGTTGGACCGATTAGAGGATGTGCTTTCAAAGCTCATAGAGCATATTCATATTTATGACACATTTATGTTTACAAATATGTTACTAATAAGTATACTTAATATAGGACTTTCAAGGGAGATGATGAAAAATGGCAAGCAGCACTGTCCGCATCGACTCTTCAACCCACAAGATGCTGCAAAGCCTTTCGGCCCAAACGGGACGCAAGATGCAGGAAATTTTAGGCGAAGCGGTCGAGCTGTACCGCCGCAAGCTCCTGCTCGATAAAGCTAACGCCGCCTTCGCCGCTTTGAAGGCAGACTCACAGGCGTGGAAGGAAGAGCAGGAAGAAAGAGCCGACTGGGATGTTACGCTCCTTGACGGGCTGAAGGACAATTAAAAATGGCAGAACCATCTCGCGGAGAGATATGGCTGGTGGACTTAAATCCCGTTTGCGGTCACGAGCAGGCAGGCAGACGTCCGGCCCTTGTCGTTTCGGTCGACGGCTTTAATCACGGACCTGCCGGGCTTGTGATTGTAATTCCCATTACCACAAAGGATAAGGGCATTCCCCTTCACGTCGGCGTTTTCCCGCCGGAAGGCGGCCTGAACGAGCAAAGCTTCATAAAATGCGAAGACGTCCGTTCGGTCGCAAAAGAACGGCTTGTTAGATGCCTTGGAAGGGTGGAAGAAGGAACGCTTGCGGAAGTAGAAGATAGGCTGCGCATCCTTTTGGGATTATGAATTATACACCTGCAGGATATAGCTTAGCATCTAATTAATCTTTTTGTTGCTTATAACCCCTTCTTCCAGTATCCTGATCTCCCGCTTCCTGGGCACGACCTTTGCCGTAAGAAACCCTGGCCGGAAACCGATGGTGTTTCGTACGGGCAATATCATTTACTACTATAAGTTTTTAAAGCAGCTTTAATCTTTCCTCGACGAAGTCGATGTGCCGTTCCATTTCTTTAGCAGCAGCATCACCGTTTCTTTTTTGTATATATGGTATTATAATTTTTGAAAGCTATTATGCTATTGATGAGATGATATGAAATTTGAAAAAACCAATTTTATAATTTCGCGGTAAGCTCTATACGAAAAGGTGATGAAAATGACGAACATATTGAGGCAATTTAGTTTCGAGTTGCCCACGAGGATCGAATACGGAGTGGGCATAGTAAGCAAACTTGGGGACGAACTAAAGAAACTTGGAGCCCAAAAAGTATGCATAATCACAGACCCCGGAATCATAAAGGCAGGCTTGCTGGGAAAAATAAAGCCCATCTTAAATGAAGAGGGGATCTCCTACGGCATTTTCGATGGGATAGATCCCAATCCGAAGGACCGAAACGTCGAAAGCGGCGCTCGGACCGTAAGTAGCTTTCAAGCGGATGCAATGATAGCCATAGGCGGAGGAAGCGTGATCGATTGCGCCAAGGCAATTGGCGTTTTGGTTTCCCACGGCGGGGAGAGGATAAAGGATTTCGAGGGAAGGACTAAAGTAAAAAAGCCCATCCTTCCCTTCGTCGCCATACCGACAACCGCCGGGACGGGAAGCGAGGTTACCTTTTCGGCGGTAATCACTGACACTGAGAACAACTACAAGATGACGGTCAAAAGTCCCTACATGGCCGCAAAGATTGCCATGCTTGACCCCGAACTTACCGTAACCGTTCCGTCTCATATAACCGCCTCTACGGGCATGGATGCCTTGACGCACGCCATAGAGGCCTACACCGTCAAGGTTTCTGAGCCTGTCAGCGATGCGCTGGCTTTATACGCGGTTGAGCTGATAACGCACAATCTAGCAAGGGCAGTGAAAGATGGGGAAGACATCGAGGCGCGGGCCAGCATGTTGGTGGGAAGTTTGCTTGCCGGGATCGCTTTTAGCCACTCCGACGTCGGTTCCGTTCACTGCATGGCCGAGGCCTTGGGCGGCATTTACGATGCGCCCCACGGGGTCTGCAACGCCGTATTGTTGCCCTACGTGATGGAATACAACGCCGAGTGTTGCATTGAAAAGTACGCAAGGATTGCAAAGGCAATGGGAGAGACCTTTGAAACTTCTCGGGAAGGTGCCATGAAGGCCGTAGAAAGGGTCAAAAAACTGGCCAAGGAAGTGGGCCTGCCCTCTTTCAATAGCCTTGGCGTAAAAGAATCAGACCTTGAAAGGTTGGCAGATATGGCAGCCGGAAACATCTCCACGGATAGCAATCCTCGTGAAATGAGCAAAGAGGATTACCTGGTGCTATTTAAAAAAGCGCTGGCGGATTGAAGCCCATGGAGAGCTGCTGTTAATGAAAAGCTTAAGAGAAGATGCCCTTAGGATAATAGAGGATTCTATTAGCTCGGTATTGCCCGAAAGGGCAGTGGAACAAGAGCTTAGAAAGCTAGATTTGGGTGACAAGATTTATTTGGTCGCCATAGGAAAAGCTGCCTGGAGGATGGCCAAGTCCGCGAAGGACTGTCTTAAGGACAAGGTGAAAGGCGGCGTTGTCATCACCAAATACGGACATTCCCAAGGTCCAATAGAGGGGCTGAAGATCTACGAAGCGGGCCATCCCATACCCGACGAAAATACGATCAGCTCCACGAAAGAGGCCGTAGAACTTGCGAAGGGCCTATCGAAGGACGATACTGTGCTGTTTTTGGTCTCCGGAGGAGGGTCTGCACTTTTTGAGCTTCCCGTAGATGGCGTGAGCCTGGAGGATATAAAGAACGTCACCGATATGCTTTTAAGGTGCGGGGCCAATATCGTGGAGATAAACGCCATCAGAAAGCGGATGTCTCAGGTAAAGGGCGGAAGGTTTGCTCTGATGGCCTCGCCAGCCAAGGTGTATTCCCTCGTTCTTTCAGACGTTTTGGGCGACAGGCTTGATAGCATCGCCTCAGGCCCCGCTTATCCCGACTCGACGACGGTCGAAGACGTGAGAAAAATAATAAGGAAATACGACTTAAAATTGCCGAGGCATATACTTCAAAGCCTGAGCGAAGAAACCCCTAAAAGCCTTGACAACGTTGAAACCAGGATAATAGGAAGCGTCTCCAAGGTATGTGAAAGCGCAAAAAATGTGGCTGCAAGTTTGGGATACAATGCCATGATCCTGACTACCACGCTAGATTGTGAGGCAAGCGAAGCAGGCCTGTTTTTGGCCGCGATTGCCAGAGAAGAGGTTGAAAAAGAAAGGCCTCTGAAAAGGCCCTGTGCGATAATCCTGGGCGGCGAGACGGTCGTACACGTAAAAGGAACCGGAAAAGGGGGCAGGAACCAGGAGCTTGTCCTGTCTGCTGCCCGAGGCATAAAAAACTGTACAGGAGTTGTGATTGCCTCCGTAGGTACGGACGGTACCGACGGTCCGACGGATGCGGCGGGCGGTATCGTCGACGGAAGGACGGCGACATTATTAGAGGAAGCCGGCATAGATATCGACGACGCCTTAAACGACAACGATTCCTATCACGCCTTACAAAAAGTCAATAGCTTGATAAGGACAGGGCCGACGGGCACAAACGTAAATGATTTGATATTTATATTATGCGATGAGACGAAAGTCCGGGAAAATTGATGCCTCAGAAAATCCAGTAAAAATGGTGGGCGACACAGGTTTCGAACCTGTGACCTCTTCCGTGTGGGGGAAGCGCTCTCCCCTTATCTGTCGCCGGGATATTTGCCTTTCCCTTGCCCCGTGGATGATTTCCCTTCGTAAATACTTTACTTGTGTCCTGTACGATAAGTCGAGCATGTCTTGTTGTTGAGAAATTCTTATCCCGAAAGTCATTATCCGGGCCTTGACAGGCAGAGTCCGTTGTCTATAATTAAACCATCAATTAGTGGGATTTTCCCACTAAGGGGGGGTAGAAGATGGCTGACACAAAAGAAGTGGCTGTAAGAATAGACGACAAAGGCCGCATTACTTTACCCAGGAGCATGAGAAAGGCCTTAGGAGTAAAAGCGGGCGACACGTTGTTCTTCAAGTATGATCCGCAAAGTAACCAGTTGCGGATAGCCCTGGCAGTGAGTCCTTTTGACGTCTTAGCCGAGGAAGCCGTCAAGGAGTATAAGGAGGGTCGTACCAGAACTATAGAAGAGTACGCCAAAGAAAAAGACATCCGTTTGGACGTCGAATGAACTTTGAACTGCATTTGACAAAGAGCGCTGAAAAAGACCTGACAAAGCTACGGGGGCTGGCCGAAGAAGCCATCAGGGTGTATGTATTTGTAGTTACATTGTATCTACAAAGGTGGCGTTGACATTGGTACGAACCTGCGATTCGATGATCAGGGTGCGAATAAACAGCGAAACAAAGGAGAGGGCCGCACGTGTCCTTGATGGGATGGGGCTTATCCTTTCCGACGCAGTGCGCATGTTTTTAGTCCGCATTGCCGAAGAAGGGCGTTTCCCCTTCGAGATCGAAGTTCCCAAAGCAAAAGAAGAAAAACCAAAGCCAAAGACCCTTGAAGAGATAAAAAGAATCATAAACAGCCACAGGAAAGAGCTTGAAGAAAAGTACAAGGTAAAAAGCATCGCTGTCTTTGGTTCTTATGCCCGCGGCGAGCAGACCGAAGACAGCGACGTTGACATCATGGTCGAGTTTAGCTAGCCCGTAGGTCTCAAGTTCTTCGGCCTTGCCGATTTTCTGGAAGACATCCTGGGTATAAAAGTCGATCTTGCGACCCCTGACGGCATAAAGCCCAACAGGAAAGAGTACGTCATGGAAGATTTGTGCTATGTCTAAAAGGGGACGAACTCAAAAGTGAATTTTATCCTCTGTGATGATAGGTGATATTCGATAAAAAAATACCGAGCGGATACTCTGCCAACAGCCCCGCTCGGTATTTAAAAGTTATTCCTTCCTCAAGAGCTCCACGAAGCTTCTGACGTTTTTGACTTCTTCCAGGTTAAACAAGGCCTCAGCGATCCTGTCGAGTTTTTTGTCGTCTTGGATTGCCTTGAAGCCCAGGGTTTTGAACTTCCAGAGCAACTCTTCCTTAGTGAAGGGGTTTTTGGGATGTCCCTTGGGATAATTTACCTCCAGGTTGAACACACGTCCGTCGTTTAAGTGGATGTCGATCTTAACGGTGTAGCGAAGAGCCCTGGGCAGGTTTTCTATTTCGGGATCGTCGACGACCTCAACTTTTCTTGCGAACTCCAGTATCTTGGGATCTTTGATCTTGTCTTCGGTAAATTGGTCGATAAAGGCGTTCCCCTCCATGAGCGTGACGGCACAAACGTAGGGATGGCTTAACTGCGCCGAGACCACGCTTTTGATGTCATCTACGTCGACGGAGTATTTTCTCGTTATAGATGTGGTATGAACGACAATCTTTTTTATGTCCTCGGGCTTTATGTCGGGATGTTCTGCTTTGAACTTCCTTAAGCCGTCTATGGTCGTGTGCTTGCTTCGACAAGTGGAGTAGAATTTAAGTCCAATGCCCATGAGCTCCCAACGGTCACCCAACTCTCCGCAGGTGCGCTCTTCGTCGTAGACTCTGTCGGTGAAGCAGTGATAAAATCCTCCGAATTCGTTTTCAAAGACGTCTTCTATTCCAGTGAAACCTTCTTTTGCGAGCAAAGCTCCGACGATGGCTCCTTCCGAGGATTTGGAGGGCACTATCCTTTTTGCCATGGAGGCAAACTGTACGGCCTGCAGGCCGCTTGCCCAGTTTCCTGAAATTCCCATGGCGTGTTGCATTTGTTCAGCGTTCAAGCCAAGCAGCCTTCCCACGCCCGCTGTCGAACCGAATACGCAGGTGGTTCCCGTGTTGTTAAATCCCTGATGGGCCAGCTCCATGCCGATGGGTGCGGCCACGCGGCAGGATATTTCGTAGGCTAGGGCGGCGGCGACCAAAAATTCCTTGCCGCTTACGCTTTCAAGCATCTCAGCAAAGGAGGTGACACATCCCAAAACACCTGTGGAAACGTGAATTATTCCGTCGGTATGCGTGTCGTCGAGCTCAAAGGAGTTTATGGCCGAGCCGTTTATCATCATGGCGGCGGTGACGGAAGTTTTATCCCTCGTTCCCCATATGGAGGCTTCCTTTCTGTCCGTCCTGGCCGTCAGGACGTCTTTGTAGATCTTCATCCACGGGGTGGTGGATCCGAATAGTCCGCATCCATAACCGTCAAGCATGACGTTTTTGAGGTGTTCTATCACCTCCGAGGGAATGTCCTCGTATTTCAGGCTGACAGCGAATTCCGATAACCGTCTGCTCATTGTCTGTTTTTCCGACATCTTCTTTTCCCCCTCTATTAATTTAAAAAATATGCCCTAGAACCTTAACAGTTTCATCAAACTTCTTACCGGCGCGTCGGGCGATCCGTGTAACGTATTTTCGATGATCTCCGCCTGTCTTTTCTTTGAAATTACCCCTTCCGTGACGTCGATGAACTTATCTATCAATTCTTCGTCTGTCATTGGATTTTCCGGGTCACCCTTTGGATAATCTACGCGCGATGAATAGATATTGCCTTTTTTATCCTTAATTTGAACGATCATGCTCCTGGGATTCGGATATAGCTTTTGAATTTCAGGATCTATTTCTATGGTGATCTTTTTTGCAATTTCATGCACCTTTGGGTCCTTTATCGCCTCATCCGTGTACTCCTGAAGTCCGGCTTTGCCTCTGACCAGTATTGAGGCGATCCCGTATTGGATGCTCAAGCGTGCGTGCAAGACCGTTTGGTAATCGGGGATATCAGAGCCTTGCTTGGCGTTTTGGTGTGTGAGGATATGGATTTGGTCAATGTCTTCCGGCGTCAAAGGGTGTTCATTTAGGATGTTTAAAGTTGCTTCGTTTGCATAATGGACATATCTGCAGGAGGGGTATGGCTTGAAGTAGATGGACAATATGTCGTATTCGCTGCCCAAGCCCTTCGTTATGGATGAGATGTCGTATCGGTCAGAGAAACAGTGACAGAACCCGAGACGTCCCTCGATTACTCCTTTTGGGCCCGTCAGGCCTTCTTTAGCCAGTAGGGCAGTCAAGATTCCGTTTCTTGCAGCGTTACCGGGGTGTAAGTGCTTCACCAAAGAGCCGTCTATCTCGTATTGATTGATGCCCGATGCCAGGCTTCCGGCAAGCCCCAAGGCGTTGACCGTTTCTTCGACGCTTAAGTTTAATATTTGGCAGCAGGCTGCCGTCGTGCCAAAGTGAGCGACCGTTCCCGTTGGATGAAATCCCTTGAGGTAGTGGTGTGGGTTCATGGATTTTCCTATCCTTATGGAGACTTCGTAGCCCACGGCGATGGCGGTGATCAAATCCCGAGCAGTTTTTCCTTCCGCCTCACATAGGGCGAGGGAGGAAGGTATGATCGAGGATCCGGGATGGTAAGTCGCATGTCTTGAGCCGTCGTCGAGTTCTAGAGCGTGCGCTGCGATGCCGTTTGCGAAGGCAGCCGTTTGAGGAGATCTCATGATGTCCGTTCCAATTATCGTAGCCTTGGGCGGCTCCTCCAGGGACCTTGCGTAGTTTTGGGCTATCTTTCCTGATGTCGAGTGATAGCTTCCGGCTATTACGGCTCCGCAGGTGTCCAAAAGGCATCTTTTAGCCTGGTGGACCACCTCTTTGGGCAAGTTTTCGTAAGTTGCCCTTTGTACGAAATCTGCCAGCCTTTCGGAGACGCTTTTGGTCATCGTCAGTCCTCCCACGGTATCTCCAGGGAAAAGAGGGGAGCGTACTGCTGACAGCCGTAGACATCCGTTTCGGCAGGTCCGCCGCTTGGAATCGGGCGCTGATAATTTGCCTTGATGCCCATGCCCGGATCAAAGAACATGAAGTCTAAGATCTTTTCAGGTTCTACGTTATAGGCCCTGGCTATCGCCTCCCTCGTTATGGCTCCGCTTTTTTTGACCCTTTCGTAAATTTCCCGATCGTCGAATATGATCTCCAGGGTTATCATGAAGCTTCCTGCATTCTTGCTCCTCACGGTTCTGGCCAAATCACAGATATTTTTTGTCTTCATGAACAAAACCTCCCAAAGTGTTCAATGATTTCTTCATAACTTCGACTTTCAATATCCCCCTCTACTGTCATCTTCCACAGGCCTTCGAAGAAGGCGTTGGGGTAGTAGGGGGATAACATGGCTTGCAGCTTTTCCTTTAAGTCTTCGTCGGTAACGGGAAATTCCGGCTCTCCCTTAGCGACGGGGATGTATTTTTCAAAGCTTCGGCCGTCTCTTAAAACTACTTTCATATGGGCACCCCTTTCTTCGGGGTACAGGTCGTTTAATTTTTCATCTTCTATTACATGAACTTTTTCTGCCAAGGAGATGAGCTTCGGATCGCTTAACGTCTCAGGTGTATAGTCTTGTAGCGTGACGTTTCCTCGAGTCAATGCTATTGCTACGGCAAAGGGCAGGCTGAACATGGCCTCTTGCTGGGTCTTTGGCACCTGTATTCGGCCAACTTCCACGATGCCAAGCCTGTAAGTTTTGACTTCGATGTATTCTATATCGGCCGGATCGCAGGATAGCGTTTCCCTGGCCTCCCGTGCCAGGTCTATGGCGGCGTGGCAGTGTCTGCAGGTGGGATAAAGCTTCGTGTAAGTATAGAGGATCTCAAATCGGGTTCCAAGGTCTCCTATTAAGGCTTCGGCCGAGTAATTTGAATCGCACATGGCCTTGAGCCAGCCGTGTTCTCCCTCAAAAAGGGTCCTGGGGGATTTGGCGCCGCGCTTTGCCAAGTCTGCAGCCAGGACGCCGGCTGAGGCAGACTTTCCGGGCTGAAGGGGCTTCACGCCCGGATGGTCGTGGAGCATCTCTTGTAATCCTGCGCTTTGAAGCCCGCCCATCGATATGGCGTAAGCCGTCTTTTCTTCGTCCAAGTTTAAGAGCTTCGCACATGCTGCAGCAGCGCCTAAAGAGCCGCATGTCCCTGTCGAATGGAACCCCTTTTTAAGGTGCGCGGGGTTTATCGCCCTGGCCGTCCGAAGCATCATGTCGTAGCCGATGACGATGGCTAAAAGGATTTCGCCGTAGGAGCTTTTCTCCCTTTCGGCCATGGCCAGCACGGCAGGCATGATTGCCACGGCAGGATGTGATGTTCCCCACCTGTGGCCGTCGTCGAGCTCTATAGCGTGAGCCATTACTCCCATCCCGAGGGCGGCATTTTGGGCGGGCATCTTTCTGCCCACGCAAAGCAGAGTCGACTCAGGCTTGCCTCCCAGCTCCACAAGGTAAGGATTTACCGCCTCGGCCAGCTCTCCCACGTAGAAACCCGCAGCCAGCTCGCTCAAGAAATCCGCCAGCGAACGTTTTGCCTTCTCGATGACTTCGGCTGGAACTTCGTCATACGACAGCGAGGCGTAGTAGCGGGCAAGTTTACAGAGCAACGTATCCATTTCGTCCCTCGGCTTGCTCATCGTTACCTTCCCCTGACAGTTTCAAAGGAGAATCTGAATATCTTGTCGTCCAGCGGATCGTCCAATCGCAGGAGATGGTCTACAGTCCATTTATAGCATTTGTTTTTGGGATAAAGCGGTTCGTCTGTAAGAAGCGCCACCGATCCGCCGGAGGAGTTCATCTGCCCGGGATAGCTCATGTAGAAAAAGCGGAATTTGGCGCACTTTGCCACGGAGGTGGCAAGCTCCTGATCCTTCGATATGGCTTCGATCACTACGGCTAATTCGTGGCTTGTTATCCGCTCTTGCGGTTCGAAATCCTTCATGATGGCGTTTTTGCCGTAAACGTGAAAGAAGAGTTCGTAGTCTCCGTCCCTGTGGGGTCCTATGATCTGAGAGACCTTCTTTCGGGTGTCCACCAATATTTGGTCGATGTTGGCTATGGCCCTCGTGTCCCTGATGCCGACCAGGTGATACACCCTGTAGCCAACTTCGCCGGCTCCCTCCAGCTTTACCTTGTAGGTTCCGTCGGGGGAGGGGACGAATTTGCTCCCGTAAACCCTGGTGATGCGGTCCGTTTCGGCGACGTACTCGGATTCGTGCATGTCCAAGATGCCGCCGGGCACTCCCTGTACGAAGGGGTTCGTCCTCTCGTACATCGAGTGGGCCGCCACGCTGTGGGGCGTTGCCCGCTGTGCCGGATGCATCGGCTCTATCGAAAAGTATTCCTTGGTGACCGTCGCGATGATGGATTCCTTCACCATCTGGGGCCAGCAGACCAGCGATGCGCATTCGGCAGCCTTGCCCATATGCAGGCTGATACCCTTGGGAAAGCCCTTATAGATGGGGTAGGCAGCCAAGACAGCGTCGTCGCAGGCCCTGCCCGCTAAAATTACGTCTGCGCCTTCTTCCAGGGCATGTACGATCTGCTCTATGCCCATGGATGCCGTTACGTTTGTCGTCTCGTTTAAGACTTCTTCGGTGAGTTCGTAGGGAGCTTCGAGAGGTTCGATATCCTTGAGCCTTCTTTGCAGCTCCTCCTTGCTGACCTGAGAGTATATCAAGGCCATTTTAAAGGGCTCCAGCTTGTGTTTTTTGGCAAGCCTTCTGATGATATCCGCATATCTGTCCACTGCGCTGTCTGTGCCCGTAGTGCTGCAGGAGCCTACTATCATGGGGACGTTTCTTTTTCTGCTTTCTACCAGGAGGAGTTCGAGGTCGTGTTCCTCCCATTCGATTGGGTTGTGGGGCATGTCGGCGCCCAAAAAGGTGGGACCTGCATCGGCAGTGCCGGCATCTGCGGCGAAACAATCGATCTGACGTTTCACGCCTTCGTAAAAGGATCCCTCCTCGATTATGTTATCG
This sequence comes from Acetomicrobium flavidum, assembly GCF_900129645.1. Lineage (NCBI taxonomy): Bacteria > Thermotogati > Synergistota > Synergistia > Synergistales > Acetomicrobiaceae > Acetomicrobium > Acetomicrobium flavidum. The sequence continues at coordinate 1,849,665 of NZ_FSQZ01000001.1, forward strand.
CCCAAATTTCCCGTTGACACCAATAAAGAAATCTTTTCCAATTCGATCCCTCCGATCGTGATGCCCTTTGCATCATAATAACGGATATACATTTCCATTTCATGATGAGCTTATCACGCTCATATCGTTAAGTCAATATACAAAGTTATACCAGATATATATAGATTTTTTGACGTAACATAGATGCACCTGCAGCATATATTCAGTTGTATTAACGGTTTAGTATGTATTATCCAGCCGTTATTGAAAGGGATTTTGAGCCTATATACATGGTGGGGTTCCTGTATTCCATGCAAAGATCAATTAAAAAATTGTCATATCCTTCATGCAAAATCATCATTGAAAATCAGGTTATTCTGCTATTGACAAAAAAAATATTAGTGCTATTTTTAGCTTAGTCAATGGAAATAGATATCCAATATTGCGTTCTCTAAAAACATTCTAGGTCTTGCCTTTCGTTCGCCATAGAGACAGGGGTGCATTGATATGGGAGGAACTATTGTCGAAAAGATAATTTCCAGTCATGTCGGCGAGGAGGTGAAGGCGGGGGATTTCTGCGTGGTAACCGTGGACATGCTGATGTGCCATGATGCTACCGGCCCCCTTACCATAAAGGCTTTTAATGAATTTGAAAGAGAAAACGTCTGGGATCCTCAAAGGATTACCTTTGTGTTGGACCACGCTGCCCCGAGCCCTAACGAGAGAGTAAGCGGTCTTCACGACATGTTGAGAAGCTTCGCGAAGGAGCAGGGAATAAGGTTCTTCGACGTCGGCGAAGGCATCTGCCATCAACTTATGTTGGAGAAGGGGTTGGTCTTGCCTGGCGACATCGCCCTTGGTACTGACTCTCATACGTGCACCTACGGAGCCGTGGGCGCCCTTTCTTTCGGCATAGGTTCAACCGATGCGAGCGGAGTTCTCCTTACGGGCAAGTTGTGGCTCAAGGTGCCCTATACAATGAAGATAATTGTTTCAAACAGCTTCAAGCCGGGCGTATATCCCAAAGACCTCATGCTCAATGTCATCGGAATCCTTAAGGCAGACGGTGCCGATTATCTTTGCTTGGAATTTTCAGGCAGCTGCATCGATGAGATGTCCATGGGGGGCAGGATGACGCTTTGCAATATGGCGATCGAAGCCGGTGCAAAGGGAGGAATAGTCCCACCGGATGAAAAGACGCTTGAATGGGTTCGCCGCCGTTCATCTCGCTCATTTACCCCTCAGATAAGCGACAAAGATGCATATTTCATCGATGTCCTCCATATAGATGCAGCAAGTCTTGAACCTCAGGTTGCCTTTCCCCATGCAGTCGATAACGTTCATCCCGTCAGTGAAGCAACAGGAATTCCTATTCAACAGGTCTTTTTGGGGACATGCACTAACGGTCGCCTTGAAGATCTAAGGGAAGCAGCTTCAATCTTGAGCGGGCGCCGCGTCCATGATGATGTAAGGTTGCTCGTATGTCCCGCCTCCAGGCAAACCTTACTTGAAGCTATCGAGGAAGGAATTATTTCCACCTTGCTCGAGGCAGGAGCTACGGTAATCCCACCCGGTTGCGGTCCCTGCCCGGGAACCCATTTGGGAGTGCCTGGAGATGGCGAGAACGTGATATCCACAGCAAACAGAAACTTCAAAGGTCGAATGGGAAATAATAAATCTAACATATATCTGGCTTCTCCTGCGACATGTGCTGCTTCCGCCGTTGAGGGAAAGATAGCCGATCCGCGAAAGTACTTATCTTGAGCTTTAAGGAAAGGTGATGCGAGATGAACGGCTTTTTGTTAAAGGGTCGAGCTCATAAATTTGGCGATGATATCAACACCGACTACATCATAGCCGGTAAATATACAAAGACATTAAACCTAAATGACCTGGCGTTGCACCTGTTCGAGGACATTGACCCAAACTTTTCTAAGAAGATGAAAGGGGGAGACCTTGTCGTAGCCGGAAAAAACTTCGGATGCGGCTCCTCAAGGGAGCAGGCTCCAATCGCGATCAAGGAGTCTGGGATAGCTGCCGTGTTGGCCCACTCCTTTGCCAGGATATTTTTTAGAAACGCCATCAATATCGGACTTCCTGCCTTGGTGTGCAATACGGATGAAATAGATGACGGGGACGAGCTTGAGGTCGACCTGGAAAATGGATTGGTCTTAAACATCACTAAAGATAAAAAAATTCCAATGGAACCGATGCCCGACATAATGAAGCACATTTTAAGAGAAGGAGGGTTGGTGCCCTATTTAAAAAAATATGGGGATTTCGTAAGGGAATAAAAACTCTATGTCGCTCCCTACGGAATGTCCAGCTTTTAGAAGATGTTTTAAGCAACTAAGATTAAAAGGAGGGAGAAAGTTGAAAAAGAAGGGATATTGGCTCGTTTTCCTCGTCTTAACATTATGTCTTCTGACTTCTCCGGCGATGGCACAAAAACATTATCTGAACATGGGAAGCACGTCATCTACCTCGGGAGTATATGCCTGGTGCGTCGCAACGGCAAACGTGATCAACAAGTCGCAAAACGACATTCAGGTGACGGTCATAGAAAGCGGCGCTGCACTGGACAACTTACGAAAGATCAAAGCAGGGGTGTTCGATTTCGCACTGTGCGTTGATCTGCCTTCTGCCTTTCAAATGGTAAGGGGAATGGACACTTTTCAAAAGGAAAAGTGGGAAGATGTCAGGTGGCTTTTTACACGCAACATCACTGCTGACCGTTTGTACGTTCGAAAGGACTCTGGTGTCACTACCTTTAAAGAATTGAAGGGCAAAAAATTCTGTCCCGGAATCCCTGGTTCCGCTTCGGCCGATTATATTTTTAAATTTAACGATCTGCTGAAAGCAGACATAAAGCTCATGCCTGCCGCTATCGGCGATGCAGTTGACGCCATGAAAAATGGCGCTATAATCGGGCTTTCAAAGACTTCGCCTTTGGACAGTTTGGATGCAGCCATGATCGAAGTTAATTTGACCCTCCCCATAACGGTGATCGGTTATAGCGAAGACGATGTCGCAAAGATTAGAGAGCGTTACCCCTACATGATTTTCCTGGAGACGCCCAAAGGTAAGATTAAACAGTTACCTGAAGTTGGACCCATCATGGAAGAATGTGCCATAGTAGGTGCTGTTGCTTCTGCGAGGTTGCCCGAGGAGCTCGGATATAAAATCGTGAAGGCCTACGTCGAAAACTTGGAAGAAGTGGCATCCGCCTATCCGGCTATTAAGGGTTGGGATCCAGTGGCCGATTTCTTCAAAAACGTTCCTCCAGGCGGTGAAATTTACGCCCATGCTGGTCTGATACGTTACGCTCAAGAAAGGGGAATTGAAGTGCCTGAGAGGTTTATACCCCCCGAATATAAAAAGTAGGTCGGCTGTTTGGTAGGAATCCGACAGCCGACGTCAGTAAATGTTTCTGCGTTAGCTGTCGGAAACGGGCTTTTGAATGAAAAGGAGGATTAATATTTTGCCATGGCCAAGGACATGAAGACCTCCATAATCTTTTGGTTGGCCGTTATACTCTCTGCAGTGCAGCTCACAGTCCCAGTATTTTTCCATTTGCTCGATTTGCAGCTCAGGGCAATTCACGTAGGCCTGGGCATATCGCTTGCTGCGCTTGTATTTCCTTTCTCAAAAAAATATCAAGCCAATAAACTCACATCTATAGATATCTTGGCACTAATTATCATTATTGCTGCAAATATCAATATATACCTTAAAACGCTTAACATATACATGTATCCCGGAAGTGCCGGGATGTTGGATTTACTGCTTGGCATTGGCCTCGCAATTGTCATCTTGGATACTACGAGAAGGGCTGTGGGTTGGGCTATCCCAATAATAGTGATTGGTCTGATATTTTATGCGATGTTCGGTGACCTGTTTCCCGGGATGTGGAAATTAAGGGGTTTATCCTGGGATTTTGTCGTAAATTCGATATATTATTCTCCATTGGGGATATACGGCAGCATCACAGCCATGTCAGCCACTTTTATTTCCCTATTTATCATATTCGGATCGCTGCTGTCTGCCGGTGGAGGAGGAAAGACGTTTATAGATATAGCCTTTGCATTGACAGGTCGATGGAGGGGAGGCCCTGCCAAAGCTGCCATAGTGGCCAGCGCGCTTTTTGGCAGCATATCGGGTAGTGCCGTGGCCAACGTTGCCGTGACGGGAAATTACACCATCCCCATGATGAAAAAACTGGGTTACCCCAAAGATTTTGCCGGCGCAGTAGAAGCGATAGCCTCTACTGGCGGAGGAATCACGCCTCCTATAATGAGCATAGCCGCCTTCATGATGGCAGAATTTCTGAGCATATCCTACTTAAAAATCATAGGGTACGCCCTGATCCCTTGTATTCTTTACTATACCAGCATTTATGCCGGCGTTCATTTTATGACCTTGCGGCTGGGATTGGTGCCCATGCCCGAGGAAGAGATACCTAAGTGGAGGGATGTCTTGACATTTCAACGCCTTGCCTGCCTCATAATACCTATGGTTGTATTGCTTGGGTTGATTGCCATCGGTAGGCCTCTTCTCACTGCCGGCTTTTATACTTGCTTGACCACGATAGTCTTAATGCTCATAACCGACATTCCCAAGAAGGGCTTTAAGGAAACCTTTAAGAACCTGCTTTTGGCCCTGGAAGATGGCGGGACCAGCCTTGCCAGGATAATTCCGATCCTGGTCTCGGTAAGCATACTTGTGAACATGGTCGGCATAACAGGCATCGCCCCAAAGATCAGCGGGCTGATTATGGACGTTGGCGGCAACAACTTCATCATAGCTTTGATGATAGCCACTGTCATACCCTTTTTGCTTGGGACGTCGCTTCCCGTTGTGCCCACGTACGTGCTTTCGCTTTCCATATTGGCACCGCCTTTGCTTCGTTTGGGAGCAGATCCGGTTGCGCTGCATCTTTTCTTCATCTATTGGTCCTTGTTAGGAGGAGTAACCCCGCCAACGTGCACCCAGGCTATCGTAGCTGCCGGCATCTCTCAGGGAGATTGGTTTAAGACAGGGATTAACGCCGTGAAATTGGGAATAGTGGCTTTTATAATGCCCTTCTTTTTTGTGTGGAACCCCGCCTTTGTCGGGCGTGGTGATCCTGTGGATGTGGCGGTCTGTGCTGTAACGGGATTTTTGGGAGCCATATTTATGGGATATGGGTTTTTTGGCCACATGAATAGCAAAGTCAACTTCATTTTTAGGATAGTGTTCTTCCTTGGCGGAGTTTTGTTGCTATTTCCTAATCATCTTTATTCGGCAGTAGGGCTAGCCGTAGCTATCGCCATGTTGATAGCTCAAAAGGCTGTAACCAAAAAAATCAAACTGGAGGAGTTGTCGCTATGAAGAAATCTACATTACTTAAAAATATGATTGCTGAAAGAAAAGCCCTCGTTTGTCCGGGCGCTCACGACGTAATTTCCGCCAAACTCATAGAGCGCGCAGGCTTTAAGGCATGCCAGGTCAGCGGCTTCGGCCTTTCGGCTTCATATCTTGGGCTTCCGGATATGGCCTTTTTATCCTTCTCCGAGGCGTTGAACTTTTCCAAAAACATAATAGATGCAGTAGAAATACCCGTAATGGTGGATGCCGATACGGGCTTTGGGAATGCCATTAACGCAATGAGAGTTACCGAGGAATTCATAAAGATCGGGGCAGCGGGGATGAACATCGAGGACCAAGTATTCCCAAAGCGTTGCGGGCACCTTGAAGGAAAGCAAATAATCCCGATGGAGGAAATGGTGCTCAAGATAAAGGCTTGCATAGAGGTCAAAAAGAAATTAGACCCGGATTTCGTCATTAACGCAAGGACCGATGCCATAGCCGTGAGCGGTGTGGATGAAGCAATAAGACGGGGCAATGCCTATGCCGATGCCGGAGCGGATTTGATATTCATCGAGGCTCCGCGCACCAAGGAAGACATAAAGAGATTAACCAGGGAAATTCAGGCGCCCATAAGCATTAATCTGTTCGATGCCGTAAGCGGTGGCAAGACTCCTCTTATAAGCATTGACGAGCTTCGCGAGATGGGAGTAGCTCGCATAAGCATCCCCGTAGGCCCTCTGTTTGCTGCCATAAGGGGCATGATCAATTACCTTGACGTGATAAAAGATGGCATCGCCGAAGGAAGGGACGACCTGGTGGTTCCCTTTGCAGAGTTTAAAGAACTGATAGGATTTAACAAATATCGAGATCTTGAAAAAAAGTATTTGCCGGAGTTCATTTCTTAAAAGCATGCCAACAATTCGGTAGATGAATATAATATAATAAAATCGGAGAGCTATTAAATTTTTAGTACCTCTCCGATTTATTATATGCATCATCTTAATTGCAGGAAAAATATCCAATCTTGGTTTAAAATACTTTTATCTTTGATTGCAAGATCTAACAACTGTCAAAGCTATGAGTTTTTGCAGCTGGGATACCAGGAGGTTATGGTAGTGAAGATTCCAATGGTAAACAATGTGGAGGAATACCCTCCAACGGTAGTTGAGATACTTAGAAGCCTATATTTCTCCGAAGATCCGCTTACGTCCGTTGAATTGAAAGATCAATTGGCTAGGCGTGGCTTTAGCATCGATGACAGGACTGTTCGTTATCACCTTTCCAATTTGGAAAAAGACGGCTTCATTACCCGTTTTGGAAGAAAGGGGGTGCTGCTTACTCCCGAGGGCAGCGAAGAGGCAAGGGCTTTGTTCGTCTTTGACAGGATAGGCCTGTCTTCTATGGAAACCGAGATACTCATAACGAAAAGTGACCTCGATTTATGTTCTAACAAGGGAAAAGCAATCGTAAACATAACTGCTGTGCAGGAAGAGCGTTTCGATGAAGCTGTGTCCATTTTAAAGGAAGTATCAAATTCCAACATTATAGTTTCTCCATTGGTTGCGTTTTTGGAGGGAGGTCAGCGAATATGGAATTACAGGGTACCGGAAGGCCATAGGGCAATTCTTTGTCTTTCTTCCGCCAACTACGATGTTGTCTTGAGGCGATGTGGTGTGCATGTAGAAACGGTCGCTACAGGTCTTTTTAGGATACAGGATCATAAGTATAAGGGTTTTGCCGATATCATTTCCCATTCGGGGACCACGCTTAGCCCCGGCGAGCTTCTCGTCAGAGGTGGTTTTACCGACGTAATGTCTGCGGTGCGCACCGGAAGAGGATATGTTACCGCTGCGATTAAGACGTTTCCGTCCTTTATGTACGAAACAGTTGTTGAGGCCATCAAAAATTGTAAGAACGACAACATTAGCGGCCTTTTTGAGTTGGGCTATCTGATGCCTCAGAAATACCAAATGAGCATTAAGGATCGTACTCGCGGGTATATGCTTGTCTTTGGTGGTGCCAATTACTTTGCGCCTCTGGTCGAATGGGGAATTACTAGTGCCCTCTCCATAGCATCGGGGCTATTTAATATACAGGATATGCATGTTCCTCAAGCGAAAATCCAATAAAAATGGTGGGCGACACAGGTTTCGAACCTGTGACCTCTTCCGTGTGAGGGAAGCGCTCTCCCGCTGAGCTAGTCGCCCACCGCGGTTTTGATTATAAACTACCATCCTGTGTTATGGCAAGCGAAACTTACCGGAACGTAGGATGAACCTCAAAAGAACGATTACCTAAGAATTAAGGCCAAATGCCGCGGATGCGCATGGCCTGGTATATCCTTATTCCCCAGTCCTTCTTTGAACCCATTTGAAATAGCTGACGGTTACGCCGACGGAGTTTGCCAGCACGTCTGGGATAATGAGGATTCCTTTGTCGATGAGCACCTTTTCAGCCTCAGGAGTTACGGGACCGATGGCCAGCTCTAATGTGATATTTGCCTTTACGTCGTGGGCGTTCGAATTATTGATTGTCCCTTCAAAGGCAGCAGGTCGGCGATCCATGTCATTATTAGGGAATTTATTGCCTAGTTATATCGTCCGGATGATATGGCAATGATATATATCACCTCTGTGATCAAAAATCAAGCATTAAGCTTAAGAAATTTTTGGGTTAATATTTTTCATGGGAAAGGGGCAAATATAATGTTAAGATTCAAAAAAAGTTCGATTACAGAGGTCACGGAAGTTTATAACTTCAACACCAGAAGGGTCCTAATTGCTGATAGAAGCATGAGAAAAGCCCCGAAAACTTTAAACAAGTTTAGCTCAAGTTTCGGGGCTGTCTTCTGACGAACCAAGCTTTAATTATTTATGGTGTAAATTACACCGGCATTCCGTTTACGTAAGTCTTTAGCACCTTTATGTCCTTCAGGCGCACGGGGTCTGCCTTAAAGGGATCTTCGCTTACGACAATGAAGTCGGCAAAGCCTCCTTCCTTCAAGGCGCCTATGTACGGGTCTTGCATGACGGTTCCCGCGGCCTTCGTGTAGCAATAGATGGCTTCTTTTATGCTCAAGGCTTCGGTTGGGGTTGCCTGGGCAAGCGGGATATCCTCGAATTTGCCTCTGGTTACCGCAGCGTACACGGTCTGCCACGGGTTAACGTCCTCTACAGGGGCGTCGGTGCCGAAGGCCATGGGAATTCCTGATTCTAAGATGCTTTTAAAGGGATGTATGAAGCTTGCCCTTTCCGGGCCCAGCCTTTCGATTGCCCAGCGGTCGGAGATCACGAAATGGGGCTGTACCGAGGCATACAGGCCAAGCTCTTTCAGGCGCTTGATCTGATCGGGCCTTAAGACAGAAAGATGTTCGATCCGATGGCCGCGGTTGTAGACCTTGGAATCGTTAAATGCGTCAAGGATCATATCTATGGTGGCATCTCCGATCCCGTGGATCGCCAGCTGCAGGCCCGCGCCGTCAGCCCGCGCTATGAGCGTTGCAAGCTCACTTTTGCCGATGTTTGGAAATCCCTGCTGGTCAGGCTTGTCCAAGTAAGGCGCGGTAAGCCATGCCGTACGAGCTCCCAGTGAACCGTCTGCCAATATCTTTATGCCCTGCACCTTAAGCATTTCGTCGCCAAAACCCCTTTTTATGCCGAGATTTACGAGGGCCTGAAGGATTTCGTTGTCCTCATACATCCTTTCTCCCGTCTGACATCTCCTGCCCGGTTCCAGGTATACCCTGATCTTGGTGGCAATTTCCCCGTTTCGCCACAGGGACATCAATGCCGACAACGCCCTTTCGTCGCAGCTTACGAAGCCAAGGCACGTCAATCCGAGGTTTGAAGCATGCCTTAAGGCGTCTTTGATCATCTTTTTTAAGTCTTCGAGCGATAAGCTTTGTTTAAAGACGTCTCTTGCACGCTGAAAGTCTCCTTCCACAACTATGCCACTGGGAGAGGGGATCCCTGAAATCTCCAGCGCCTTTGAGTTTAAGACACCTGCATGAAGACATGCCCTTGATATCATGACGGGCCTTTTATCCTCAATGGCGTCCAAGTCATCCTTGGTGGGCCACCTTTTTTCGATGAAAAGCTCCTGGTCCCAGCCGTGGCCGAGAATCCACGATGTGGTCACCTTTGAGGCGAAATTTTGAAGCTTTTCCTGAAGCTCGCTTACGCTCCTGGTGCCCCTTAAATCCAGGGAATTAAGGTACATTCCCAGCTCATCGATGTGCAAATGCGAATCAACAAAGCCAGGCAGTACGCATTTGCCATTGAAATCTACGACCTCACCGCCCAAGGACTTTGCTTTTTCGGCAATGTCCTTGCTTGATCCAAATGAAATGATTTTGCCGTGGGCGACGAGGAAGGCCTCAAAGAAATGATCCTCCCCGACGTCGCCAAAGCCGTTGCAATTGATAAATCCCGTGACGCGACTCGTCATTTTGTCAACCTCCAATGTATTTTTTTGCCTGAATCATATCCTTTATTTTACAGCACCATGATGGAGGATTACCCATACATTTGTCCATTTTTCTGTACGGAGGAAGCTTGACAAGGAATAGTGGAGTGGTAGAATACAATTAACGTTCGATATTCTGGTACTACGTTCAATGATATTGAACACTGAGGTGATCTGAGTGAAGAAAACTACCCTTTTGAAAAAACTGATAAATGATCCCGAGATCCTGGTGATGCCCGGTGCTTACGACGTCTTGTCGGCGCGCCTGATAGAGGCTGCCGGTTTCAAGGCAGTGCAGTGCTCTGGCTTTGGCTTTGCAGCTTCGCTTCTGGGGTTGCCCGACATCGGCATTTTAAGCAGCACGCAGATGCTTGAAATTACGCGCAGCATTTGTCACGCCGTCGATATCCCCGTCATGGCCGACGGTGGTAACGGCTTTGGAAACGCCGTGAATACCTACTACACGGTCCGGGAGTTTGAGGCCGCAGGTGCTGCAGGCATCAACCTGGAAGATCAGATTAGCCCTAAAAGGTGTGGCCACATCACGGGAAAGCAGTGCATCTCCGCCGAGGAGATGGTCCTAAAGATAAAGGCGGCAAGGGAGGCTGCCAGGGACCCCGACTTTGTGATAAACGCCCGCACCGATGCTTACATGGTCTACGGGGAGGAGGAGGCCATCCGTCGAGGCAACATGTATGCTAAAGCAGGCGCTGACCTCATCTTCGTCGAGGCCGTAACCTCCGTGGAGGGAATCAAGCGAGTGATAAAGGGCATCGATGCTCCCGTCTCAATAAATCTCCTTCAGGGCGGAAGGACGCCACTAGTTACCATCCAGGAGCTTCAGGAATGGGGGGCTGCCAGGGTCAGCATACCCGTCACTTCCATAATGGCTGCTGCGTGGGGAGTCAAGCAGGCATTGGAATACATAAAAGAAAAGGGCACAATAAAGGACCTGCCGGGCGTGATAGGTTTCGAAGAATTTGAGAGCCTTGTAAAGCTGGATAAGATCAGGGACTTGGAGTCGCGCTACCTCACTGAAGAAGAGATCGCGCTGAGGTACCAGGGCCGTGAGGGTTTGGAAAGGGCAAAGAAGGAGCTTCACTAAAGCTAAATAATTTAGGGAGTGCAGAGCAGATGGCTGAAAGGGAACAGGGCACATCGATTCGACGGGCTTTAAAGGTGCTTTCCGCTTTTTCCTTGGAGGAGCCCTTTCTTGGAGTGAGCGAAATCGCAAAGAAACTAGGGCTACCGAAAAGCTCGGTTCACTGGCTGCTTCAAGTCCTCCAGGATGAAGGTTATGTGTGTCAGGACCCGAAGACCGGCAAATATCGTCTCAGCGTGAAGCTCTTTCACCTTGGAACGATCGCTGCTAACACGATGAATATTAGTTACGTTGCCCGTCCCGTAATGGAGCGGCTGCGCAACGCTACGGGGGAGACCGTAAACCTTTACGTTTTAGACGGCTTTGATCGTGTCTGTATTGAGCAGGCTGAAGGCATTCACCTGGTAAGACAGGTGGTCCGCCTTGGCCAGAAGATCCCTTCATATTGCGGAGCTGCCGGGAAGGTGTTGATTGCCTGGCAACCTGAGGATTTCATCGAAAGGTTGATCTCCCATACACGACTTAAACCTTTGACCAAAAACACGATCTCTGATGCAGGCCTCTTTAAAGAGGAGCTTGCCAAAATAAGAAGGCAGGGATATGCAGTAAGTTTCGGCGAGAGAGATGTCGAGGTGGCAGCAGTTGCTGCACCCGTCTTTGACGAAGAAGGAAAGATCCTTGCCTCCTTAAGCGCCAGCGGCCCCGTCTCCCGCTTTGAAATAACTCCACAGGTGGTAGAGGCGATTATAAACGCAGCAGGCGAAATTTCCTATCAAATGGGTTATTTAAAAGACCTGGAAGCCGTAACGTCGGGAGGAAAAATTAAGGTATCGTAAAGGGCAAAAAATTTTATGCAAATATATCTTAATATGAAAAAAGGAGGACAAATCCGTGAGACCAAAGGCAGCCAAGCCGGTCGTCGTTAGGGGAAAGAAACTTGGAGGAGACAAGCCACTGATTTGCTTTCCCCTTGTGGGAAAGACTCCCGAGGCAGCTTTAGAGGAGGCCAAGAAGGCGATTGCGGGCTCTCCCGACGTTATCGAGCTCAGGGTTGATGCCTGGGACTTCATAACAGACAAACAAACTTCCATGAAAGTCCTTGGCGAGATACGAAAATTGACCGACATACCCTTGCTTTTGACGTGCAGGAGCCACCTTGAGGGCGGATTTCAGGAAGTATCGGCGGAAACGAGAAACGCCCTCTATAAAGGTGCGATAGAAGAGAAACTGGTTGACCTCGTCGACATCGAGCTAATAAGCGGCTACGAAGAAATCAGGAATTTAAAACAAATTGCCTCACCCCGTGGCGTTTATGTAGTTGTCTCATTTCATGATTTCAAGAAAACCCCTCCTAAAGAAGTCATCTTTGCGACCATAGCCAAGGAGATCGCCTTTGGCGGAGACGTCGCCAAGGTCGCCGTAATGCCCCAGTCCATGGAAGACGTCTTGGCCCTGATGTCAGCGACGCTGATGGCCAGGCGGGAGTTTCCCGATATTCCCTTGATAACCATGTCCATGGGTGCGCTTGGTTCCATCACGAGGATTGCAGGCTGGCTTTTCGGTTCGGATCTCACCTTTGCGGTGGGCGTAGCATCATCTGCCCCTGGCCAGATACCGGCAGACGAGCTGAGGGAAGTTTATAAGCTGCTTTATTCCCTTTACCTGAACGAGTAAAGGACAAGAGGGCAAGAATAAGGCGTGTTAGATTTAAATAATGATGTTTTGTCACCGTAAATTGTGAGTCTGCCTAAAGATTCACCCCTCTTTTTCGGAGTAGTCATGGACTACATATGACTAAAAAGCACCAATCCATTTCCTAGAAAAAATTGATTACGCTCCTCGCTCTCTATAAATATAACCATTATGTATTAAAATCTTTACTAGAAAATCTTTATCAAACCATAAGCCTTTTGGCAAGTTTATAGATGTTAAACTAACAGGGGGGTTTAGGATGTTTTATCCAAACGCGGATACTAAATATGTTGTAATTTACGGCAACCCGTTAAAGCAGACTTTGTCGCCCCTGCTTCACAATACTGTATTTGAGTCGAAAAAGATGAACAACTTGTATTACCCACTTGAGATACAGAGCTTCGATGATCTGTCAAAGGCATTGAAGACCATGCACGTGTTTAACGTAATAGGCGCCAACGTCACCATGCCCTACAAGGAAAAGGTCATAGAGCTTCTGGACGGCTTGGACAAAAGCGCCGAGCAGTGCGGGGCGGTCAACACCGTCGTCACTACCGAAAAGGGATTGATCGGTTACAACACCGATGGCATGGGATTTCTCAATTCCTTCATGGAGGAGTTCAACGTAAGCCCCGAAGGAAAGACCCTTCTTTTGATAGGCGCAGGAGGAGCTGCCAAGGCCGTCGTATTTGCCTTTCTAAACGCAGGAGTTTCAAAGGTGATCGTCTACAACAACAGCCAAACCAGGGCCATGTCGCTGCTAGAAAGGGTAGAGAAGTTCTTTCCCGGAAAATGCGAGTGGAGGCCACTGAACAATAAGCCGGTGCCCCCTGAGGGCATCGCCGAGGCAGATATCATCATCAACGCCACGAAGGTTGGCATGAAAGGCGAAGCGGAAGGTCAGTCGCTGGTATTGCCGGACAGCTTCCGTCCGGGACAGTTCGTCTGCGACGTCGTCTATAACCCGCCCGAGACCAAGCTGCTGGCCGACGCAAAAAGGGCAGGCTGCAAGACCTTAAGCGGAGACGGCATGCTCGTTTATCAGGCGGCTGCTGCCTTTAAGCTGTGGTTCGGTAAGGGTTCTGACGTCAAACTGATGAAAAGTGCCCTTGAAAGTTACTTTAAATGCTTTTGAAAGCAATTTATACATCGTATTGGATGGCAACACGTATTTATGTCTGACGAAGTGCTTAGAGGCTACGTCGGCGAAATGCAGGACTTCATTGAATGCGTAGCTTACGGCAGGCGTCCGCTTTGCGGCTTCGACCTGGCATATGAAACCGTAAAGGTCATTTACGCAGCATACAGATCAGCAGAGGAGGGGAAGGCGATAGAGATTGCATAGATGAATAAATCGTATGCCCTTAATATCAGGCTTTTTCTCAAGTTTGCCCACGACTTTGGCGGGGTAAAGTTAGCTCTAACCGGCACAAAAGCCGTAGAATATATCAGACATAATCAGTCCGTCTCGGCTTGGTTGCTTCACGATATGGGTTATACCAAGAGGTCGCCTGAAGAATTTGGAATACCTAGGCCCTAGATATAGCGCTTTTTAGCCGCCGCTTGCAACGTTAAGCGGCGGCTTGTTTTTTATAGCTTCCAACTTGTGGTATAAACATAAACATAAAAAGGAGGTGAGGAGTATGTCCGCGTCTCAAGGCGGTGCAAAGGAAGTGACGTTGGGAGCCCTTTTTGCCGCCATCGTGGCCGTTGCCACCATGATACACATACCGGTACCCGGCTACAGGGTTTATTTCAACCTTGGTGAAGGCGTTATCTATTGCATCGCCCTATTGATGGGTCCTAAGTACGGTGCTATTTGCGGCGGCATTGGTGGTGCCATGGCGGATGTCGTGCTGGGATATCCCCTTTGGGCCCCCTTCACCTTCGTGATAAAGGGGGCAGAGGGGTTGCTTGCGGGAAGATTTAGACAGAAAAGAAAGCAGGCAGTGTTGATAGGGGCATGCGTGATGGTGGCCGGCTACACACTGGCAGCCGGATTGCTTTATGGCTGGAAGGTGGCCCCTATCGAGCTTTTAACCGACCTTGCTCAAGCAGGCGTGGGAGCCGCAATAGCCCTGGTGGCACTGCCCTACATAGAACGGCCAGTAAGGAGGTTCATAGGCAAATAGCCCTCGCAGTTATGCATGACAAAGCTTGTTTGAGGCCGTGATTATCTTGACACCCGAATTTAATATGTGCTAAAAAATCTTCATAATAAGTCATTATCTCATCATTTAAAAGGAGGTTAAACATGCGTGTTAAGTTGGCAATGCCTCATACTTACGTGCTTTTATTTTTGATCGTTATCATAGTGGCCATAGGCACCTACTTTGTGCCTGCGGGACAGTTCGACAGATACAAGGACGAAGCTACAGGTCGTACTCTTGTAGATCCTCAAAGCTTTCACTACGTCGAGCAATCGCCCGTTGGCGTTTTGGACGTCTTTGCCTCCGTGCCAAAGGGCATGGTGGAGGCAGCCGAGGTCATATTTTTCATCTTCGTGGTGGGCGGAGCCTTCACGATAATCCAGGCGACGGGGGCCATCGATGCGGGGATATCCAAGGTCGTCTTGATGCTGAGGAGCAAGGAAAAGCTGCTCATCCCCACCACGATGTTCGTCTTTTCCCTCGGAGGGTTGTCCTTTGGCATGTCCGAGGAGACGATAGTCTTTATCCCCATGGGAGTGGCTCTGGCAAGGGCCGTCGGGTTTGACCCCATAGTTGGTACTGCCATGATATCCACCGGGGCTGCCGTGGGTTTTGCCGGAGGAGTCCTTAATCCCTTTACGGTGGGGGTGGCTCAAAGCATATCCGAGCTTCCGCTTTTTTCCGGGATAGGATTTAGGACCGTAGGTTACATTCTTATCTTCATCGTGGCCTGCTATTACGTGATGCGTTATGCCTCCAAGGTTAAGCAAGACCCGAAAAACAGCTTGGTTTGGGACTTAATGGCCGAAGAAGAAGGCGAGCAAGGAAAAAGCGAGGATGTCAAACTGACCACCTCTCACAAACTGGTGCTGTTAGTCATGGGTTTGCTTTTTGCCTTCATGATATATGGGGTAATGGCCAAAGGTTACTACATCATGGAACTTGCCTCGATATTTCTGGCCATGGGCGTAATTAGCGGGCTTATAGGCGGCCTTTCTCCCAACGCCATAGCCAGGCTGTTCGTGAAGGGTTCGGAGAGCATCGCCTTTGGAGCCCTTGTTGTGGGCGTCGCCAGGGCAATTCTGGTGGTGATGACCGATGGACAGATCATCGACACCGTCATTTACTACCTGGCCAATGCAGTCTATCATCTGCCCAAGTCTCTTACCGCTGCCGGCATGTTTTGGGTTCAGGCTGCGATTGACTTCTTCATTCCTTCGGGGAGCGGACAGGCCATGGCGACGATGCCGATAATGTCTCCTCTGGCTGACCTCATAGGCGTCACCAGACAAACT
The DNA here is from genome assembly GCF_900129645.1 of Acetomicrobium flavidum. Taxonomy (NCBI): domain Bacteria; kingdom Thermotogati; phylum Synergistota; class Synergistia; order Synergistales; family Acetomicrobiaceae; genus Acetomicrobium; species Acetomicrobium flavidum. The sequence continues at coordinate 1,865,696 of NZ_FSQZ01000001.1, forward strand.
GCCGTGTTGGCATACCAATATGGCGACGGATTTACAAACCAGCTGTTCCCAACCTCAGGTGTGCTTATGGCCACCTTGGGCATGGCAAAGATTCCCTATGAAAGATGGCTTAAGTTCATATGGCCGATAATGGTCTTCTGGTTCATCGTCGGTACCGGCATGGTGATCGTGGGATCGATGATAGGATACGGGCCGTTTTAGCGACGGGCCTATAACATAAAGGCGACCGGGTTTCGGTCGCCTTTATGTTATGAGTGCTTTTGCGGAAAAAATTTAAAACAGCAGCATCGCTATGGGGATGGTAACGAGGATGGATAGTGCAACCCTTTCAAACCATATCACTATAAGGTCTTTTATCTTTAGCGGGATGTCTGTTCCCATGATGCAGGGAATGATGCCTGAGAAGAACAGGACCTCGGATATGGAGATCACGGCGATGGTAAATCGAAAGACAAGGCCGGGATCTATGCCTGTGTTGGCCACTAATATTGCGGGAAGAAACATCTCAGCCAGGGATACGGCACAAGCCTTTGCAGCCAGCATAGCCTCGGGAATGTTAAAGAGCTTGAAAAGTGGATAGTAGATATAGCCAACGATGTCGAAAATTGGAGTATACTTTGCCGTCATGAGGCCCAAAAACCCGATCGATATTATGGAAGGAATCACGGCAAAAGCCATATTTAAACCCTCTTTGAAGTTGTCCTTGATCGTTTGCCCTATGGATGGTGCCTCCATGGCTGTCATCACACCTGCCTGCCAGGCGCGCTTGAACGAAAATCCGCCTCTTTCTTCCTTGGCCCTCTTGCTGCTTCCGTCGTAATAGCTGTCAGGTATCGCACTGAGGGGCCACAGCCTTGCGGTTATTGCAGTGACGACGAAAGTGACGATCATGGAGACAACGAAAAACAGCATCCAGTAATCCATGATCTTAAGCGTCTTGGCTACCACGAGCATAAAGGTTGCAGAGACCGTGGAAAACCCCGTGGCTATGATTGCGGCTTCTCTGGCCGAATAAAGGCTTCGCCTGTATATGTTATTGGTTATGATGAGGCCCACCGAGTAGCTTCCCACGAAGGATGCGATGGCATCTATAGCAGATCTGCCCGGGGTTTTAAATAGAGCTCTCATTACCGGCGCCATGAAAACGCCCGTAAACTCAAGAAGACCGTATCCTGTCAGAAACGCCAAAAACACCGACCCTATAGGGATAACCAGGCTCACGGGAACGGCCAGGCTTGAAAGAAGGAAGGGGCCGACGCTTTTATCAAGCAGAAAAGAAGGACCTACGTTGAAAAATATCATCGGTCCTATGAAGGCTCCCATTACCTTTGCAAGGGAGAAAAAGATGTCGCTTTTGGAGCGGTTCCAGGTCTTTCGGATAAAGGGCAGGGCAGCGCCAACTATCATGACAGCGATCGTATATACTTTCGCTGCAGTAGGAAAATAATTTCTTATAAAAGTGATGATATGATCAACCGGAATTGAGGAGACAGAACCGATCTTAAGGGGATAGAAAAACATAAAAAGGCCAAATAGGCTAAATAATATAAAGCGCATTGCAGAAAAGCTGTAAGTTAGCTTATTTTCGATCGTGCGACCCTCGAATGTGTGATTCTGAGACATAGGGATACCTCCTTTGTGATAAATGCCACATGCATTGGGCAAAATGATTCTTCCATGCACAAGGCGCTTATGACCGGCAGGAGGCCACAAGCGCCTGTTTTATGGCTTTAAAGTTTATTTGTTTTTCTTCTTTAAAGTTTCGGCAACGGTTTCGGCGACCAGGGTGTCGTCGGGTATGTAGGGTAGGGTGATGTGATAATCTTGTCTGAGCTTTTCGTTGACCTCGCGGGCAACCTCCATGGCGCCGCTGTTTCTTGCCCAGGATCTTCTTGCCACGCCTACGAGCACGTCCCAGGGGATCGCCCTGTCGATTATGCGATCGATGCGCTCACTGCCATCCAAAACGAGGCCAAACCCTCCGTTGATCGCCTTGCCTATGCCGACTCCGCCGCCATTATGGAGAGCGACCAAAGACATCCCCCTGGCGGCGTTTCCTGCGTAGCACTGCACGGCCATGTCGGCAGCGATGTTGCTTCCGTCCTTGATGTTGGCCGTCTCCCTGAAGGGCGAGTCAGTGCCGCCCGTGTCGTGGTGGTCTCTGCCAAGCATGACGGGGCCTATTTCGCCCTTTCGCACCATCTCGTTGAACTTATGTGCAATGACGTATCTTAAATGAGCATCGGCGTAAAGAATTCTGGCCTGCGTTCCGACGACAAGATTGTTTTTGTCGGCGTCCCTGATCCAGTTGTAGTTATCCCTGTCCTGCGGCCTGCGGTTGGGGTCGATGCATTCAAGGGCTGCCTTGTCCGTCTTAAGCAGGTCTTCGTGCTTACCTGACAGGCACACCCACCTGAAAGGCCCATATCCGTAATCGAAAAGGAGCGGTCCCATGATGTCTTCGACGTAAGAGGGAAATATGAAGCCGTCCCTTTCGTCGACGCCGTTTTTGCAAATTTCTTTCACGCCGGCGTCGTAGACTGCCTTCATGAAGGAGTTGCCGTAGTCGAAGAAGTACGCTCCGCGATCCACCAGTGTCTTTATGAGCTCGAAGTGCTTGCGCAGGCTTTTGTCGACGAGCTGTTTGAACCTTTCCCTGTCCTCGGAAAGCATCTTAGTTCGTTCCTCGAAGGTCAGCCCCTGGGGGCAGTAGCCGCCGTCGTAGGCAGCATGACACGACGTCTGGTCGGATATGAGCTCGGCCTTTATTCCGTTTTTGACGACGTATTCCAGGAGATCCACGATGTTTCCATAGTAGGCGATGGATATGGGCTCCTTTTTCTTTAGGTGTTCGTTTGCCACGCGAAATACCTCGTCCAGGTCAGACGAAACGTAGGATACCCAGCCCTGTTTCCTTCGCGTCTCGATCCTCGACGGATCCACTTCGGCTATGATGCCGACGGCCCCGGCTATCTCGCAGGCCTTGGGCTGAGCGCCGCTCATGCCGCCCAACCCTGAGGAGATGAAGAGATGTCCGCGCATGTCCTCGCCGGGCTTAAGGCCCAGGTGCAGCCTTCCTGCGTTGAGTATGGTGTTGTAAGTGCCGTGCACTATGCCCTGGGGGCCTATGTACATCCAGCCGCCTGCCGTCATCTGACCGTAGTTGGTGACGCCAAGCTGCATGCCCCTGTGCCAGTCTTCCTGATTATCGTAAAGGCCCACCAGCAAGCCGTTGGTGATGACGACCCTTGGAGCCTCAGGATGAGACTTAAAAAGCCCTAAGGGATGTCCTGACATGACCACCAAGGTATGGTCTTGGTCTAACATCTCCAGGTACATCTTGATTAACCTGTACTGCATCCAGTTTTGGCAGACCTGCCCCGTCTCGCCGTAGGTCACAAGCTCGTAAGGATAAAGCGCCACTTCGAAATCGAGGTTGTTGTCGATCATCACCTGAAAGGCCTTTCCTTCGATGCAGTTGCTCTTGTACTCGTCGATGGGTCGTCCCCAGATTCTTCCCTTCGGCCTGAAGCGGTAGCCGTAGATGCGACCTCTGGTGACTAGCTCTTCCATGAACTCGGGCGCGAGCTTTTCGTGCAGCTCCTCGGGGACGTAGCGAAGGGCATTCTTTAAAGCCAGTTCCGCCTCCTTTTGGGTTAGAGTAAATCCTCTGTCGGGAGCGCGCCTTACGTTTGGCTCAAAGGGAGGGTATTCGGGAAGTTCGGGGGGAAGCTTGATCGTCATCGCCTTACCGTTCAACTCGTTCGTCTCTTTCAATTCAAACTACCTCCTTTTTATATTTGGATAGATTAAGACTTTATTTTTTAGGGAAAGCTGCCTTATAGCTTGCCTTTAATTCGATCGGCAGCTTCCTTTAGCTTTTTTATGATCGTCTCTTCCTGCCCGTCGAAGCTCGTAACTAAGCCTGCCAGACCAAGCTGGGCCAAGAAGTTGCCCCTTCGGTCAAAAAGGGGCACACTGATGTCTCCGGCATGCGTGAGCCATTCCTCACGGCTGTAGGCAAAGCCCTGTCTTCGTATGTATTCAAGCTCTTGTCTCAGGCGGTCTTTGTCCACCTCGGGCGGCAGGTCGCAGGAGATGATGCGTTCGCGCACCTCCATCGGGCTGAAGGCCAAAAGGACCTTTCCGGTGGCGCTCACGTGCAAGGGTATGCTCATCCCGCGGCGAGCAACGTATTTGACGGGACATGCAGGTTCTACGTGGTATATGCAAAGGCCCCTTCGCCCTTCCAAGACGCTTAGTATGGCCGTCTTCTGGGTTTCGGCAACCAGGCGTTTCATCTCCTCTGAGGCGGCGCCGATCAAGGCCTGATGAAAGAGCTTTTCGTTGTGGAGGAGGAAAAAACCGACTCCGGGGCGAAATTGGTCGGTCTTGGGGTCGGCATAAACCCATTCTTCCTTTTCGAGAGACTTGAGCAGGCGATGCAGCGTGCTTTTCGGTATGCCCGTAAAGCCTTCTATCTCTCGCAGGCTATAGGTATCGTTCGAGGAACACAGCAGCCTCATGATGGCTGCTATCTTGCCGACGGTATCCGTCTTTGAGGAAGCCTTGGCCATGTCCTCTCCTCCTAATAACGGGACAGCCTGTCCCATTTGTGTATAACATAGCGAATAGTCGGTACTTTGTCAATAGAAGGACAAGCACCCCCTCAGAGGCGTTGACGAGAAAGGCAAAAGCGCAAAAAGCGCTTAAATTAAAAAAGGAGCTTAAAACGGACTTTAAGCTCCCAAAACGCAAAGGTATGGGATCTTTGCTGTTTCAGCGCCTGTCCCTGGCGTGGCCGAAGCCCGGGATTTCGATCCTCTTTTCGATCTTGCCCACGAGCCAAGCTGCCGCCAATACAATGACGAGGTAGATGACGGCAACGATGAGGTAGACCCTGAAGAACTGATAATTTCTGCTTGCGATGAACTTTCCCTGTGTCAGTAAGTCCGGGGCGCCTATGACGTAGGCTATGGAGGTGGATTTGAGCAGATATATGAACTCGTTGGTCCAGGCAGGGATAGACCACCTGACGGCCTGCGGCAGCACAACGTGAAATATGGTCTGCCAGCGGCTCATGCCCAATGAATAAGCCGCCATGTACTGGTCTGAGCCCACGGCCTGTATGGAACCGCGCGTGTATTCGGCCTGATAGGCTGCGGAATTCAGTATGAAGCCCAAAAAAGCCACTGTCACGGCAGAAAGCCTGATCCCGTAGGGCGGAAGGGCAAAATAAAGTATGAAAAGCTGCGCAAGAAGTGGCGTTCCCCTGATCAGCTCTATGTAGGCGGCACACAACCACGACACAGGCTTAGCGCCAAAGGTCCTTCCCAGGGCAAGAAATATCCCAAGCAGGCTTCCGCAAAGCATGGAGACGACGGCAAGCTCAAATGTAAAGGCCAATCCCTTCATCAACGTGGAAAAATGGGTCGTAAATATGTCTACGATCATGAAGTCTCCCAAAAATCCGGGCATCTCTACCTGCCGCCTTCGCCGTAAAGTTCCCGCAGCTTAAACAAAAACTCCCGGGTTCGCGGATGCTTAGGCTGCGTGAACATCCTTTCGGGAGGTCCCTGTTCTACGATCCTGCCGTTTTCCAAGAATATTATCTCGTCCGATACGGAACGGGCAAAGCCCATCTCATGGGTAACGACGAGCATGGTCATGTCGGCTTCGGCCAGCCCCTGCATGACTGCCAAGACCTCTCCTATGAGCTCAGGGTCTAATGCCGACGTGGGCTCGTCAAAAAGCATGAGTTTGGGGTCCATGGCCAAAGCCCTGGCAATGGCGACCCTCTGTTTTTGACCCCCCGAAAGCTGAGCGGGGTAAAGGTCCTCGATCCCCGACAGGCCGACCCTGTTTAGCTCGTAACGGGCGCGCTCCATGGCCTCTTTTTTGGGGATCTTTTTGACCTTGGTCAGGCCTATCATGATGTTTTCAAGGGCAGTGAGGTGATGAAACAGCCCGAAGTCCTGGAAGACGTAGCCTATTTGCTGTCGAATGGCGTTGATGTTCTTGCACTTGGTGATCTCGGTGTCCTCAAGCCATATTTCGCCCTCGTCCGGGACGACCAGGCGGTTTATGGACTTAAGCAAGGTGCTTTTTCCCGTGCCGCTTGGGCCTATGATCACCTTGGTCTCGCCTTTATACAGGTCAAAGGAAACCCCATCCAAGACGACCTTGTCGCCGAAGCGCTTCTTTAAGTTTATTATCCTAAGCAGCGGTTTGTCCGACATTGGTACTTTTTACACTCCTATTCCGGGAAGTTTGAGCTTTTCTTCCAACCTTTTAAGCAGCCTGGTGACCCCGAAGGTCAAGACGAAATATATGGCAGCTATGACCAAAAAGATCGGCAGAGGCTTATATTCCACGGCGATGATGTACTGCCCCTGCCTGAGCAGCTCCACGACGCCTATGGCGTAAGCAAGAGACGTATCCTTGAGTATTATGGCGTATTCATTGGCAAAGGGGGGTATGAACGTCCTGATTGCCTGCGGAAATATGACATACGCAAAGGCCTTGTATTCGCTCATGCCAAGTGAGTAGGCGGCCGTGAGCTGATCTGACCCCACTGCCATGAAGCTTCCCCTATAAATTTGGGCCATGTAGGCCGTCGAGCGCAGCCCCAATGCGAGCACTGAAGCGTAAAAGGGACTCAGCCTGATGCCCGCTCCGGGCAGGCCGTAAAAGACCAGCAAAAGCAATACCAGCTCCGGAATGCTTCGAAATATCCTGTCGTAGACGGCGGCACATGCCCGAAGCGGCCTGTTTCCGTAAGTGTGGCAAAAGGCGACTATAAGCCCTAAAACAAGGCTCATGGCAACGATGAGCACGGTCAACTTAATTGTGACGAAAGTCCCTTCCAGCAGGGTTGGGAGGGACTTTTCGATCAAGGCAATGGTTTCCTTCAATAAAAACCCCTCGTTCGTGTGGCTTTATTTAAAAGTATTTCTTTAAAAGCTCGTCGAGCTTGCCATTGGCCTTTATTTCCTTTAAGCCCTTGTTAAGCTTGTCAAGTAAGTCTTTATTGCCCTTGGCGACGGCAATTCCGTATTCCTCGCCGGTTATTATCTCGGCAACCATCGTGACGGGGTTTTCGGCCATGTAGCGCTTAGCCACCGGGGTATCCAATACGACGGCGTCGACGTTTCCGTTTATGAGGTCCTGTATGGCCAGCACGAAGGTATCAAACCTGGTGACTTTTCCCTTGAGTATGCCCGTCTTTTCCAGGTTTTCCTCGACCCATAGGTCTCCCGTCGTTCCCGTCTGTACGGCTATCTTGTGGTTGCCGAAAAGCACGGTCACGTTTTTGCCGCTTCCCTTTTTGACCAATACGGCCTGGTTAGCGGAGTAGTAGGGTTCCGTGAAGTCTACGACCTTCTTTCTCTCCTCGGTAATTGTCATGCCCGATGCGACTATGTCGATTGTGCCGGCCGTTAGCCCGGGTATTAGGGAATCGAAGCTGATGTCCTGAAACTTCACGTCGAAGCCCTGGCTTTTGGCGATCGCCTTGATTAGGTCGATGTCAAAGCCCACTATTTGGCCGTCTTTGATGTACTCAAAAGGCGGGAAATCGGCGCTGGTGCCCACCACGTAGGTCTTGGCCACAGCGGGCGTGATGGCCGCAAACAGCACCAACGCTATCATCGACAGATAAAATAAACACTTTTTCATTTTCTCGACACCTCCTGTTTTAGGAATCCTTATTTTCGTGAAGTACTACGTTTAAATATATAGTCCCCGCAGGGCCTTGTCAATAAACCCTGGTTTATCTTGAACTTGCTAAATTATTTGAAATATTTTCTATATAGAATTTCTTCTTGAATAAATCTCCTTTGCCTATTATAGTAACTATTGTAATCATTAAGTTTATTTTTCAAAGGTTATCTTTCGCAAATTGCGTATGGAGGCAGAGGTGATAACATGCTTACTTAGCGTTATTTATAATTGACTGCCGATGTTATGGCTGACGTTTGTTTAAATTGAAATCTTTTCATGGTTTAGTATTATTTCATGCTCATTCAAGTTCTACCCATCAAATCACGATGTTCAACCGTACGGGCCTGAACCTTTCTCATTCAAGGTTAACAAATTAGAGTTAGGAGGAATGTATCGTGACAGGTTTTTTAGGGTGCATTGAGGCCTTCTCGACTTGGCTTTGGGGTACGCCGATGATAGCAGTTCTTGCCATCACAGGAGTATTTTTATCCTTCCGGCTTCGTTTCTTTCAGGTAAGGTACATATCTTATATCTTTAAGCAAACGCTGGGGAAGGTCTTTTCCAAGGAAAGGCTGGGCGAGGGCACTATCTCTCCTTTTCAGGCCTTGACCTCTGCCTTGGCGTCTACCTTGGGTGCCGGCAATATAGCCGGCGTGTCCGTGGCCATATATTACGGAGGCCCCGGAGCTGTATTTTGGATGTGGGTCGTAGCAACCCTGGGGATGGCTACCAAGTTCACCGAGACCGTCTTGAGCTTGAAATATAGGGAAAGAAACGAGGAAGGCGAATATGTAGGCGGTCCCATGTATTACATGTCCAAGGGTTTGGGTTGGAAGTGGCTTGGGGTCTGGTTTGCCCTCGCTTTTTTGGTCGAGCTTTTCTGCAGCATAATGGTGCAGTCCAACGCTATCGCGGGCAATATTGCGGAATCCTTTGGGATCTCGAGCTACATTGTAGGTCTGGGGTCGATGCTTTTCGTAGCAGTAGTTGTCCTTGGCGGCATCAAAAGGATAGGAAACGTCACGGAAAAGCTGGTGCCCTTCATGGCGCTGCTTTACGTCGGAGGGGTGCTGGTCACCATGATCCTGGATATAGGAAGGTTGCCAGAGATCATAGCGCTGATATTTCATTACGCTTTTTCGCCGCATGCTCCCGTTGGAGGTTTCATGGGCGCGACGATAGCGCAGGCCATGAGATGGGGCTTTGCCAGAGGAGTGTATTCCAACGAAGCCGGCATGGGCACGGCCCCCATAGCGCACGCTACGGCAAGCACCGACCATCCCGTAAGACAGGGCCTATGGTCTGTAACGGAAGTCATACTGGACACTGTCGCCTGCACGGCCACTGCCTTTGCCGTGCTTATATCAGGCGTTTGGAGCAGCGACATCGCTGCCGTTAATCCTTCCAGCCTGGCTGCCGTGGCCTTGAGCAAATATTTCGGCAACTACGGAAGCGGGCTGGTGGCCGTGAGCCTGTTTTTATTCGTCATCACAACGGTGTTGGTGTTGGTGTATTACGCGGAAAAGCAGGTGGAGTTTCTCTTTGGCTTGAAGCCCGCTAAGCTTTCGAGGTACTTATATATTGCAGCGATCTACATCGGCGCCGTTGGTGGGGCAAAGTTTCTGTGGCAATTTTTGGATATAAGCCTGGCCATGATAGTCATTCCTAACGTTATGGTGTTGCTGTTGCTTTCAAGGCAAGTTGCTGAGCTTAAAGACGAGTTCTTCGGCACGCCGGGCAAATATTACCTAAAGGACGTAGAAGGCAAGGCCTTATCACTTGGGCTCGAAAATGCAACGTCCAGCAGTTATCGTAAGAACGGGCTTTAAAAAATGTTAAATCTGTGGTAAACATTTCTCGCGCGATTGCGTAAGCCATAAACGGTTAAGGAGGCAGGCAGATGTTTTCAGGTAAAAGGATCAAGATATCGTCGACGATTTTGCTGACCTTTTTCATTATCCTGTCGTCAGTATGTTCTGCGACGGCGATATCGCGCGGGGAAGTGGTTTACGAGATCATGAACGCCCTGGATTTGCCGGTCGTACAGGAAGGCACGGGGTTTTCCGACGTGTCCTCGTCGACCCCTCACGGGGATTCCATACAGGCCGCCAAGGCCTTGGGGATATTGCCGCCCTTGGAGCAGTTTTACCCCTCTTTGGAGGCAACGAACGCAGAGGCTTTAATGTTTGCCGTACGGGCACTGGGGCTTTTTAACGAAGCCGAAGCCTTGGGAGCTGTCTGCAATTTTCAATCGGGCGACGTTCCTCCGTACCTCATGCCCTACATGACGATAGCAGGCGAAATGACCCCCAAAGCGCCCGATGAGATGTTGTCCGACCCAACCGCTGACGTTACGAGCTTGACGCTTGGATCCTTGGTCTCGTGGCTTAGGGCTTGCAAAAACGGCCTCGTCTTTGAAAAGACCCTGCAGGACGATGTATCCACGGTTGTCATGCACAGGGAAGGCATAGGTCGACCTCCTAAGCTTTGGCTCGTCTGCGTCGACGAGATCCCGTTGAACAGCGAAGCCCGTGCCCGCGATCTGGCCGGCAGCTTAAAAAACATGGGATATCCCGCCTTCGTCGTGCGACAGGAGTGGGCGTTTCAGGTGGCCATAGGGCCCTTCGCGAATTACGTCAAGGCCTTCGAGGTGAAGTCGGGCTTACCCAAGACCATGACGGCCTCCATAATTCCTTACGGCGGTGCAGAGGAAAGCCCGGCCCTGTCGTGGGTTGCCCTTGTGTTTGATGCGACGACCGTCACCCCAAAGATTGCCCTTTCAAGCGCCGAATTTGGGACGTCCAAGCCTTTAAGCGAGCTGGCCAAGGCCAAGAATGCAAGGGCTGCCGTAAACGGAGGTTATTTCAGCGGTATGCGTCCCATAGGGCTTATAATAGCGGACGGCAACGTGGTTTATAAGCCCTACAACGGCAGGACCGCCATAGGCTGGAGTGACAGGGGCGAAATTTACATCGGACAGGCAAGGCTTGTTACAAAGGTTACCGTTGGGGGAAAGGTTCAGTTCAATGTGGATGGCATTAATACTCCGCCAACCTATCACGGCATAAGCATCTATACGCCTGAGTTTGGCCAGGAGGCTCAAAAGATTCAGTCCGACGCCTTGGAAGTAATGGTAAGAGACGGCAAGATGACGTGGAAGCAAAGCACGGCTACGGCAAGTCACCACTATATTCCGCCCGACGGCTTTCTTTTGGTGGCCCGCGGAAACAGCAGGTCGTATTTTGCCGATGTGCCCCTTGGGACGGAGGTATCCTTTGAAAGCGCGCTTACTCCCGAGGAGTTTGGTGGTGCAACGTGGGCCTTCCAGGCAGGACCGCTGCTTTTAAAGAACGGCATGGACGTGAGTGCAAACGAGGGCTTTAAACCGAGCTTCACGGACAAAAGACACCCAAGGACATTGTGGGGATGCGACGGAAGCAAGGTCTATTGGGTCGTGGTGGATGGCCGCGATCCCTGGCATTCCCGCGGGGTTACCCTTGCAGAGCTAAGGTCTTTGGCGAAACGTCTGGGGATGAGGGATGCCGTAAACCTGGACGGTGGGGGCTCATCGGGCCTCTGGTGGAACGGGGCTTTGGTAAATCATTCTCCGGGAGGCAGGGAAAGACCCCTTCCTTATATAATTTACATCGATTGATCTTAAAGATATCCGCGCTATCAAAAAGGGCCGCCCGCAAGCGGCCCTTTTAAGCTGTTCTTGGCATTAAGTTTATTCCGTTATGATGTCGTCGTCGGTATCCTTGCGCCAGAATATGAATTTGCCCATCGCCGTGAGCGCTATGGCGACCAGGGGATTTAGGTAGTTCAGGAAGGCGTAAGGCAGATACTCAAGGGTTGGCACTCCAAAGAGGCTCGTGTGATAAGCTCCGCATGTGTTCCAGGGGATCAGGACGGACGTGAGCGTGCCGCTGTCCTCCAGCGTCCTGGATAACATCCTTGGATGCAAGCCCTTTTTGTCGAAGGCGGATTTAAACATCCTCCCGGGAAGGACTATGCTCGTGTACTGGTCGCCCACGAGCAGATTGGTGGCAAAGCAGGCGATGATGACGGACGTGACCAATCCCGTCACGCTTTCAACGTGCTTAAGGATCGCCTCAAGGAGCACTTCCAGGAACCCGCAGCGTTCCATGACTCCGCCGAAGGAAAGGGCACAAAGTATCAACGATACCGTCCACATCATGGAATCCAGTCCGCCGCGCTGCAGCAAATCGCTCAGCATTTGACCCACTTCTTTTGCAAGTTCCGGTGCAACGTCAGTGATGCCCTTTGATGCAAGCAAAACAGATACTGCTTCTAAATTTTCGGCTCCTGCAAGCTGGGCACTCAAGGTGGGGGTGTAGCCGTAATGGATGGACGTGACCATCGTGGCCAATCCGTTTCCCTGAAGAAGTATCATTATGCCGCCCAATACGACGCCTGCAAACATGCTTGGAATCGCAGGAAACTTAAGGGCAGCAAGAAGTATTACTACGATGGGTGGGATAAACCCTAGAAGCGAGATATGAAACTCTGCGGCCAGTAACTTTTGAAAGGCCTGTATTTTCGATACATCCAAAGTGCCGCCTGCAAACTTAAATCCGAGGACTACGGTAATGATGATGACGATAACGTACGTTGTCATCGTGGTAGATATCATAGCCCTTATATGGCTGAAAAGAGTCGTGCCTGCCACGGCAGGTGCCAGGTTTGTCGTATCCGACAAGGGGGACATCTTATCTCCAAAGTAGGCTCCGGATATTACCACGCCTGCGGCAAGCGGTGCAGGAACGCCTAAACCTGCAGCGATGCCTATCAAGGCGAGCCCCACAGTGCCTGATGTACCCCAAGACGTGCCCGTCGCCAGAGAAACAATAGAACATATTAAAAGCGTTGCAAGCAGAAATATGGCAGGCGACAGCAAGCGCAAACCGTAGTAGATCAAGGTGGGTACAACCCCTCCCTGGATCCATGCACCTATGATCATGCCGACTATCATGAGGATCAATATGGCCTGCAGTCCTATCATGATGCCGCGAAAAATTCCCTCTTCGATCTCTTTCCATTGGAAGTGAAGCAGGTAGCGACCAATCACACATATGAAAGAAGTCGCAATTACGATGGGAACGTGAACGTCGACGCCCAAGGCAAGGACCCCCACGCCGATGCATGCAAAGGATACAACCACGGCGACGATCGCCTCAAGCAGCGTCGGTCTTCGGTGCGAGCTTTCGCTTTCCTTCATAATGCCCGTTCCTCCTTTGGGTATAGCTTTATGTTATAATACTTATCTTTGATTATATTTATAATAAGGACACTATACAAGACTGATTTTTCATAAAAGCGGTAATTTTAAGAAATTTTAAGTTAAGTTTTTATGAATTAATGCACTTTAATTTATATGTACAAGTATTCATAAATTCATGAATGATAAAAATAAAGTTTAAATTGTAAGTGTATATCAGATTGTTTTTCAAATAACCAGTAGTTAATACAAAATGACAGTCTGCTAATACAAAATACGGCACGAGCCGCCGTTAAACAGCCCGTGCCGTCGAAGGGAAAGGGCGGATTTCGGATTTTTAATCTATGTTCAATAGCCTTATTGCGATATTGAAGTACACTGTAAGTGCGGTGATATCGACAACTGTTGTGATAAATGGCGCGGAAAACACTGCCGGATCCACGCGGCACATCCTTCCCAGGATAGGAAGGATGGCCCCTATCGTAGAGCTCATGATCAAGACTACTATTAAGGTGCAGGCAACTATCATGCCGATCGTCGCCGAGCCGCTTATGGCCCAGGCGAAGAAGTACCCTATGAACCCCATCACGATGCCTATCAAACCGCTTACCCTTAACTCCTTGAAGAGTATGACCGCGATGTCCTTAACCGTGACCTCTCCCAGGGCTAAGGCCCTGATAATTAACGACGACGCCTGCGTGCCGGAGTTTCCCCCCACATCGGCAAGCAGTGGGATGAAAAAGGCCAGCGTTACCACGCTGCTTAAAACATTTTCATAGTACTTTAAGATATTGCTGGTGACCGCCTGGACGACAAAAAGAAACACAAGCCAGCCTATTCGCTTGCTGAAAAGCGTCATCAGGCTTGATTCCAGATAGGGCAACTCCAGAGGCTGGCTGCCTCCGAGCCTGTGGATGTCTTCGGTGTCCTCTTCTTCTATGACGTCCATGATGTCGTCGGCCGTAATGACACCGACCAACCTGCCCTGGCCGTTTACCACGGGCAGGATCATGAGGTCGTACTGGCTCATTACCCTGGCTGCCTCTTCCTGGTCTGCCGTCGCCAGCACCGTTATGATGTTTTTGTGCATGACGTCGGATACCAGGCTTTTGGGATCGTTTAAAAGCAGTTCCTTGAGGGATAACACGCCGACCAGCTTGCCTATCGCATCGACGATGTAGATGTAGTTTGCGATGCTCTGTTTCTGGCCGACCTTTCTGAAATGCCTTATGACCTGCTCTATGGTCCAGTACTCTCTGGCCTGGATGTAGTCCAGGGACATTATCCCGCCGGCGGAATCCTCCGGATAGGTCATGAGGTACTTGATGCTTTCCAGGTCTTCCTCCGGCACCATGGCCATTATTTGTTGTGCCTTGTTTGGATGGATGGCCATGAGCAGATCGGCTATGGCGTCCCGCCCCATGGCCGCAAATATCGCCTTGGCCACGGCTTTGTCGGAGTGATCAAGCAGTCGGTACTGGTCGTCGTAGTCCAAGTGCTCCAAGGCCTCAGCTGCGGTTTCCGGAGGGGTCAAGGAAAGTATCGTGATTTGTTCCGGTTCCTCGAATTCCTCCAAAAGCGATGCGATCTCGTAAGGATGAAGCTCGCTAAGGTAATCCCGCAAGGCTTCATAGTTACGTGCCTCTAACATATCCTCGACGGTTCCCCTGAAGAAATCGATGTTTCTCTGTTCCATTGGAATCACCTCCCAGAGATCAGTGGGTTGCTAAAGGGACGCAAGAGGTGCGTAGCGTCTTAAAGACGTTTTTGTCGTTTTGCCAAATCTTTCCGATCTCCGGAGGGCGTTTGGGATGGCCTAAAGCAGAGGGATAGGCATGAAGGATGTGGCCATAGGAAAGCCCTGACCCTCCGAAAGAACCGGAGCATGTCCGCCTGTTATTTCATACACGCTACACCGATGACTACTGGGTCCGGCGTCCACCTATTGCCACCACCCTTCCTGCATAAAGAATAAGACCTTAATTAGGATAACATATGAGATGATATTTTTCACCTTTTTTGCGATGTTGAAAGGGCCAACTTAAGTGGAAAATTTAACATAAAATGACATGTATACATTTACAAATCCGTTTTATGTATATAATAATATCTGGCGGAAGAGTAAGTAATTTCTTGGAGGTGATGTCCCAGGTAACATCCGTCGATAGGATGGCGTAACGAATAGGCTGGTTGCTTTTATACGCAAGTCCATTTGTCAGTGCTGTCAAAAATTACACGAAAACGAATCGGGAGGTTATGGGAATGTTTAAGAAATTGGGCTTGTTGCCAAGGCTAATCATTGCGATCATCTGCGGTATTTTAATCGGAAAGTTTTTACCCCAGTGGTGCGTCGGACTTCTTGCTACCTTTAACGGCATCTTCGGCAATTTCCTGGGCTTTGCCATCCCGCTCATAATCCTTGGTTTCGTTGCTCCGGGCATAGCGGATCTGGGGAAGGGCGCCGGAAAGCTGCTTGGGATAACTGTTGCGCTTGCCTACGGCTCGACTTTGCTAGCGGGCTTTTTTGCCTACTTCGTCGGAACCAACATCATGCCCAAATTTATAAACTTCGTGGCCAATGTGGCTGCATCCAACCCTGAGGAGCATTTGCTGCCTCCATACTTTACGATCGAAATGCCCCCGATCATGGGCGTGATGACCGCGATACTGCTTGCCTTCATACTTGGCATAGGAATGCCGGCAATCGAGGAAAAGACCTTACACAACGCCACGGTCGAGTTTCAAAAGATCGTCACAATGCTAGTCAGTTACGTCATAATACCGTTGCTGCCCATCCACGTGGCGGGCATATTTGCCAATATGACCTTTGCGGGAGAAGTGGGCAGAATTATGTCAGTATTTGGCAAGGTTTTGCTGCTTGTAATAGCCTGCCATATTACGCTGCTTTTGGTGTACTTCGCCGTGGCCTGCGCTTACGGCAAAAAGAACTTCTTCCAGTGCCTTAAAAACCAGATACCGGGTTACGTCACGGCCCTTGGTACTCAGTCCTCGGCTGCGACTATACCGGTGAATGTCCAGTGCGCGGAAAGAAACGGCATTTCCAAGGCGGTGAGGGACTTCGTGATACCGCTGTGCGCTACGATTCACCTGGCAGGCTCAACCATTACCATTACCATGTGCTCCATAGCCGTCATGATGCTTCATGGCATGCAATTTAACTTTGCCTCCATGGTCGGCTTCATAGCGATGCTTGGCATTACCATGGTTGCCGCACCCGGCGTTCCCGGAGGCGCTATCATGTCTGCCCTTGGAGTGCTTCAGACCATGCTTGGCTTTAGCGAAGCCCAGCTTGGCCTCATGATAGCCCTTCACATCGCCCAAGACAGCTTCGGTACGGCCTGCAACGTCTCGGGGGACAACGCAATAGCCATCGTTGTCGACAAGATAGCCGCAAGGATGGAAAGGGAAACCGCTACTCAAAAGGGCAAACGAACGTCCAGGGAACCTCAGTTTGCTGGGAAATAGCGACTGAATCGTAAACTAAATATGCGTAATGACGGCCATGTAAGCCCGCGAGGCTGCATGGCCGTAATTTTTTTTGGAAAATAGATACCTTGGTCAAGGACGCTATCGGCAAGAAGTTGTACGAAATTGCTTCTGACGGTGATGCGCTGATCGAAAATGCCCCCACACCTTCCTTTGGGAGGTGTGGCCGGTTGAGCAGAAGATGTTTTGTCGTGGAATTTAAAGAGCCCCTGGGTTACGGCGACGGCCTTACATTTCAGGAAAGGGCTTTTGAAAAAGTTTCAGCGGGTGAGGCCGACGGCATACTTCTTCTTTTGGAGCACAAGCCCGTTTTTACCGTGGGAAGATCGGGGGGAAGGGAAAACCTGCTCGTGGATGAAAGGGTCCTTGAAGCTTACGGGATAGAGCTATACGAGACGAACAGGGGAGGAAACATAACCTATCACGGTCCTGGGCAGATAGTCGCCTACCCCATATTTAATTTGAGCAAATGGAAGAAGGACCTTCCATGGTACGTCTCATGCCTTGAAGAAGTGGTTATACAAGTGCTGAAAGATTACAATATAAAGGCCGGCAGGAAGCCCAAATACAGGGGCGTCTGGGTCGCAGACAAAAAAATCGCAGCCATAGGTATCGCCGCCGACAGGTGGATCACCATGCACGGCTTTGCCTTTAATGTAAGGGTTGACAAGTCACATTTCGAGCTCATCAACCCCTGCGGTATAAAGGAGTTTTCCGTGGCCTCGCTCGACGACTACGTCGAGGACGTAGATTTTCGGGAGGTCGTAAAAAAAGTAAAAGAAAAATTCTCTTTAGTTTTTGAAACTAACTTCAAAAAGGAATTATCAGAAGGGATGTCGTAAATTTGCAAGTTATCCCGGTAATGGATCTTTTGGATGGTTTAATCGTGCGAGCATATAGAGGAGAGAGGGATAAATATCGCCCTATGGAAAGCCCTTTGGTAAATTCGCCCCATCCTGTGAAAGTGGCAAAGGCGTTGCTTCACGTAACAGGAGGAAGTGACCTTTACGTCGCCGATCTCAACGCCATTCAAGACATGGAAGATAATCTCGAGGTTTTGCAAAAAGTACGGAAAGAGACAATGGCAACCCTTTGGATAGATGCGGGAACAGGATGCTTGGATGAAGTGCTTTACCTGATGTCCGAGATTCCATCCTGCAAGGTTGTCGTTGGCTCTGAGACCCTTGAAAGCAGCGAAGAACTTGAAAAGATAGCAAGAAAATGCCCGATGGATCGCGTTGTATTCAGCTTGGATATCAAAGAAGGTAAAATCCTGACTCGTGAGGGATCGCCCTTTTGGGGCGTTTCCTTGGAAGAAGGGATAGACCTGTTAAAAGAAGTAGAATGGGAAAAGGTCATAATTCTTACTTTAGACGGCGTGGGAACGGGCAGTGGATTGCCCCTGCAGATGTATGAGAGGGCAATTCAAAGGGCGCCTGAAATAAGTTTTTACGGCGGCGGAGGATTTAGCTCCAAGAATGAGCTTTTTGCCCTAAAAAAGCTAAACATGGCAGGCCTGCTGGTCGCCACGGCCCTTCACGAAGGGCGAATCACCAAAAAAGACATAGAGGAGCTGGCGTCGTGAGTTCATATCCAAAAAGGGCGGCCTTTCTGGCAAGCGTTGTATCTAAGGAAGAGGCCGCCGAAGCCTTGAAGGTCCAAGTTGACGTGATAGACGTGAAAAACCCCGCCGAAGGAGCTCTTGGGGCAGCCTTGCCGGAGACAATAACCGAGATAAGAGGCGTCGTCCCC
The DNA here is from genome assembly GCF_900129645.1 of Acetomicrobium flavidum. NCBI lineage: Bacteria > Thermotogati > Synergistota > Synergistia > Synergistales > Acetomicrobiaceae > Acetomicrobium > Acetomicrobium flavidum. Next base: position 1,883,916 of record NZ_FSQZ01000001.1, read on the forward strand.
AAGGCCATTCCCGTGAGCGCCGCCATTGGAGACATGCCATATCTTCCGGGCACGGCAGCGCTTGCGGCCGTAGGAGCAGCCTGTGCAGGAGCCGATATGGTTAAAATAGGCCTTTACGGTGCAAAAACATCCGATGAGGCCTTGAATCTGCTTTGCTCGGTCGCAAATGCGTTAAAAATGTATTTCCCGACCTCTTTGCTGGTCGCAGGAGCTTACGCGGATGCTCAAATCTTTGGCGGCATTAATTTCCTTGATGTCCCGGCTTTGGCCGCGAAGGCCGGTGCTGCAGGTTGTCTTCTTGATACTTTTGATAAATCCTTCGGCCACAACTTGCTTGAGATTGCCTCCATGGAGGCAATAGGGGATTTTGTCTCGGCCTGCAGGGAATGGGGCCTTTTTTCTGCCTTGGCTGGTTCTTTAAAACTCGAAGATGTACCTTTATTATTGCCCCTTAGGCCTGATTACCTGGGCTTTCGAGGTGCACTTTGCGAGGGAGGTCGGTCGGGCAAACTTTCGTCAAGAAAGGTCCTTGAAATTTCATCGCTCATTGCAGGCGAAAGCAGCGCCTGTTGCCACAGCTGACGGTGTCGTTTAGCGAAAGCTTCTTATTTCCGTCGCACAGCCAGACCTCCCCATTGTAGCGGGAAAGGAAACGGAAGAACATTGGATCGACCCAACTTGTGCCCGTAAGGTCCTTCACGTCATGGGGAGGAATGTTGTCTTTAAGCAGGACAAGTCTTGAGGCGTCGAAGGCTGCGGCGATAAAGCAGGCCAAGCTGTCAGAGGTTGTTTCCCAGCTTTCGGGTATTCCTCTTTGCTCCTTAAGCCAGTTAGATGGCAAAAATATAGGGATCTTTCCCGAAAGCCAGGCCTGTGATATATCTTCTTTGTTGTAGGCCGTTACGGAATGCGGTACCTTTTCAGCAAGAACGTAACCAAATTGATCCATCGCCAGCACGGCCATCCAGTGAGACGTGAAAGCCGCTAGCTTCCATTGTCTGTCGCATAGGCGTACCTCATCGGCAAATTTACCGCCTCCCGGTACCACTATGCATTTATGGCCTCGCAGCGACTCGCTTAAATTTCTGCATATCTCAAGAAATCGTGGTAGCCTTTCAAGGCTTCCGCCAAATTTTACTACGACTTCGGCGGACATGAGAGGTAAATGGCCAAATCCTTGGCAGCAGCATAGGCGGGAAAATGTTTCTTAACCACATCAGGGATGATCGCCTCAGTATTTAAGATTGACAGATTTGCCCGGAGGGCTGCCTGAATTCCTAAGGATTGGCCTGCTCCCGTGACTGCGGCAGGCCCCTTTACGTGGGGCTGCGAGCAAACTTGATACAGCGCGTCAACTATTAGCCCGATTTGACGTTCCCTCAAATATCCGGCCAATGGCAACAGATCTTCTGGCTTTATAAGAGAAGCGTCCGCACATATAAGTCGGGCCAGGCGACGGGCAGCGCCCTCGGCGTTAACGGATCCGCTGTCAGGCGGGGTACAGCTGTAGTCTTTCGGGTCGATTTCGCCTAAAAGAAGGTAGCAGTCTCCCATGACGGCAAAATATTCGTTGGAAGTGCGATACCAGTCTCCCCTAAAGGGAAGCAGTGAGGCTAGGGCGTTGGGATTTGAGCGGATTAAGCCCGTATAGACCAGCTCGCCGAAGCGCAGTCTGTCTGTGTCGTTTCTTCCTCTAACGTACAGGGCATTTTCTTTGATGGGTATTATGTCCGTTGTGGTGCTTCCAACATCTATCCATATTCCGTCGCCGATGGACCTTGCTATCTCTCGCGCAGCCGCAATCCAATTGGTCGCCGCAAGGTTGATCGGATCGCCCATGGCTTTTTCTGCTGGCACCCACCTTTCGTCTGTGCCAAGGCACATAAGCTGGATGCCAGGAAATGTATTGATGAAGGCATCCAGCACGAAGCGCACACCTTCAGCTTTGGTGGCAAAACAATCGGAAAGTTCAGCCGTCATGGTGATAGCCATGGCTGTGTTGGAGAGGGAGATGTCTGAGGCAAGATACTCAAGCACCGTCGACAGCTTGTCAGGGTCCCTCCATATCTCAAAGGTCATATCCTTAGAGCTTAAAAGGGCAAAGTCGCCTGAGATGCAGGCGCACTTACTTTGTACCCCGCCAATGTCCCAGCCTACGATCACGTCGTATGTTTTTAGCATGATAAACCCTCCACGGTGTAATCAATTTTCGGCACAGCAGAATCTGATGGAAGCTTGTCGAGGAGGCAGGCTTCCATCAATGCCTCGGCTATGTTCCAAGTTGCAAACTTCCCCAGGAAGGCCAAAGGCGTAGTGATCCTCGGGTTTACCTCAAGCACCTGGGAGCCCTTCGTAGTCATGATCAGGTCAATTCCAACATATCCCATAAGACCTTGTATCGCGTCTACGACAGTCTGGCTAAGCCCTTGAAGGTATTCCAGACTTGTGCCTCCGTAGGCAGCATAGTCCTCTTCGGAAAGGCCAGTTTTTCCTCCTATGTACCTAAAGCTTGCGGATTTGCCATCATCGCTTTCAGTTAGGGCGATCTTTTGCTCGTTTACCGAGATGAGATGTGCCTTCCCGCTTCGGCTTATCAAAAGGGACAAGCTGGCTGGGAATCCTTTTATGAATGGCTGAATGATTAAACCTCTTGGATCGGCTTTATTTGACGTTAAAAATTCATCAAGTTCGATTTTGTTGTTAAGCAAATTGCTTCCCTCTCCTCCGGTCCCGCAGGAGGGCTTGACGACAAGGGGAAAACCCCACGACAGGGCCGCCTCTTTTATCGTGGTTTGGTCGTAGGCTACGGCAAAAGGCGAACACGGCACTCCTTTGTCGGCAAGCAGTTCAAGAAGGCGAGCCTTGTCCGACGCTGCCTCTACGGCACCTGGGGCTGATCCCAAAATTATACCGCCGGCTTGAGTCACCTTTAAGGCAAGACGCGCGGATATCCCCTGCGTCTCTGGAGCAATGAGTACAACGAGTTTGTTTCCGCAAAGCTCAAACAGTACACTTTCTCCTTCGCCATTGTGCACGATGTACTGGTTTTGCCGTTCGGTAGGGTCAAGGGCAAAGGAGAACCTTTCGTTCAAGATCAAAAGGGGCTTTATGTAGTTCAGGCGAGAAAAACAGGAAAGCATCGTCCTCGCCATAAAGAGACCTTCCCTTGCAAAGGATCTGTCGTTCTTTCCTTTATCTTCGCCCGACGAAAAATGTTCGTATATTATTACCTGTCGATGAGAGCCTGATGCATTTCTTAAAATTGACAATATATCACCTTAAGCAGCATTATCAACGGATTACAGCCCAGCCACATATCCGTATTTTTCCACGAACTGCTGCGGCGTCATGTTGGCGATGCGCGACATCTTGTTTAAGAGGAATTCCGATTCGAAGTCGCCCCTTTCCAGGCGGATCATGTATTCCTTGGCAATTCGGTATTGCAGCGAATTTGTATCCACGAGCCTGATCCTCATCTTGCCCGTGGTGGGGTCTACTATTTCATCGAAGGGTATGGGCGTCAGTTGGTTGTTTTGTATGGTGATCACAGCATTGGTGCCGCCGCCTGCCAGAAACTCGAAGGCACCGTAACCCAAGTTTCGGGTGTACTCCACGTCGAAGGGATTTGGGGGAGCGCATCTGACTTCGTATCCGATCTCCTTGTTTTGGACCGATATGGGGATGCCCATCTTCTTTAGCTCGCCGTTAAGCTGCTTTTTTAAGACGTCGGAGAAGTTGATCTCGGCATAGCGGACGTGCCCGTAGTCGTCCTTTTCTATGGAATCTATGGCCGCCAGCTCCTGAGAGGGGATTTTGGAGATCAGCCCTTCGGCCGCCACTATCACGCCATGGTCCTTTTCCAGGGCAAGTCTTTTTATGATGGCGCCGCTCATTATATCGATGACGTGCTTAAGGCATATGGTGTCTCCCTCGAACTCCTCTGGTATTACGGTGAGCGTGGCGCTGGCACTTTTGCCTATGCCTAAGGCCAAATGTCCGCTGGAACGTCCCATCGTTACGACCAGAAACCAGCGGCCCATGGTCTTTGCATCCTCCATTAGGTTCATCACCAGCTCGGCACCCAGTGCCCTGGCCGTCTCAAAGCCAAAGGTGGGCAGCCCCTCGGGCAAAGGCAGGTCGTTATCTATGGTCTTTGGGACGTGGACGAAATGGATGTTTAAGCCGAGCCTTTCCCTGGCAAACTCAGACAGCTTGTAGGCAGCGTAGGCCGTATCGTCCCCGCCGATGGTGACTATATGGGTGACGCCAAGGTCGACCAAGTTTTCGACCACTGTCTTTAGCGTCTGTTCGCTTTTTGTGGGGTTAAAGCGCGACGTGCGCAGTATGCTTCCTCCCTCGGTGTGGATGCGGCTTACCATGTCTATGGTAAGGGGGATGACCCTTTTATTGGCCGTTGCCAGACGGGAAAAGCCGTCGCAGATGCCAAGCACGTCCCAGCCGTTGTTTCGCGCCTCTATGGTGACGGAAGCTATTACGTTGTTTATCCCCGGCGCGGGCCCTCCGCCGCATATGAGGGCCAAGGTGTTGTCCTTAAAGTTCATGCGCGTTCCTCCTCCTGTGCGATTGCCTTCATAAATAACGGCAAGTTTATCGTATTTTAACTGCGTTTGCTTATTTTGTCCATGCGATCCGTTAGGTTGAAGGCCTAGAGAAAATTCGAGCTTGACATGAAGCTTTTTGCTTAAATGCGGCTAAAATATATTAGGCATTTCATGGTCTTGGGAAGGTGTATGAAAAGGTGAACGCAAAAGTAATGGCGATATACGAGGCCTTACTAAAGCATTACGGCCCGCAGGGATGGTGGCCAGTTGCGGGAAGTTACCATCCCGGAGATTACGGATATCCCAGAAACGAAGAGGAGGCCTTTGAGATCATCGCAGGGGCTGTGCTCACGCAAAATACGGCCTGGACGTCTGTTGAGAGGGCGCTTGAAAATTTGAGGCGCATCGAAGCGCTGAACCCTTGCAAAATCCTTGCTTTAAGCTTGGACGCGCTTAAATCGGCCATAAGGCCCGCAGGGTTTTTCAACCAGAAGGCGATTTATTTGAGGGAAGTCGCTCTCCTTTTTGCGGGATTGAAGGGAAGGACGCCATCCAGAAAGGAGCTTATGTCCGTCAAGGGCGTGGGAAACGAGACGGCTGATTCCATCTTGCTTTACGCCTACAAACGGCCGGAGTTCGTCATAGATGCCTACACGAAGCGCATTGCAACCGCCTTGGGCCTTGCCGAAAGAGGAGCAGGCTACATGGAGCTTAAAGATCTGTTTGAGTCAAACCTGCCCAGAGATGTCGCTCTTTATCAGGAATATCACGCCCTGTTGGTCGAGCATGCAAAGCGGTTTTACAGCGGCAAAGCTCGAGAGTCCTCAGGGGCATCTGTGGACTTTTTAAGGGATTTATCCTATTAGGGGTAGAATTTTGGCAAAGCCATAAGGTTTCGGCCTGAATACACCTCAATACAGAGGACGCTTTTTGTAATATTTTTGTTATAATAGTGAAAGTTGCGTAACCGCCTGATGTGGCTTTCGGCCAAAAAGGGCGGTTTGCTTTTTTATCAACGGAGGCGTGTTAATTTGAACTACATGATATTTGCGACGGTGAGCGTGGCCTTGATGCTTTCTTCGATTAGCGCTACGTCCATCGCCGTGGCTTTTCCCATAATTACGTCCTATTTCATGGTGCCATTGACCATAGCCGGCTGGATCATAAGCGTCTATCAGCTGGGCTTTACCGTTACGATGCCCATAATAGGCAAGGTTAGCGACGTGTTCAGCAGAAAGTCGACCTTTATTGTTTGTCTAGTGCTGTTCATCGTCTCCTCGGCGATGTGCGCTGTTGCCAAAAACATCGAGATGTTGATATTTTTTCGCCTGGTGCAGGCCTTTGGCGGAGGCGGATTCATGCCATCGGCCGTGGGCATCATATCCGAAGTCTTTCCCGAGTCGAGGCAAAAGATGATCGGGCTGTTTAGCAGCATCTTTCCGATAGGCCAGATCATAGGGCCAAACGTGGGGGGATGGCTGGTCGATTCCTTCGGCTGGAGGTCCGTGTTTTTAATCAACATACCCATAGGCTTGTTTGCCTTGATTTTGTCAGTCTTTCTTCTTCCTGCAGGCGAGCGGAAAAAGGGCAGCATAGACTTCCTTGGAACGGGGCTGTTGGGAATGTCTCTTGCAATGCTGATGCTTGGGCTGACGTTTTTGGGCTACGGCTCGGCGGCAAAGTGGGCATGGCCGTCCTTTGTGGCGTCCGTTGTCCTTGCCTTCTTGCTTTTAAGGCATGAAAATAAGGTCTCAGATCCCATCCTGGACCTCGATATCCTTAAAAGAAAGCCCTTTGTGGCGGCAAATTTTTATAACCTCATATACGGCGGTGCCGTGGTGGGCGTGTTGTCGCTTATTCCTACGTACGCTACGGCGATCTATGGCATGACGCCCTCGGAGTGTGGCCTGCTTCTTACGCCCAGGTCGGTGGGCATGATAATAGCCTCGGTCTTGACCAGCATCTACATCATGGAGTGGGGTTATCGCTGGCCGCTCATCATAGGCAACACAGCGACAGTCGTGGGGCTCTATTTGCTGGGCCTGGAGCCTGCCAGCGTGCTGTTTTTGTACCTCATCATGTTTCTGTTGGGCGCAGGTGTGGGGGTGTTGTCGCCGACGGCAAACAACGCCTGCATTGAGCTTCTTCCCGACAGGGCTGCTACCATAACCGGCATCAGGGGCATGTTTCGACAAATGGGCGGCGCGCTTAGCGTGACCATAGCCACATTGGTCGTCGAGACGGTTGGCGACCCCTCCCGGGGATTTGCCATCGTCTTTTTTGGCCTTGCCATTGCCTTCATCGCGGCAATGCCCTTGATCTTCATGATGCCAAGCAGGCCTGGCGCGGGAGTCGAGCGAAGCGGGCATGCTTTGAAACGCCAGGAGGCGACGGCGAAGGAACGGGTACAATGACGATAACACTGCAAAGGAGATGTCACGTCGATGTCTGTGGATGACCGCATATACAAGGAGCTGATCGAGCTTGTTCGCATTCCAAGCGTCACGGGTTCCGAGGGTGAAGTCGAGATAGCAAGGCACATATATGATAGCCTGAAGAAAGAACGCTACTTCATGGAACATCCGGGCCACTTAAATATTGTGCCCGGCCCTGACGGCCATCGCCATTCGGTCGTTGCCTTGGTTCGTTCTTCCTTGAACGTGTCCGACACCGTCCTTTTCATCGGACATTTAGACGTGGTGGGGGCTGAAGTGTACGGAGACTTGGCGGACAAGGCCTTTGACCCCGAGGCCTTGGCGCAAGCTATGGCGAGCCGACCCATGGATGGGCAGGCAAGGGCCGACCTTGAAAGCGGCAACTGGATCTTTGGCCGTGGCGTCATGGACATGAAGTGCGGTGTGGCCCTGGAGCTTGACTTGCTCAAGGAATTTGCCCGCACCCCCTCGCTTTTTGGCGTTAATGTCGTCGTTGCTTTGGTCTTTGACGAGGAGGGATCAAGCCAGGGCATGATTTCGGCCTTGCCCTTTTTGGCGGATTTGGCCGAGCAGGAAGGGTTGCATTTTATCGGTGCCGTAAACACCGAGCCGACCGATGCCGGCCTTCCCGGTGCCCCAGGGCCCGGATATTTTTTAAGCACCATGGGAAAGGCTTTGGTGATGACCTACGTCATAGGAAAAGAAGCGCACGGTGGAAGCTATTTTGGCGGACTTAGCGCGTCGCTTTTGCAGAGCTTCATCGACCTGGAAATTGAAGCGCGCCCCGAGGTTTGCGACGTCCTTGGTGCAAGCGTCACGTTGCCGCCCTTTGTGCTCAACCGCGAATGCAGGCAAAAGGAAGTGTACTCGGTTTCCATTCCCCACCTGAGCATGGCCTACTTCAACGTCTTTACCGTAACTCGAACGCCCGGCGACGTGCTTGAGCTCTTTAAGGAGGCTGCCGGCAGGGGGGTAAAAAAGGCCTTAGACTACATCGACGCTTCCTATAAGGAAATGAAGAGTTTTGGCTACGCTGGAGCGGCACGGGAAAGAGCCGACGTTTCGATAATTGACTTTGCGGAGCTTCGCCGTCAGGCGGCCCGCAACTACCCCGGCGACTTTGAAGGGGCAGAACGCGAGATGGCCTTAAAGCTCAAATCATCAGGCAAGGACTTAAGGGAGCAAGGCATTGCATTACTTGAATGGGAGATGTCCTGGCGGGATAAAAAAGGGCCTGCCATTATAATAGGGTTTCTGCCTCCGTTTATGCCCCATCGATCAAATTACGGCCGAACGGAGGTGGAACTGCGTTTTAATCGTGCTGTCGAGGCTACGGTATCTTACGCCGAAAACGTCTTTGGCAGGCGCTTGATGGAGTGTCCCGCCTTTGGGGGTTTGTGCGACTTAAGCTACATAGGTTGCGAAATAGATGAAGGCGAAAGGCAGACCTTGAAGGAAAACACCCCCGGTTGGGGCGTTATATACGACCTTCCCTTTGATCTGATGGAAAAGCTTAACATGCCCATAATAAACCTGGGCCCCTTGGGGAGGGGAGCACATACGTGGCTTGAAAGGCTTGAGCGCGATTACGCCTTGGGCGAGCTGCCTCAGCTGCTGCGACAGTTTCTAAGGGAGCTGGCACGGGAAGGTCATTGAAAAATTTATCCCATTACGCAACAAAGCAGCAATTACGCAAAAGGCGTAACGTAGAGCAAAAGGGTTATTAAAACGTATGACCTTTGATTAATTCAATCCGGATAAAGCAGCGAGGCGCTGTCTAAAGGTTCGCAGAACGAACCGCCACAGCAGCACTAAGCCTTGTCCTGCTTGATGGTTTTGGCGATAATACATCAGTTCATTGTTCAGCAACAACATAATGTTAACCTGTTAAATTAAATTTCAAATATAAAGAGTAGCCACCTGTATTATTCTTGCGAATGATATGATGTTAAACGAACATCAGGCCTCTTGTTGTTGAAGCAGCAAGTTTTAGGAGGTGTCGCAATGTCCGGATTTGAATTAGAGTTACCCGATGATTTGGTCATGTCCATAAAGCTTCCCAGAGAAGAGATGCCTGCACGGCTAAAAAGAGAGCTTGCCTTAAGATTATATGAGAAAGGTCTTTTAAGTTTTGGAAAGGCTCGCGAGCTTGCAGGGATGACAAAGTGGGAGTTCTCCAAACTTTTGGGGGAAGAAGATATCGTGCGTCATTACGATCTTGAAGAGTTAAGCGAAGATCTAAAGGTTTTGGAGGAATTAGATTGACAGTGATCTGCGATTCCTCGGTGTTGATTGCATTGAGCTCGATCGATTCACTCAGCTGGACTATGGAGAGGCTGAAGTTATTGCCTTGGCTCTTGAGATGGGAGCCAGATTAGTTTTACTTGACGAAAAGGAGGCCCGAGAGTTCGCTAGGAAACTGGGCTTAAATAAAAAAGGCCTTGTCCGACGCTCCTAAAAACGCAGGCTTTCCGAGATGTCTGGTTGATGTTATGGAAGAAAAGGGAAAGATTGTACTGTTTAACGAGAAATTTGCCTCATGGGAGGAGGCGCTCGAGGCGTTTATCCTCTTCAGGAAGGCCGAAGGATACTCGAAGCGGACGATCGAGGACTACCGCTACCACATCGCGCACCTGTTTAAAGAACGCCCGCAGGCCTGGGACCCGGCATGCCCGAGCAAGGCCAAGGCGGCGGTGCTTTCCTATCTGGCCCAGGACGGCATCGCTCCCGCCACGTTTAATCTGAGGCTGAACTACATAAAGGCCTTCTTCTCCTGGCTGGTGGCTGAAGGCGCTTTCCCGGAAAATCCGGCATGGGGGATCAAAAGAAGGAAGGCCGAACCGAGGATCGTCCAGCATCCGGCGGAAGTCTTGGAAAAGCTGCTTAAGCTTCCGGACAAGTCGACTTACTGCGGCAAGCGCGACTACGCCCTTATATGCCTTTCGATCGACACGGCGATAAGGCCGGGCGAGGCGCTGGCTTTGACCCTTGACGACGTGGATTTAGACGATCTGACCGTGCTGGTTCGAGCCTCCGTCTCAAAGACGCGAAAAAGCAGGATATTGCCCTTTTCTCTTGAGACGGCAAAGGCCCTGCAGGCCATGATCTCAATGCGGCCGAAGGAGTGGGACACGAAGCTGCTTTTTACCAACCACGAGGGAGACATGTTAACCGTTTCCGGCTGGAGGCAGAAGCTGCAGAGGCACTACGCGCCAAAGCTCGGCCTTAAGCGCCTTTCGCCCTATGACCTGCGCCACGACGCGGCCGTTTATTTCCTTAGAAACGGCATGAACCCGTTTGCCCTTCAGGCCATCATGGGACATTCAAACTTAGAGACCACGAAGCATTACATAGCGCTGGTCGAGGCCGACATCCGCGAGGCACAGGAAAAGGCATCGCCGGTGAGAAGATTGATAGGGAAGAACAAGAGGGTGAGGTAATGATACCGTAGCAACTTTAGGCATATCCAGCCAGCATGTACTTGATTTTGTAAGTGATACAATTGGTTTATACAAAAAATTAGATGAGGTGGAGGATATAATGCTTGATGATATTAAATTCTTATTTGACCTGATAGACAGGTTTTATAAAAAGAAAACGGAAACCAAAGAGAAACAAAACTTCGATAAGGTCTTAACAGCTATTTACAAACTAAGGAACTTGAGGAAAAGCGGCACAAATACAGTCGATATTGAAACTTTACAACGTGATGCGGGGCTTAAAAAACTAGATATCCTAAATGCTATTGAAGCAGCAAAAGAAAAGGGATGGATTACTGATACTGTAGACCAACAAAAGATACATCATTTATACTTAAAGGCAGATGGGGCACTCTATGTTGAAGGCTTGCTTGAGGAAGTCCAAGAAAAAGGATCTAGGTAAGTCACTACCTTTGTTTGCCAGCGGAGGCCTAGAAAAATGAAAGAAGTGCGTTGGGTTAAAGAAATCGTGGCGCCTGCCATCGAGGAAGGCTTAAAACGCTCCGAATACAACCTTTCCGTTCGTGCCGGTTATAAGCTTCCTTACGCTTACGAGATCAAGTCATATAAAGGCACGTCCCCACATCATACGGAGTCAATGGAATATGAAACCGACCTTTTGATAGTCGAAATTTGTGAGCAGGACAAATGGATTCCGAGGGTCGTGGTGGAGACCAAGAAAAACGGTCAGGTAACGACTCACGACGCCATAACGTACAGCCATAAAGCAATGAGTCACCGTCAGGTTCATCCTTACCTGCGTTACGGCATCCTCCTCGGCGAAAATAAACACTACGGCCTGCCCGGAAGGCTCGTCAGACACGGGACTCAGTTTGACTTCATGATATCTTGGGCAAAAGAAGAACCTACAGATTACGAGCTCAATAATTTCATTGAGATGCTGCTAAAAGAAGTCGAAGCATCTAAGAAACTCGAGGAGATTATTTACAAGTCGCGGAAGAAGTCAAGAGGCATATACACGATGCTTCATAAAGAACTCAAGGCTGTTCCCGAAGAAAAAGAAAATTGATACTTTCCCTATTGAAATGCAAATTTACTCGGCCCTTTGCGGTGGCCTCTCGCACCAAAATATAAGAAGGCCACCCCGGAGGGCCGATCAAATTTGTCGTTACCGGCACCTCTCCCACAGCCTTGCCAGGAAGGTGGGGCCGATATATTTGCCTTCAAGTTTTAATATTTTAATACCACAAAAAGCTTCTAGCTCGCAAGGCGCACAGATACAGCCTAAGGGCCCTTGCCCGCCGCTATTTGGTCTCCATGCAGGCCATGGAGATAAGGCTCAAAGAGCTGGGGTTGGTGTGCAAAGATATGCATGGGGCGGTATAATTTTTCTATCAAAAATAGCGGAAGGAGCAAAAGCAAAAATGAGGAATTTATATAATCGTGCACTTAGGAAAATTATCAAGAAATCTTTCCCAATTTGGCAAAGACTTGGATTCCACATTACCACAAATCACTTTTATGAACCTATACCAGATACTAGAACTTTAAAGGAAGAGCTGTGGTCAAATTTATCCGATCTAGTTGGCATTGATGTTAATGAAATTAAACAATTTGAACTCTTGCATTATTTTTCTGCTAAATTTAAGAAAGAGTATGAAGCATTTCCTAGATATAAGACTCCAATTCCTCACCAGTACTACGTAAATAATGGGGCTTTTGAATCTGTAGATGGTGAAATCTTGTATTGTATGATTCGCTATTTTAAGCCAAAAAAAATTATCGAGATTGGGTCCGGTAATTCTACGTATTTATCTGCACAAGCTATCCTTGCAAATGAAAAGGAGGATAAAAATTATAGATGTAAATTAATAGCAATCGAGCCATATCCAAATAGTGTTTTACGGGCTGGTTTCCCCGGTCTATCTGAATTAATACCCGAAAAAGTTCAGGATATTCCTTTATCGAAATTCAGTGAATTAGGAGAGAATGATATTCTTTTTATTGATTCAAGTCATGTACTAAAAATTGGCAGTGATGTGCAATATGAATTTCTTGAAATAATCCCTAGGCTTAATAAAGGCGTTGTTATCCATATTCACGATGTGTTTTTACCCTCGGAGTATCCTAAAGAATGGGTGTTAAATAGGCGTATATTTTATACAGAACAGTACCTACTCCAAGCCTTTCTTGCTTTTAATAGCAAGTTTGAAGTTTTATGGGCTGGCAGTTATATGCACCTAAAATATCCAGAAAGGTTAGAAAAGGCATTTAGTTCTTATAACAGAAACAAAGTTTGGCCTGGCAGTTTCTGGATAAGAAGAAAAGAGTAAAAAGTTCAAAGACAAAAAGGGAAAATTAAGGTTATTTTGATATAAATCTCTATCGCTTCACCTTCCTCACCGACACAAGCTTGTCGACAGGTGAGGCAGGGGTGTGTTGTTCTTTTATGTCGCCTAGCGTGTAGGCTACGTAACGTTTGGTCATTGCAAGATCGGTATGTCCCATAATACGCTGCAACGACAGCAGATCTCCAACCTTTCGCAGGTAAGAGAGGGTAAGGGCGTGGTGTAAGTCGTAATCCTTTAAACATACTTTTGCCTGGTAGCTCCAGGAGCTGTTTTAAGGCGTCATCTTCGACCGAGACAATACATTTCATCGTCTTTCCTCTTTTTGAGGCCTTCCAAGGCGTCTGGACGGCAGCTTTTCATGTTGACCGGCCTCAACTGCCGAAGACGCAAAACCGTCCATGAAAGATAAACGCCGGACTTGAATATCGTTGAGAAATAGAATATAAACTAACTGGAATAAAAACATATTACACAATAGGAAGGGAGGAAAGACCTTACATCTCGGAAAGATGCTGATTTCTAGGAGTCATTTAAAGCACTGCCTTATAAAATCCAGGCCGACGCTCCCAAATTTGGACAAAAAAATTCCCGACAGGCCAAGAAGGCTGTCAGGAACTGATTTCTGGTGAGCCGTGCAGGATTCGAACCTGCGACACTCGGCTTAAAAGTCCTAGGGACTACGGTTATGTCTTGTAGCGCTTGACGATACATTATCGTACTCGTCCAAGAGACAATTGTGAAGCCCTATCACGGGAAGACGGATATCAATGATCATCGTCATGTCCCCATTATTCCCTTTGATATTTGATGGAGTATAGATAGTTTTCTTTGCTGGCCATGGTATATTTGTTACGTCAGACTGAACAGACTTTGCGAGAATGGGGGAGGATGCCCGTGAACCTGGCTCAGGCTTTTATCGGCTTAAGTCCTGTGGTGCAGGCGTTATTGGCGACGCTTTTTACCTGGGGTGTTACGGCCCTTGGTGCTGCAGCGGTGTTTTTGACCAAAGAGGTGAGCAAAAAGCTGCTTGACAGCATGCTTGCCTTTGCCGGGGGCGTCATGATAGCGGCAAGCTACTGGTCCTTGCTTGCGCCCGCTATAGAGATGTCCGAGGGAAAGGGCATTCCGTCGTGGATTCCGCCTGCCGTGGGTTTTTTGGCTGGCGGGGTGTTCATGCGGGCCATCGATATGGTCCTTCCTCACCTTCACATAGGGTTGGAAAGGTCCGATGCCGAGGGAATCCAGACATCGTGGCGGCGCAGCACCTTGCTGGTGCTTGCCATAACTCTTCATAACATCCCCGAAGGCCTGGCTGTCGGCGTTGCCTTTGGAGCGCTTGCGTACGGGCTGCCCACGGCATCTCTGGCCGGAGCCGTATCTTTGGCGTTGGGCATCGGTCTTCAAAATTTCCCTGAAGGCTTTGCCGTCTCAATGCCCTTGCGCCGCGAGGGCGTTTCTCCAAGAAAATGCTTTATGATGGGTCAAATGTCGGCGGTGGTTGAACCCATCGCAGGCGTCATAGGCGCCTGGGCCGTGATGATCGCTCAGCCCATACTTCCTTACGCGCTTGCCTTTGCGGCGGGAGCGATGATATTCGTGGTGGTCGAAGAGGTCATCCCCGAAGCACAGCGTAGCGGTGAAACCAACATCACCACCATGGCTGCCATGCTAGGCTTTACCATAATGATGGTCTTGGATGTGGCGCTGGGGTAGTGGTAAATCTTTATTAAGATTGCCTATAATAGCGTTTTTAGGGTGAGAATATGAGATTTACAGCGGTTATAACAAAAGAAGGAAAATGGTACATAGCTCATTGTGTTGAGCTTGGGCTTGTTAGCCAAGGAAGGACTATAGAGGAAGCTCAAGCGAACCTAAAAGAAGCTGTGGAGTTATATATAGAAAGCTTTGGGCGTGAGGATTTGCTGGAAAGTAGCTGTGAAGTGATACTATATCCCTTTGAGGTTGCTATGGGTGAGTAAACTGCCGGTTCTGTCTGGAGAGGAGTTAATTAAAGCTCTTCTAAAGGCTGGTTTTACAATAGTTCATCAAAGGGGAAGCCAGGTATCAGAGGATTGAGGGCCTACCGTTCATTTAGTGGTTTTGTAATGGTAGACCCCAAGGATTTGAGGAAGATTGCAATGGCAAGCTTCATGCAGTCCTTGAAGTTCCAGGGGGAAAGGCCGGTGACGGACTCTAACTTTTTGAGGCGATAAAGAAGGGTGTTTCGATGCAGCGATAGGCTTTTTGCGGCTTCGTTCGTCCTGAATGAATGGTCGCACCAGGCGCAAAAGGTCTCGATGAGCTGGTCAGAATCGGGATGGGCAGTTAGCTTGCCGAGGATTTGCTCTACGAAGTCTTTTTGTTTCTTTAAAGGGATGGAGGCGAGGGCGCATTCCATGATGATGTCGCTTGCTGAAAAGCAGCGCTCGCCTTTTTGGCGAATCTTTTTGCCCAAGGTCAAGGCCTCTCTGGCCCTCCTGTAGGATTCGGCAAGCTCTCCGATGTCTTTAGCCGGTTGCCCGATGCCGATCGAGACGGCAATGCCTTCTTTGGAAAGCAAGCTCATGCATGATCGGCACAGCTCGAAGACGTAACGTTCAAATTTGTCGTCGTCAAGCTTGCGGTCGTTGACGAGAAATGCGCATGCAGAGAAGCTGTTTAAGGGACAAAAGACGTTTTTGGGATGGTGAAAGGTCTCTTTTAAGCGGTCCAGCACACGGCGCATCGTGGATCCCACCTGTTCGCCCACGTAGGATTCAAGCTCTACGATCATAGCTATGCGGCACAGTTTAAGGTCGTAGCCGAGCTCTTCGCCCTGCAGCAAAATAAGCGTCTCGTTTCCGTAGGCAGGGTTGAAGGACGCTAAGCTTTGGGCCAAATCGGAAAGCGCCCTTTCGCGAAGCATGTTCTGCTGTATGAGGGCCTGTTGTCGTAACATTATTTCAGCCTGCTTTTGCACGAGCAACCCGAACTTTTTGACCTCGTCGGGGTCGCCTGCTATGGCGATGGACCCGACAACCTCTTCGGCCAGTAAGATCGGCAGCGTGAAACCAGGTTTTACTCCGGACATCTTTGATGCCTCGGCTTCGGTGGTCACGAGGGGCTTCCTTGATTTCATGACCTCAAGCGAAGGTATGTGGCAAACTCCGATTCGAGACGCATCGTCGCACCCGATTATGATCCCCCTGTCGTCGGTAACCAAGACTCCGTGGCCGATGATGTCGCTTACCGTCACGGCAATATCCTGTGCCACCTGATTTAACATTTAACACACCTCTATCTCAAAGACACAGCAAATGCATTATGCATCCGCCTTATATAGAGATAATTATAACATATATATTTATGCCATCACCCAATGTTTTTTGAGCATCGCTATTTTACAATATTCTTAAGTCATTACGCGCGAGGAGGGGCTCGTCATGAGGTTGGAGTTACATAAGGTAAAGGTGCGCGACGTCCGTTGGGGCGACGTCACCAAGGTCCAAGAAGGAGTCTTGTACGTAGACAAGACGTCCGCCTTGGAGGCGGTAAAAGACGACGCCTTCGCCAAGGTCGACCTTGAGCTTGCAAGGCCCGGCGAAAGCATAAGGATAATCCCGGTCAAGGACTGCATCCAACCGAGGGTGAAGTTATCGGGCGGAAAGGAATACTTTCCCGGCTTTTGTGCCCCCTTACAAAGGGCGGGTAGCGGTGCGACGCTCGTGCTTGACGGCGCTGCGGTCGTGACCTGCGGGTCCATCGTGGCCTTCCAGGAGGGCTTCATCGACATGAGCGGCCAGGGAGCACGCTACACGCCCTTTTCTGAGACCAACAACGTAGTCTTAGTCGTAGAGCCGACCGACGGCCTGGATAAGCACAAATACGAAGCCTCCCTGCGAACAGCGGGGTTAAAGCTGGCTGTCTATTTAGCCAAATGTTGCATGGACTCAAGGGCCGACGAAATAGAGACCTTTGATAAGGGCCCGATCGCCGAAGAAAATGCGAAATACCCGGGGCTTCCAAGAATTCTTTACGTATGCATGTCCATAGCCCAGGGGCTGCTTCACGATACCTACGTCTACGGAACGGACGTAAAGATGAGCTTTCCCTTCTTGCTTCACCCAAACGAGGTCTTAGACGGCGCCGTCGTGTCGGGAAACTGCGTCTCGGCCTGCGATAAAAACACGACCTATCACCACGTAGATAACCCAGTCGTGCGCGACCTGTACGAGCGCCACGGCAAGGACCTTAACTTCCTTGGCGTGGTGGTTTCGCCTGAAAGCACCGTCTTGGCGGGAAAGGAAAGAAACGCCAGGATGAGCGCTGCCATAGGAGCAGAGCTTGGCGCCAACGGGGCAGTCATAACCGAGGAAGGCTACGGCAACCCCGATACCGACCTTTGCCTTACGGCCAAATATTTCGAGGAAGCCGGCATCAGGACGGTCGTCATCTCAGACGAAGCAGCAGGTACGGACGGCAAAAGCCAGAGTTTGGCAGACGCGACGCCCGAGATGAATGCCTTTGTCTCGACGGGAAACGTGAATGAGATGATCGTCGTGCCGCCGATGGAAAAGGTGATCGGCGATCCTAAGGCCATAGCCCTGCTTTCGGGCGGTTCTGCCGAATCCTTGCGGGAAGACGGCTCCATGTACGTTGAGCTTCAGTCCGTCATCGGCTCAACAGTGGAAATTGGCTACAGCCGGGTCGGCTGCGAGTGGGTATAAGGGGGGAAGTGCGATGTCTTACCGCGTGGTTTGCTACATAAACCAATTTTACGGAGGAAGGGGAGGAGAGGAAGTTGCCGATTTCAGACCTGAGCTCGTCGAAGGTCCCGTGGGGCCGGGGCTTGAGCTTCAAAGGTTGTTTGGCGACGAAACAAGGGTGATAGGCACCGTCATCTGCGGCGACGGCTACTACGCCGAACACATCGAAAAAGCCCGTGCCGAGTGCATAAAGATCGTCGAAGATCTAAAACCAGACCTTTTCGTGGCGGGCCCTGCCTTCAACGCCGGTCGCTACGGCGTGGCCTGTGGCGACATATGTGCCGCCGTAACGCGAAGCTTGGGCATACCTTCCGTCACGGGCATGTTTCCCGAAAACCCGGGCGTTGAGCTGTACCGTGCCCAAACGTTCATCGTTAAAACCGAGAACAGCGCCAGGGGCATGAAGCAGGCGTTGGCGAGCATGGCGCGCCTCGGCCTTAAGCTGTTAAAAGGCGAACCAGTCGGCCCCGCATATGAAGAAGGCTACATCCACCGCGGCATACGCAAGAACTTCTTCAAGGATAAAAGAGGATCGCTTCGGGCCATCGACATGCTGCTTCAAAAAATCGCAGGGCAAGAATTTCGCACGGAATATGAGATGCCCGCCTTTAAAAAGATCCCTCCGGCGCCTCCTATCAAGGACTTAAAGCGCGCAACCATAGCCCTGGTCACCTCGGGCGGGATCGTGCCGAGGGGCAACCCCGATAGGCTTCGCGTTTCCTCGGCCGAAAGTTATGCCAAATACGACATCTCGGGGCTGAATAACTTGACTCCCGACGAATTTGAGTCGATCCATGGAGGATATGACCGGATGTGGGCAAACTTGGACCCCGACGTGGTAGTGCCCTTAGATGTCATGAGGGAGCTTGAAAGGGAAGGGGTGTTTGGCAAACTTCATCCTTATTTATATACGACCACGGGAACGGGGACATCTGTAGCAAACGCCGAGCGATTTGGCCAAGAGATAGGCCGCGAACTGAAAGAAGCTGGCGTGGACGGCGTAATTTTGACCTCCACCTGAGGGACGTGCACCCGATGCGGCGCATCGATAACGAGGGAAATAGAAAGGGTGGCCCAAATCCCCGTTGCCCAGATCGCGACGATAGTGCCCATAATGCTTACCGTGGGGGCCAATCGGATCGTGCCGGGCGTTGCCATACCTCACCCTGTGGGCAACCCCGAGGCAGGCCCCGAGGAGGACAAAAAGACGAGACGCAAACTCGTGCTTCGGGCTTTAAAGGCCCTGCAGGCAGATATATCCGAACAGACAATATTTGAATCCTAACACTGTGGGGGGTTACCTTAAGGGGGGAAAGCTCGAGGCCATCCCCGAAGCACAGCGTAGCGGTAAAACCAACATCACCACCAGGCTATCATTCTAGGGTTTGCCATGATGATGATCTTGGATGTGGGGGTGGGGTAAAAATCGGGGAGATGCATGGCGATCTCCCCTTGTGTCAAGCCCTGCTTATTTAACGGCTTTTATCACGGCGCTGCCGAAGGCCCCGTCAAGGAGGTCGAAGTCGACAGAATCGGTCTTTGCCTCGTCTCCAAGCATGGACTTTATCACGTCTTTGCTATATACGTGTTCCACGGATATCGTGATGTCCTTAAAGCCGACGTGGGCGAGCGTTTTGTTCAATTCGTCGACGGGCATGGAGCCGGCTATGCATGACACCCAAAGATCTGTCATCTGTCTGACGCTGTCGGGCACCTCCTTTAACGTAACTATGTCTGCTATGGACAGGTGGCCGCCCTTCTTTATGACCCTGTAGATTTCCCTGAAGACCTTCTCCTTGTCCTCCGACAGGTTTACGACGCAGTTTGAAATGACCACGTCGACGGATTCATCGGGCAGGGGGATATCTTCGATATAGCCTTTAATAAACTCCACATTCATAAGCCCCGCCTTTTTCCGGTTTTCCTCGGCGAGGGCAAGCATGTCGTCCGTCATGTCAAGGCCGTAAACCTTTCCGCTGTCTCCGACGATCTTTGCTGCCAAGAATGCGTCGATGCCGCCGCCGCTTCCCAAATCGAGCACCACGTCGCCTTCCTTTAGATCGGCAAATACCAGCGGATTGGCACACCCCT
Organism: Acetomicrobium flavidum; assembly: GCF_900129645.1. Classification (NCBI taxonomy): domain Bacteria; kingdom Thermotogati; phylum Synergistota; class Synergistia; order Synergistales; family Acetomicrobiaceae; genus Acetomicrobium; species Acetomicrobium flavidum. The sequence continues at coordinate 1,903,540 of NZ_FSQZ01000001.1, forward strand.
GAGATGCCGCCAAGGCTTCCTCGGGCAGTCCCTCAAGAAACTCTTCGCCGTAAATGAGCGGTGCGTTTGCGATGGGCCCGCAGCATGAGCCGCTGCAGCAGCAGGAATTTCCCTTTTTTGCATTCTTTGCTAACTTTCCGTAAAAATGTCGTATCTGCTTTTTTATGTCTTCACTCACGGTAACAACCTCCCGATCTTTGGGTTACTGTTTTATTATACTGGTTTTAAATGAAGGTGTGTCGCTCAAATTTAGTATAGGTGCTTTGTCTTATTTCTTGCGATATGTGATAAAATATTTTGGCCTTTTATGCCCTATTTCTTTATGTGCGTAAGTGATATTAATTATCTGACATAATGGAGGATTAAAAGATGAATGACTCCCTTGTCAAAACCCCTTCGTGGCCGGCGTCTTTGATCGCTTTCGGGTTTTATTTTTCCCTCTTTTTCGATCCCTGGGGTCCCATCCCCAGGTATTTGGGATGGCTTTTTTGCATCATCGGGATAGTCGGCATGTTTATCCTTCGAAGCCCACAGCTTCGCAGGCCGGTTTTGGACCCTGCGGTTAAAATCATTATATACGTGATGATAATATGGTCTGTTTTTACCACGCTGCTTAACTTTTACGGATGGTACCATTTTGGCAAGGGGATATCAAACCCTTTGGAGGCCGTCTTTGGCATATGGCTGACGGCGTTCGTCGTGTCTAAAGAGGGGACGGGGCGTCTTCAAAAGGTGTGGTGGGCTTCGAGCGTCCTGATATTCGTAGCCTGTATTTTGCAGGCAGTGAACTTGCTTAACTTTAGCGTCTTTTCTCATCACAACACCCTTGGTTTGTACGCCGTCGTGACCCTTCCCATGTCACTTAACTTTGCGGTTCGAAGATACGACAGCAGGCTGCTAAACGTCTTTTCTTCTTTGACGGTTGTCCTTAATTTAATAGCGCTCTTTCTAAGTTTCAGCTCCGGTCCCTGGCTGGTGGGCGGGATAGAAATATTGCTTTTCTTGATAATAGCCCGTCCCGGGAAATACGGCTTATTTAAGGGGTTATTGATTCCCCTTTTAATTACGGCCATTTTGGGATTTTCGTTTGCTTTAAGTCAACCTACTTACCTTGACCTATTTAAACGAGAGATATCTCAATTGATATCTTTCTCGGGGGATTTCTCGAAATTTACCACCAATCGCACCCGCATATGGGAAAAAACGGCGCATTTGATCTCCCAAAAGCCCATTACGGGATGGGGGTGGATTAGATACAAGACCTTGTTTTTGAAGAGTAATTTTGAAGCGATACCAGGAGTAGGCATTCCCGTAGAGCCTCACAACATGTACATTCAGCTGCTGACTTATGGAGGTTTTCCGCTTCTTATCATCGTCGTGGGCTTGATGCTGCGCGGTGCATGGCTTGCCTGGAGAAAATTTAAAAGCTGCAAAGGCGAAAATAAGTATCTTTACGCTGCAGTCCTTGCCACAATATTGGCTATCTTGGTCTATAGCATGGGAGGAAGTGTCTTTGCCGCCAGACAAAAGATCGGATTCCTCTTCTGGGCCTTGTATGGCATCGCCGTGGCACTGCCGGGAAGGGGCAAAGGTGAGGTTTAAAAGAGGTTGTGATGGTAAAATTTTGATATTTGGCCTATTTTGCCCACATGGTAGACGACTGCGCAAGGTAAATAAACTTGGGTATAATGGATTTGTCGTGGTGGACAAATTGTGTCTTTAAAACGTAAAGACATGCCCGTGTTTCACATATTGAAAGGTATAAGGTCACATTGAAGCTTTTAGAGGTATTGTCATCCACATTTATGTATCTACGTTAAAGCTGCCCGCGACCAAGGCGCCCTCCTAAAAGCCAAATCTAATTATATTTGCCAAAGATGCCCAAAGTAAGGTAAAATGTTAATGGGTCATGGTAAGTGTGCTATCCTGTTGACGTGCGATTTTTTTATTCAATCTCACATTGCTTTAAATTAAGTACTAGGCATTGGAGGTTCATTATGAAGGCCTTTCGGAGAAATTGTGCGTTGAAGTTATCTGTTGATTGGTTTCTTTCTTGTGTTTTATGTGTTTTGCTGGCTTTTTATTTGCGGTTTGAAGGTAGCGCCTTCGCTTATGTACATTTGATATTTCCTTATATGTTTGTGTCTACGGCGGCTTTATTCGTTGCTGAATTTATCTGGCGACTCCCCCTGCGTTCTTGGCGAAGCACGGGAATACCGGATCTGATGGCGTTATTAAAGGCCATGATATTTTTTGGTCTATCCGTTTCTGGGTTATGTTTCGTCGGTGGTACGACATTTCGGGTGCCGCGGAGCATCCCCATTATACATGCCTTTCTATCGATGCTTGCTTTAGGCGGGGTGCGGATGTCTTTTAGATGTTTCTGCGAGCATCGAGGTCATCAGATCTCAGGCCAATGTAACGAAGCTAAAAATGTATTGATAATTGGCGCCGGTGAGGCAGGAACGATGATTGCCCGCGAGATGCTTCGTCATCCCGAGGCAGGACTGAAGCCCATCGGTTTCTTGGATGACGACCCAGCAAAGAAGGGCATCAGGATATTAAATCTTCCCGTCTTTGGCCCCATTGCCTCCTTACCCGAAGAGGTAGAGAGGCACAACATACAGGAGGTTTTAATAGCAATACCTTCCGGTGATGGTCGCCTTGTGCGGCGAATTGTGGATTTGTCTCATAAAGTCAACGTCTCTTATCGAATTATCCCGGGAGTTTATCAGGTCCTTTCCGGAGCCGTCTCCATATCGCAAATTCGTAAGGTGGACATAGAAGATCTACTTGGCAGGAAACCTATTAAGCTCGATATTGACGCCATATCGAAATATCTAAGGGGCAAACGCATCCTCGTGACGGGGGCGGGGGGATCCATAGGATCTGAGATCGTCAGGCAGGTTGCGTGTTTCGACCCTGAATTTATGGTTCTTCTTGGAAGGGGTGAAAACAGCTTATTTGAGCTTGAACTTGAGATCAAAGCTTCATTTCCGGACCTCAAGTATAAATTGATCATCGCGGATGTTCAGAATCGTCAAAAGCTTGAAAGCGTCTTTAAGGAAATTAGACCTCAAGTAGTGTTTCACGCTGCAGCACATAAACACGTTCCCATGATGGAAGAAAATGTTGACCAGGCCATAATAAACAACGTAGGCGGCACAAAAAACGTAGCTGAGTTGGCGCTAAAATGGGGTGTAGAGCGTTTTGTAAACATCTCGACGGACAAGGCCGTTAACCCAACATCCGTCATGGGAGCCTCGAAGCGCATCGCCGAGATGGTCGTGCGCTACATCGCTTCAAAGGCAAAGCCAGGGCACACCTTCGTTTCGGTGAGATTTGGGAATGTCTTGGGAAGCAGAGGCAGCGTAATTCCCATATTCAAGCGTCAGATAGCAGGGGGTGGGCCAGTAACAGTGACGCATCCTGAGATAAAACGTTACTTCATGACCATCCCTGAGGCCGCACAGCTCGTTTTGGAAGCCGCGGCATTGCCATATAACGGAAAAGTCTACGTCCTAGATATGGGCGAGCCCGTTAAAATCAAAGACCTGGCGGAAGATCTCATTAAGCTGTCAGGATTTACGCCCTACGAAGACATCGATATAGTTTACACGGGATTAAGACCAGGGGAGAAGCTTTTCGAGGAGCTATTGACGGCAGAGGAGGGTACCGTACCGTCACCCCATGAGAAGATCTTCATTGCCAATCAAAACGACATCGACGAAAGCTTTTGCGAGAAGCTCGATTATTTACTTAAGGTAGCTCATGAAGGGGATGTTGAAGAAATCATAGCCACGATAAAATCGATCGTTCCCAATTTTAGAGTCGATAAAGAAAAAGTTGCCCTGTCAGACAGGATCACTATAAAGAATATCTAAAAATACACCTCCAGCCTTGTGATGAGGCTGGAGGTGTATTAGGTTTAAAGTTAAATCCTTCGAAGGTAAGACTTAAGCAGCGCCATTTTCTCGGCGCTTTCTTGATTTTTTGAAGAGTTGTCTATAAATTCCTTGACGAAGGCGGCAAATATCCCGACGAAAAGCCCAAGAAAGCCGGCAACGATGATCATTAGCTTGCGTTGTGGCTTCACCTTAAGCTCAGGTGGAACGGCGGGATCGACTACTTGGATGACCAGTCCCTCGCTTGCTTCGGCCATGACGGCGGCTTGGTATTGCTTCAGCAAAGTTTCGTATAAGGTCTCCTGAAACTTTAGATCACGAAGCTTACGTGCATACTCTATGCCTGCTTTGGGGATCTCTTTAAAGACGGGTATAGGATTTGGACCACCCCCAGCCTTAGCCTCAAGCTTTTTAAGCTCGCCTTTAAGCCCGGCCAGCTCTGCCTGCAATCGTTTAACCTGTGGATTTTGAACAGTTGCGTATGTTTTAGCCGCCTTTAATTCTACCTCCTTGACGGCTATCTGGGCCTGTATCCTTGCAATGGAATCCATCAATGCCTGTGTTTGAACATCTACGTTAAGAAGCCCTGACTCCATTTGATACTTTTGAAAATCTTCTTCTGCCTGTATTAAGTTGTGGTGTGCGCGTTTGAGTTGATTTTCCAGGAAAAGGCGTTGTTGAGATACTTGAGTTAACGCCAGGTCTTGAAGCAAGTCTTGAAGCACATCGACAATAGCGTTAGTCATATCTGCAGCCATGACTGGATCTTTATCCTCGATAGCAATTGTTATTAGACTTGTCTTCTCATCGACCTTAGCGCTTATTGCTTTGGAGAAGGCAGAACGTGCAGCATCTCTTTTTTCGGCATGATAGTAATCCATTAGGTTAAATTTATCAATTATACTGTCAACTACGGTGCGACTTTTTGTAATGCCCACAACTAAGTCAGCCGTTGTCTTTATGGCGCCGGACTGAATGGCCAATGTTCGAAACTCCGGGGGGATCATCGACAATATGCTAGCAGGAAGTTGCCCGGCAAGCGATTGTGGCGGCACAAGGTGAGTTTCTGCCCTATAAATAGGCGTCATTATAAACCCCAGTATCAAGGCAACCAAGCCCGCCAGAAAGGCTGTAGCGATTATCAACCTTTTATGCTTGACCAAGACCAATGCCAGGTCGAGCAGGTCTATTTCGTCTTCCTCATATGAAGCTTTGTATTGAGCTTCAGGTGCAGATGCTTGCCCTCCGGGAATCGACTTTTGGCCGTCCTGTTTCTGTTCATTTTCCAAAAAACTCACTCCTTTAACCGAAGCGATAAAATCTTCGTCGCACAACTTGATTTTAGTCGTTGCTATCTAAAGCATCTACGATTACAGCGGCACTTATAGCAGTCTTATATACAATGTCAATTAAATCACTTGTTCTTCGGAGGTCGGATACTACCTGGATTTTTTCAGGCACTATTATGGTATCGCCTCGTTCAAGGTACGACGGTTTTTTTAAGTGACCGACACGCACGGCGCTTCCGTCGGCCTTTAGTATATACACCTTGCCTCTGTCGGCATTGGTCCCGTAGCCGCCGGCTTTTTGGATGTAGTACTCATAAGTTGTGTAGGGCTCATACACAAAGGATGAAGGATTTAGCACGTTGCCGGCTACGTTAACCGTCTGAGCCTCGCGAGGTATGTGGAGGCGGTCGCCTTCCTCAAGCACGAGGTCATAAGGGGTCTTTTTAAGTAAAGTTGGTGGATCTTCAAGCCTAATGACCACACGACCTGTAGCCCTAGTCTGCCTTAATACGTCGAGCATCCTGCGCTTCTGCTGAGTTTCCATCTCGACTAACCGTGCATCCTCAGACGTTAACGAAGAGGCAACGCCAGCTGTGCTTGCGGTATAGAGCTCCCTTTCCAAACGTTGTACCATTTCGTTTATGCTTTGCTGCTGCGAGATGCGAACAGATTCTCTCGTAAATATGGCCCCCTGCAAGAAGGCACGGCTGGTGTATCCTCCGGCGCGCTCGATTAAATCGGACAAGGTCTCACCTTTCTTTATGGTATATGTCCCTGGGTATTTAACCTCGCCTGAAATCGTGACGGTTGCGTACAAATCCCATTCCGGTACGGCTCTGACGAATATGTAGTCGTTCATCTCAAGGGGAATGTCGTTTTTAGGGTCGCCTTTCATCGCTTTTTCCAGGTCAACCAGCAGGTGTTGAGTTACGGGACCCTGTTGTGTCACGGTCACCCTCGTTATTTCGGCCTGATTTGACGCCATGTAGCTAAGCCCGCCTGCTCTGCTTATAACTTCAGAAAGCCTTGTTATGCCCGGTTCTATGGCGTACTCACCTGGTGTTGCTACGGGTCCCGTTATGCGTGCTGTACTTGTGCTTCGAGCCACCGGGAAAAGCCTCACGATATCGCCGTCCTGTACGGCAAATTTCTGCATAAAATCTGCGCCTAAGGTGTCCAAATCGCCTTCGACGAGCGTAAGGTAGCGGCGGTCCTCGACTCGCATGATTTGCACGCGTCCCTTGAAGGACTGTCCCGTAAGGCCACCTGCCATGTCGATGAGATCTCCAAGTTTGATCCTTTCTTTGATTTCGTAAAGTCCCGGCCTTTTTACGTTACCCACCACACCAACAAGGGGGCCAACCTCGCCTATGAATATGACGTCTCCGGGCATGAGTCTTATATCGTTTGCGGTATCCCCTTTAAGGAGCATATCGTACATATCAAACGTAGTTATAACCTTGCCGTTTCTTCTGACCTCTATGTTGCGCATCGAGCCGGTATTGCTAGGCCCACCCGATACTAGCAACGCATTGACCAGCGTAGCAAGTGAGGATACCGTATAGGCTCCGGGCCTTCTGGCGTTGCCCACTACATACACTAATATCGTGCGAAGCTGACCCATGGTGACGTTTAGATCGAAGTTCGTATAGTAGCGGGAGTATTCCTTCTTTATCGCCTCCTGCAGTTGAGCGAAGGTCAAACCAGCCGCTCCAATGACACCGGCTTGAGGAAGGTTTAGGTTGCCGTCACGATCAACGGTAACGCTCCATTGCCCTTCTATCATGCCCCATATGGAGATGCGGATTTCGTCACCCGGACCAATAACATAATCCGGCCCCACGGGCACCGCCGTAACGGGCGCAAACGTCGAAGGGGCTTGCCTGAAAAAGTTGGTGCCAAAGCGGGGTAGCATTCGCATCACCTGGGATGCGGGGGTGTTTAAGAAAAGCTGGTCTAACTGAGCGTCTGAAAGCGCGCTGAAGGCCTCTGGCGTCATCTGTTCTCCTACTTCAACGGGAGCCTGTGTGGGGGCTTCAGCCGGAGTTTCTTCCTGGGGAGCCGTGGTTTCACCAGGCTGTACCGCTGGAGCTTCCTGCGCGGGTGCGGCGTTCTGCAATATGTTTTGAATATTTTGAAGGTTAGATGGCAATCCGGGAGATCCTTGCGCAGGCGCACTGCCAGGTGCTTGGACCGATCCTCCCGGTGCGCTTACGGAACCTTCTTGGGCCTGCGCTTCGAAGGCCATTGGCGAGGCGCACATAAACATGATAAAAACGAAGGACCAAATAAAAGCAAACTTCCACATCCTACGGTACATACGTATTTCCTCCCTCTTGCATCGAGTATTTCATCTCCTTGGCCATATTTTGACCTTGCTCTAGCCTATCGTATAAATTATTCACTAGTCTGTCAGGGTTAAGCTGTCCCCACATTAGCTCTGGATCTTTCCAGTGCCATGGCATTCTACCGGTATAGTATGGCCAACCGCCAGTCATTATTATATCCTGATTCCATATATAATCCGTGTCGGATCCAAAAAATATGTTTGTTGGTATTTCTAGTTCAACTCCGACGAAAGAATAATCCTTGCCTGCCCTCAACGTGTCGGCTCGTGTTACATAAAAACCAATTCCAACATCGTCCCAATGTCTCATCATCGACAATTTGAAGCCGCTATCATCATCGTCTACAAATTTACCGATCTCGGCCATGAGATCCAAATCGTAGCGAGATTCGTGATATCCAACTTGAAACAAAGCAGCTCCCATCCAGCCATCGTTTTCCAAGTCGATGTTCTCACATCCGTCATGATACAGACAGATAGGGTCATCTGCCAAGGATGCAAAGCCCTCGGGGTCTCGTTCGTGTACCAGCCCAAGCCTTATTCCTGTGAAATAACGACCATTATCGAAATAAGTACGTCTCCAGTAATTTCCGCCGAACCACAGAGCGTCAAGCCATCCGGCTTCGTAAAGCTCAAAAGTGTTCTTATCAATGCGCTCCATGTTGCTGAATACTGCCTGCCATATTCTTGTCTTTTCGTTGGTCCATGGTTCATACGCGAAGTCTTCTTCCTTGCCATGTCTTTTTATGGGGATGCGAATGTCAAAGACACCTCCCTGACCATGGGTGGAGTTCCATTCATAAGTCACGTCGACGCTCCAGCGAGCGTCATAATCTTCGTAGTCTGACCGCAAGATCCTTGGCTCGTAGGCAACGTAAGCCTTGTAAGTATGTTCGTCTTTATCCTGGGCAGTCAGATCAGTTTTGTAATTCCAAGTTTCGCCATTGTCTTCTTTCAAGGTCGGATTTGCCCAATAAGCCATTGCCTCTTGAGAGTATTCCTTTCTAAGCGCATTTAACCTCAATAGCGCGCAGTGTTCACCTGGAATTTCGACGTTGGTCACGGGTTTTCCCCGAACGCAGGCTCTTAGCACCAAAGTATTGGTATCCCAGGGTATCATATGCGAGGCCAGATACAGGACCCTTGCCATGGCTTCGGCTTCCGAGCTGTATCCAACATTTTCATAGCTTATTAATAAATTTTTACTTGCTTTGTCGGCTTTTACCTCTACATTCCTAACACCTAAACGGTTTGAAATGGCCACGGAAAGCTCGCTTACTAGATCTAGAATATCGACTTCTGTCCATGATTTTAGATTATCTAAAGGAGCATCTTGATAGGGCCGTTTCTTATTGCCAAAGATCGGGCGGTCATGCAAATCAAAGGGACGATAAATAGCAATGCACAACTCGTCCCCCCTTTGATAGCTCACGCTTACATCAGCCCAGGAAGTTTTAATGATGGCCCCGTAGTTGTAATCGGCTTCGACTTCTGTTATGGGGCGTTTCCCGCTAAATATGTCGTCGCTGTAGTCCATAGATCCGTATTCGCCCTTTAGTTCGAGCCAATCGTAGGGCTGCCACGATATCCCCCCAAAGACGCCCCCCATACGATCGGAGGCCCAGCCTCCCGTGAATGCAAATTGGCCTATATTATACGTACCAACCACATAATATGACTTGAAATGCTCTGTCGTGCTAATGTCCATGATGCCCGCCGCTATGGCTGGCCTGATGCCTTCCTGAGGCAAGAGAAGGTATTTGACGTCAAACTCATGGTCCTTATAACTGCCAAAACGAGGGTACTTTTCCAAGTTTAAGGGGGCATTAGTGACGTGCGTGATTCGAAAGTTGAGCTCAACGTTTGGAAGGTACCCCAATGCAAGGTAATATGTGATGTAAGGGTTTGCATCGGTGTAGCCGAACCTTCCTTGCCCGTCATCCAAGATTTCGGCGGTCGGGTACTCCCAAAGACCCGTAATGCCTCCATTTGATGGAGACATTGCGTAAATTTGCTGTTGAAAAAAAAGTTGAACTAGGATAAAAAAGGTAATGGCGGTCCAAAAAAAACCTTTAATATTTTTTCACCCCAATTTAGTAATAAGAACAGTTGAGAGTTAAAGCGTGTCGAGACTTTTACGTTGTATTGGTGTATAAAACTGCCAAATATATTATATTTATTAGTGTTCGAGGTCAAGTTACAAATGACGCTAAATTGAAGATTGGTGAGGTGCTGTCGTGAAGATCGCCTTTGACTGCTCTCCTCTAGTGAAGCAAAAAACAGGCATTGGATGGTATTGTTATCATTTGTTGGAAGAGTTTCTTAATATCTCAGAAGACGAATTTTCATTGTTTTCTTTTAGTCTAAAATCTAGGAAACCCGATCTACCGCTTGGGTGGAAAGAAAGGCCAAAAACGCATTATCATTTTTATGCTCCTTTGCCTAGGGTTTCTCTCTCACTCTTATCTAAGTGCTTTGGTGAGAAAGCTTCTCGACCACTGATGGCCGCGGCAGATGTGGCTCATTTTACCAATTTTACAGCCTTTCCAATTAGAGGAGCCAAGACAGTTTTGACCGTTCACGATCTAGCCTTTCTTCGATTCCCAAGAACAATAGAACTCAAAAACTATATTACATTAAAGGCTTGTCTGCGATTTTCTTTGGATATTGCAGACCGGGTTATCGTTCCGTCATTTAGCACTAAAAAAGATATAGTTGATTTTTATAAGTATCCTGAAGAAAAAATAGTAGTTATACCTCTCGGCGTGAATCATGATATTTATAGGCCTATAGCGGATATACATTCGTTAAATGCTTTCAAGCAAAAACATTCATTAGGACGATATATCTTATTTTTGGGAACGTTGGAGCCGAGAAAAAATGCGACTAAATTGCTCGATGCTTACTCGATCTTGTGTAAAAAGATGGGAGTGAAACAAGCACCGGATTTGATCTTTGGGGGAGGAAGGGGGTGGAAAAATAAAGCCTTTGAAGTGAAATATCAAAATCTCGACAAACCCATCAGAAACAAGATCCGCTTTCTGGGATATTTGCCTCAAGAAGAATTACCCCTCCTATATTCGGGAGCTGACGTTTTTGTCTTTCCTTCTCTCTGGGAGGGATTCGGTTTGCCTCCCCTTGAGGCTATGGCCTGTGGCGCACCTGTTGTAACTTCTAATGTATCTTCTCTACCTGAGGTCGTAGGAGATGCTGCTATTCTAGTAGACCCCAACTCCGCTGAGGAGATTGCTGATGCTATATATCAAATATTGATTGATGAACATTTAGCATTAAGATTGAAATCTGCGGGTTTAACACAAGCAGCAAAGTTTACGTGGAGTAATACAGCTCTGCAAACTTATCAAGTATACGAAAGCACGGTAAAGGGTTCATATGTTTGATTTAATTAAAACCCCTGTCCCGTCGCTATAGGAGGTTGCGTTTTTGTTTAGGGCATTTTTAGTGCTTTCTTCTGGTAGTGTTATTGGTAAACTCATTGGTTTTTTAAGGGAAATTCTAATGGCAGCACTTTTTGGCACGGGAACTTATGTGGCAGCCTATCGCGTTGCACAAACCGCTACGCTCATGCCGATAGAATTTTTTTTGACGAATAGCTTGGAAGCCGGTTTTGTCCCGCTATATGTCAGGTATGCTAAAGAAGATCCAAAAAGGGCTAGGGCTTTTTTAACCGTTACTGTGATGCTCTTTCTGTTGCTTGCAGGGATCATTTTCTTGTTTCTTTACTTGGGATCTTCTTGGTGGGTTAAGATCTTGGCTCCAGGGATGGATGATACAACCAAAGCCTTAACGGCTTCCATGCTTCACGTCATGGCATTGGCTGTTCCTTTATATATACTGGGAATGCTTATGGCCTATCTGGAAATGGCCCATGGTAGGTATTTGACTGTTTCTTTACGTTCTACCATACAAAGCGTTGGATTAATTTCTGGTTCACTACTTGCGATTTACTTTAAAAATCCCTTATTTTTAGCCTGGGGGTTTGTTTTTGCATATCTGTTTTACTTGTTGTGGCTTTTGAGTGGTTTGCGCAAGTTTGGATCGCTGCATTTTAGAACGGCTTTTTCTCAAAATGTTGCTAGAGATGTTTTTACCACTTTTTGGCGTTATGTTCGGCCTGTGCTAATAATTCCATTCTTGATCCAAGGCAATATAGCAGTTGAAAGGATTGTTGCATCTTTAATCGGAAGTGCAGCAATACCTGCTGTAGATTACGCTAAATTCATTACGGAAAGCGGTGTAATATTGATCGCAGCACCGTTGGGTATGGTTGGGCTATCTACTATGAGTGGTCTGGATTCAAACTTAGTGCGTCAAAAGGTCGGACAAATAGCTAATATTGTTTTGATCTTCATGATTCCAGTTTCTATATTTCTAGCTTGCAACAATATCGACATAGTTCATATACTATATGCCAGAGGAGCATTTGATCAAGAATCAGTGGAAGTAACTTCAAAGATATTACTAGGCTTTTCGATAGGCATGTGGGCTCAAGTGTTATCGTATTATTTTATAAGAGTGTTGAATTCGCAATTGCGCAATACAGAAGTGCTAATATATACTAGCATTTCAATATTGATTGATGTAGGAATAAAGCTATTATTTTATAAAAACTTAGGTCCTATGGTTTTGGGATTGGGCCTTAGTGTAAATTCTATTGTTTTATGCTTATTTATAACATATGCTTTAAATTTATATAAAGAGCTAAAGGACACTTTTTTATCACTAGCGGTAGGTTCTCTGTTTTACATTGTAGCATATATATTTATTAGTCAAAAGCTTACTGGACTTTCGCATATTGTTCATTTTATTACTATAACTAGTATATCTTGCTTATATTGGATATTTTATGTATTATTACAACCGCGCTTAAGAAAATATGTCTATTTGTTAATTGGAAATTTGCATAATTTATTATGATAAAGTGTGTTAGTTTTGGGGAGTGTTAATATAATGAATATATTTATTAATATTACCTATATCGGTTACTTGATTATTCCACTAGCATTTATCATATTGATATTTAAACCTAAGTATTTGATTACTCTGTTAATATCAGTATCAGTGCTGCATGCATCTTCTGTGTTAAATGGATCTATCAATAATTTTCAATATGGATTATCTCCATATTACTTTGTAGCTATATGTATGTTGTTAAGATTATTAATCATATTATTTAGTCACCGTAATTTACTGCTTATCAATTCCAATATGAAATATTTAACATACACACTTTTTGTATTTTGGATGTGGTCTGTGATATCTGCTTTTTTGTTACCATATCTGTTCCAAGGGGTGGAAGTATATAATCCTAGATTGGGACTTGATTTACAATATAAACATCATGCAACTCTTGAGTGGACTTTTAGTAATTTAGCGCAAGCAATTTACTTAACCTTGAACATGGCTGTTATAATATATGTTTTGCTTATTGATGAAAACCATTCTCTTTATTATGTTACAATTGGTATAAAATTAGCTATCATAATAGTGTGCTTTTTGGGCATATGGCAAGTATTGTCTTCATATTTGATTCTCAAATTTCCATATATTATATTTAATAATAATATTTCTTATTACCAAGGATATGATCAGTACATTGGGTCCATTCGGCGGCTTGTAAGTTCTTTTTCAGAACCATCATTTGCTGGAGCTTATTTGGCATCAATTGAAGTAGGTTTATTGTCAGTGTATTTAAAAAAATCGTTAAGTAAAAATAAACAAATTTTCTTACTTATATTATTGCTTGTAATATTTGATTTATTAATGTGGACATTTTCTACGACGGGTTATTTAAGCTTATTAATTGGAAATATTATATTGCTATTCAAATATAAACCCTTCCATAGCAGTCGTAAAAACATATACACTAAACAGTGGCTTAATTACTTCATTGGTGTTATTATTTTATTTGTTATTACTCTTTGCATTACAATATCCCATAAACATGTAAATATTAATGTTGACGATATTCATTCTGGCTATACTGTAAATGAAGGTAGTTTTTCTGTTATTGGCAAAATGTTTTCATCAGCTTTAATTAAAGATACAGAATCTGATTCTTTTGTCCATAGAACTGCTGCTGATATCTATGCATTAAAAATTTTCGTATCTACATATGGCCTAGGAGCTGGTTTGGGATCGAGTCGTTCTTCTAGTTTAATAACTACACTTTTAAGCACTATCGGAATAATAGGTGTTACATCATTCATTATGCTAATATATAGCGTTATTAGAGGAATAACAAAGATACATTGTGATAAGTATAGTAATATATGTAATTATACTTATTGGTCTCTCTTGACTTTGTTAATAGCTCATTGTACATCAATCCCTGATATTAGTTTTCCCCCCTTGTGGACACCTATAATTACTTATGTAACAATCGACAAATGCTGTTATCATAACACAATAAATCAAATTTTGAGGTGATGACTTTTTTGAATAAGATTTGTATAAATACTCGGGTGCTTTCCTCGTCTTTGTCAGGAGTTCAAAGATATACTTTAGAATTATTGGAAAGACTGCAAAGCGAATTACATCCCATTACACCTAAGAAACCTTTGCACGGAATTGCTGGCCACATTTGGGAACAGTTTGTCTTGCCTAGAAGATTAAGGGGGAATTTCCTTTTTAGTCCTTCCAACACAGGGCCACTAATGGTGGAGAGACAAGTTGTAACAATTCACGATATTACACCGTTAGATCACCCCGAGTGGCTGAATCCCAGGTTTGCAAGATGGTATCAATTTTTGATCCCTCGTTTGGTTCATAAGGCGCAAAAGGTCATTGCTGTATCTGAGTTTACAAAAAGTAGGATATGTGATATTGCGTCATTGAAGCCTAATAAGGTTGTTGTCATTTACAATGGCATCGATGAACGTTTTCGACCTAAATCTTTTGAGGAAATAGACCAAGTTAAGGATGCACTCGGAATTTCAGATTTTAGATATATTCTTACAGTGGCGACCATTGAGCCTCGAAAAAACATGCAGAGATTACTTGAGGCATGGAGCACTATATACTCGCGTTTGCCCCGGGACATTTGGTTAGTGGTGGCGGGAGCTAAAGGAAAGGATATAATTTTTAAAAACACTTCGCTTGATGAACTACCTCCAAAAGTGTGCATGCCCGGATATGTACCAGATGAATATCTTCCTACATTATATTCTGGGGCTATCGCATTAATATACGTATCTTTGTATGAAGGCTTTGGCCTTCCTCCCCTTGAGGCAATGGCCTGCGGCACGCCGGTGTTGACATCTAACGTGACATCTCTTCCAGAGGTGGTTGGCGATGCTGCGCTTATGGTGGATCCTTATGATGTAGATGCCATAGCTGAAGGCATTAAGCGCCTTATAGAAGACGACAATTTGCGAAAAGAGCTGTCGCAGAAGGGCCTTGTTCGTGCTAAGCTATTTAGTTGGGATAGAACTGCAGAAATTACTTGGAGCGTGCTCAAGGAAGCCGCTAACTTGTGATGATCTGTTTGGAGGGAACATACACATTGAGTAAAGTTGCCATCGTTCACGATTGGCTTGTCACGTATGCAGGAGCAGAACGGGTGCTAGAGGAGATCATAAATTGCTTCCCCGAGGCGGATCTTTTCGCCATTGTGGACTTTATTCCCAAGAATGAACGAAGCTTTTTAAAGGATAAGCCCGTGAAGACGTCTTTTATACAAAAACTTCCCTTTGCCAAAAAGAAATACAGGACTTACTTGCCTTTTATGCCATTGGCAGTGGAGCAGCTTGACCTTTCAGGCTACGATATAGTCATCTCAAGCTCACACGCCGTGGCAAAAGGCGTCATAACCGGGCCTGATCAGCTTCATATAAGCTATGTCCACTCTCCCATGCGGTATGCCTGGGATCTTCAGCATCAGTATTTAAAAGAGACGGGCCTTGACCGCGGCTTAAAGGGGTGGCTTGCAAAGAGAGAACTCCATAAGCTTCGGATGTGGGATTTGAGGACTGCTAACGGAGTCGATCATTTCCTCGCCAATTCCCGCTTCATCGCCAGGAGAATTTGGAAGGTATACCGCAGGGAAGCGACGGTAATATATCCTCCTGTCGACGTCAATTCCTTCACGCTCTGCGAACAAAAAGAGGACTTTTTCCTAACGGCATCACGCATGGTTCCCTACAAGAAGATCGACTTGATAGCAGAGGCATTTTCTCTCATGCCCGATAAACGCCTCTACATCATAGGTGACGGCCCGGATTTCGATAAGGTAAAATCTAAATCGGGGGCAAACGTCGAACTTTTGGGATATCAGCCCTTTGAGGTGCTTCGAAATTACATGCAGCGGGCCAAAGCCTTTGTCTTTGCAGCCGAGGAGGACTTTGGCATCGTGCCCGTAGAAGCACAAGCCTGCGGCACACCTGTCATTGCTTACGGAAAAGGCGGTGCGCTTGAGACTGTAACTGAAGGTGAGACAGGCCTATTTTTTGACGCTCAAACCACATCAAGCATCATTGAAGCGATACAGAGGTTTGAAGATATAAAGGACCGCTTTATTCCTGCAAAGATACGAGAAAAGTCTTTGCGTTTTTCAAGGGATCGCTTTAAAAGGGAGTTTATAAGCTTTGTTGATGAAGCTTGGGAGACGTTTAAGTCCCGATAAAGGTGGCTAGAGAGTTGTCAAATGTAAATATCAGAGAGATAGATATTTATAAAATAGGCGATACAACATCTTTGGCTGAATCCTGGATCATGTCCGGGCTTTACTGCTTAAGCGACCTTGCGGCGATATTTTTTGCCGTTTTGCTCGCCTATTATTTAAGAAAATGGACTCCTGAATTCCTACTTCCGCCGAGCGCACTTGTGACTAGAGCTTACATCGAGCTGTGGCCTGCAATTTTTTTGTTTGCACTGGCATATCTAGTCTCAGGCCTTTATCCCAGCGTTGGCATTACGGCCGTCGAGGAGCTGCGTCGGACATTCATCGCAACATCTTTGGTTTTTACCATACTTTCCGTTTGGATATTTCTTTCCAGGGTAGGTTTCATCTATTCCCGTGCCATATTTTTCATCGCTTGGATTCTGGCCCTTTTATTTGTGCCCTTAGCCCGGGCGGCTATTCGATACTTTTTTGGCAGTAAAAGCTGGTGGGGAGTTTCTGCTGTCGTTATGGGTGCCGCCAAGACCGGAGCTGAAATCGTTAAGATATTAAGAAATACGAAAGCGCTGGGCATAAAGCCCGTAGCGATCCTGGATGACGATCTTGAAAAACATGGCAAATCTATTAAAGGCGTGTCAGTAATAGGAAGCTTGGAACTTGCCCCCCATCTTGCCAAGAAGTGCAATATTAGATGGGCGATAATGGCCATGCCGGGTTTAAATAGGGAAAGGTTGCTTCAAGTTTGGGAAGAAAACGCCTCGTATTTTCACCATGTGATCTACATCCCCGACCTTTTTGGCTTTGCAAGCCTTGGCGTCTTGCCGAGGGACTTTGGTGGCATATTGGGCCTAGAGGTGCGCCAGCAGCTTTTGCGCTCAGGTCCCAAAATCGCCAAGGCCATTATGGATGCGATGGTAGCGGCAGTTGCCCTTGTGGTTTCGGCACTTCTTATACCTTTTATAGCCCTGCTTATAAAGCTCGATTCAAAGGGGCCTGTATTTTACAAACAGACAAGGTACGGTAAGGGCGGCAAGCCCTTCAAAGCATGGAAGTTCAGGACCATGGTTGAAAATGCCGATGTCGTTTTAAAAGAATATTTAGCAAGGCATCCGGAGCTTAAGGAAGAATGGGACAGGGATCAAAAATTGCGAGACGACCCACGGGTGACCCGCGTCGGCAGGTTCCTAAGAAAGACAAGCCTTGACGAATTGCCTCAGGTCTTTAACGTCATCAAAGGAGAGATGAGCGTTGTGGGTCCAAGGCCAATCGTTCAAAATGAGATAGAGAAATACGGAAAATACTACTCCCTTTATACTAAAGTTAAGCCTGGAATAACGGGATTATGGCAAGTGTCAGGACGCAACGATGTCTCTTATGAAGAGCGCGTCGCATTGGACGCATACTATGTCCGCAACTGGTCCGTGTGGCTTGACCTTTACATCCTTGCCCGCACCGTCCCGGTAGCCCTTTTTGGCAAGGGCGCCTACTAGCTTTGGAGGTGGTCACAAGAAATGAATAATCTTTATATATTGATCCTCGCCGGCGGAAGCGGCACCCGCCTGTGGCCCTGGTCGCGGGAGGAGCTGCCCAAGCAGTTTTTGTCCCTGGCAGGCGAAGAAAACCTGTTTCAGCAAACGGTAAGAAGGATGACAAAGATAGCACAGCCTTCCAACCTCTATATCGTCGCTTCTGACCAGTGCAGCGCACTTTTACGCCATCAGATGAAGACGGTCGTAAAGTTTGACCACGATCCCATAATAGCAGAACCAATGGCAAAAAATACCTGCCCTGCCATAGCTCTTGGGCTGGCATATTTGCTAAAAAGTGGCGCAGACCCTGAAGACTTGATCTTCGTATCTCCAAGCGACCACATAGTAAAGGACGACGAGGCCTTTAAGAAGGCCATAAATTTGGGACGCCAGGCAGCCAGCGAGGGTCATATAGTTGTATTTGGCGTTAAGCCCACCAGGGCCGATACGGGCTTTGGCTACGTAGAGATAGACGAAGAAAGGTCCAAAGGCCTACCTTATAAGATCGTTTCAAGGTTCGTCGAAAAGCCAGACGAGGAAAAAGCTAAAACATACCTTGAAAGAGGAAACTACCTCTGGAACGGTGGGTTTTTTCTGTTTAAGGCAAAAAGGATCATGGAAGCCTTAAAAAGTGACATCCCACAAATAGGCAACCCTGCCTCTGAAGGTTACGACAGCTTAATTTCAAGCTTTGAAGACCTGCCTTCAATTTCCATAGACTACGCCGTCATGGAAAAAGAAAAAGACGTTGCAGTAGTGCCATTAGATTGCGGTTGGTCTGACATTGGCTCCTGGGACGCCTTGTATGAGACCATGGAAAAAGACGAAGACGGAAACGTCAAAAAAGGAGACGTTCACACCATAGGCGGCAAAAACAACCTGATATACGCAAACGGCCGTCTGGTCGTAGGCCTTGATGTAAATGACTTGGTCATAGCAGATACCCCGGATGCCTTGCTCGTCGCAAAAAGAGGCTCTTCTCAGGCCGTCCGGGACGTCGTAAATTACCTGAAAGACCAGGGCCGCCGCGAGGCCACCGAGGCACCAATAAACGCCCGACCCTGGGGGACGTATCAGATACTGCACCAGGGAGACAGGTTCAAGATAAAACACATCGTCATAAACCCGGACGCCAAGCTAAGCCTGCAGTATCACCATCACAGGACCGAGCATTGGGTAGTGGTGCGGGGCACGGCCCTAGCGGTCATTGGCGGCAAAGAAATTTACGTACACGAAGGAGAAAGTACCTTTATACCCAAAAGCACGCCCCATCGCCTGGTAAACCCCGGCAAGATCCCACTTGAAATAATCGAGGTCCAAAATGGCGAATATGTAGGTGAGGACGACATAATTAGGATAGAAGACGACTACAAGAGGACGGAGTGACGCTGATGACCAAAGACCTATCCCAAGTGCTATCTGCAGTAATAAGGGAATACGACATCAGGGGGATCGTAGGCGAGGAGCTAACCCCAAAGCTTTCTTACTGCCTCGGCAGGGCCTACGCGGATTACGCAAGATTAAGATGTCACCGTATAGACGACAAAACCACTGTGGCCGTGGGCCACGACTGCCGCATGGCCTCATTTAGCCTGGCAAAAGCTCTATGCCATGGCCTTTCGGATGGAGGGCTCCATCCTTTATACTTGGGCATGGTGACCACTCCTATCGTATATTACGCAACTTGTGCCTTAGATGTGGCCGGCGGCATAGCCGTGACGGGAAGCCATAACCCGCCGGAATACGACGGCTTTAAGATATGTCTGGGAAGCGACACCCTTTATGGCGAGGAACTTAAAAAACTTGGCGAGCTTGCCCTGCTGTACGAAAAGGCCGCTCCTGGACCGGCGCCTGAAATATCAGAAGAAGACATCGTGACGTCATATAAAAATGAACTTCTGTTGCGCACAGATGGGAAGGTAGTGGCACAGGCGACGCCAAAGGTCGTCATCGACGGAGGAAACGGCACAGCCGGGCCTGTCGCCAGAGATGTGCTCGAATCGCTGGGATGTGAAGTCCTTGGATTATATATAGAGCCTGATGGCAGCTTTCCCAACCATCACCCTGATCCCACAGTTGAAGATACCTTGAAGGACCTGAAGAATGAAGTCGCAAACAGTAAGGCAGATTTCGGCATTGCCTTCGATGGAGATGGCGACAGGATAGGCGTGGTCGACGAAAGTGGCAACGTCGTTCGAGGCGATAAATTGCTTTACCTTTACGCGAAAAAGATACTCGAGCAAAACCCTGGCGCCGTCATCATGGGAGAGGTCAAATGCTCCAAGGCAGTGTTTGAGGCCATAAAAAGGGCCGGAGGGAAACCCTTGATGTGGAAGACGGGCCATTCCCTCATAAAGGCGAAGATGAAAGAAAGCGGTGCGCTCCTTGCAGGAGAGATGAGCGGACACATGTTCTTTGCAGACCGCTACTTCGGCTATGATGACGCCGTATACGCCGCCTGCAGGTTGGTTGAATGCTTTGCCTATGCAAAGCTTGGCGACCCAAGCGTCACCTTTTCGAGATTGTTTACGGATCTTCCTGCGACCTTTGCGACCCCCGAAATTCGCATAGCCTGTCCCGACGACGAAAAGGAAGGCATAGTTAGCCAGGTTCGAGAGGCCATATCCGCCTGGCCCGACGTCAAGGAGGTCATAACCATCGACGGCGTTCGAGCTCACTTGAAAGACGGTTGGGTCTTGGTGCGTGCCTCAAACACGCAGCCCGTGTTGGTAGTGCGCTGTGAATCCTACATTTCCGGTGAGCATTGCGATATGCTAAAATATAGGACATTAAACCATGTAGGACAAATTATCAAACATAAAAGCGAGGGATAAAGTTGCCGAAAAAGATATGGCTTTCGTCGCCCCATATGAGCGGTGAAGGCTACGAATTGCAATACGTGAAAGAAGCCTTTGACACCAACTGGATCGCCCCCCTGGGGCCAAACGTGGACGCCTTTGAAAAAGAGCTTGCCGCCTGGGTCGGCGCAAAGCACGCCGCGGCGCTTTCTTCAGGGACTGCCGCCATTCACATGGCGCTGAAGGCCGCGGGAGTGGAAAAAGACGACATCGTTTTTTGCCAGTCCCTCACCTTTTCCGCCACGGCCAACCCAATCATATATCAAAACGCGACCCCCGTGTTCATAGACAGCGACTTTAAGACCTGGAACATGGACCCCCAGGCCCTGGAGGACGCCTTCAAGAAATACCCCAATCCAAAGGCGGTCATACTGACTCATCTTTACGGCTTGTCCGCAGACTTAGACCCAATCATGAGGATATGCCGGGACCACAACGTAACTTTAATAGAAGACGCCGCCGAAAGCCTGGGCACGAAGTATAAGGGCAAATACACGGGCACCTTTGGCAAATACGGCGTGTTTTCCTTCAACGGCAACAAGATCATCACGACGTCGGGTGGGGGAATGCTCGTCTCAGACGACGAAGAAAGGATATCCAAAGTCAGATTTTGGTCCACGCAGGCCAGGGACAAGGCACGACACTACGAACACAGCGAGCTTGGCTACAACTACAGGATGAGTAACGTATTGGCGGGCATCGGCAGGGGCCAGTTAAAGGTTTTGGACCGAAGGTTAATCCAAAAAAAGCACATCTTTGAATTTTACAAAGAAAACTTGAGCCACCTCGAAGGGCTTGAAATGATGCCCGTAAATGACTGGAACGAGCCCAACTTTTGGCTGAGCTGCATCACCTTATCCGGCAAGATCAAGCCTTTAGAAATCCTTGAGGCCCTGGAGCGGGAAAACATCGAATCGAGGCCCATATGGAAGCCCATGCACATGCAGCCCCTTTACAAGGATTGCGACTTTTGGGGAAGCGGAGTATCCCAAAAGATCTTCGAACACAGCTTATGTTTGCCGAGCGACACGAAAATGACGGACGACGACCTAAATAGGGTATGTGAAATAATTAAAGGGGTTTGGAGATGAGATGCCGAGTGAGGCGGAATTAAGGCCACAAAAAAATTACGGCCTTTACAGACGTTATTTCAAAAGACCTTTGGATTTTATGTTGTCATTGGCAGCCATTGTCATATTAAGCCCGATTTTGCTGCTTATCGCTCTGCTCGTTAGGATAAAGCTTGGAAGTCCTGTTATATTCAAACAGCAAAGACCTGGCATGAACGAAAAGATATTTACCCTATATAAGTTTCGTACCATGACCGACGAAAGAGATGAAAAGGGCGAATTGCTGCCCGACGAAGTGAGGCTGACAGATTTCGGCAAGTTCCTGCGAGCGTCGTCTTTGGATGAATTGCCAGAGCTTTTTAACATCCTAAAAGGAGATATGTCCATTGTGGGGCCCAGGCCGTTGTTGATAGAATATCTCCCTTTATATAACGAACACCAAAGGCGACGCCACGAAGTTCGGCCGGGTCTAACGGGTTGGGCGCAGGTAAACGGTCGTAACGCCATAAGTTGGGAAGAGAAATTTAACTACGATGTTGAATATGTCGATAACCTTAGCTTTCTTTTGGACTTGAAGATCATAATTTTGACTATCATGAAGGTTTTAAAAAGAGAGGGAATTAGCCAAGAGGGCAGGGCGACGATGGAGCCGTTTAGAGGCAGTCAGCAGGTAGGTCAATTACATGAAAATAAATTATAATACCAAAAAGGGGCTCTTGATTATTGGCGCAAGCGGTCACGGCAAGGTCGTTGCCGACGTTGCCTTAAAGATGAATAAATGGGAATATATTGCTTTTTTGGATCAGGATGAAAACATCAAGTCTTCGTTAGATATTGATGTAATAGATAGATCAGAAAATGCCTTTAGGTATATAAAAGACTACGATATATTCGTGGCAATTGGCAATAACGTTACGAGAGAAAAGGTATTAGAGGAATTGACGTCATTAGGAGCAAGTGTACCTGTGTTGATTCATCCTAGTGCTGTTTTGGGCAAGCTGGTGGAGGTAGGGATGGGAACGGTCATCATGGCAGGGGCTGTAATCAACTGCTGTACCAAGATAGGTAAAGGTTGCATAATCAATACCGGAGCAACAATAGATCATGATAATAAAATAGGCGATTACGTGCATATCTCACCAGGTGCTAATCTGGCCGGGACTGTAAGTGTTGGAAAGGGTACATGGATAGGCATCGGAAGCGCAGTAATAAACAATATAGCTATTACAGGCAATTGCATCATCGGAGCAGGTGCGGTAGTAACTAGGAACATAACAGAGCCTGGCACGTATGTCGGGGTACCGGCAAGGAAAATCAAGTGAGGGAATCCTCGAGGGTCGTCCTCCTCGAGCATAACCTCGGGGGTCGGATCTTGAATCTTGAATTTTTCGTTGAATCCCTTGAAAAGCAACAAAGGGGTTCTTGAATATACTGAAAGTCAAAATATAATACCGATGTTTTGTAATTTACCAATAACGTAGCAAATCAATTTCTTATCGGTATAGAGAATTTTGGCCATATTCCTCATATTTTATACTTCTCAAATTCTCCCACTTGTTACGTGATCTTCATTAGCATATAATCGTTACGCAAACTGCGTAACGCATTTAGCGTAACAATGAATGCGTAATAAGCAATAAAAGGTGGAAGGTAAATCATGGAAAATCCCTTCGTGTACGGCAAAGTAGTTCGCGGCAAGTATTTCGCCGACAGAGAGGCGGAGATTGCAGAACTAATAAATGACATCGCGTCAGGCCAGAACGTGATCGTCTTTTCCCCGAGGCGCTACGGGAAGACCTCTTTGATCCTCGAGGTCTTAGACCGCGTTAAGGCCGAAGGCTTGCTTACTTTTTACTTAGATTTGTTTAAGGTGACGTCGCAAGAGACGTTCATCGCAGCCTACGCCAAGGAAGTAGCGCGCCTTCACGGCGGCAGAATTCAAAATATGCTTAAAAAAATCAGGGACCTGCTTCCCAGGTTGGTGCCAAAGGTTGTTATGAAGGGAGAAAAGGTCGACGTCGAGGTGGAGTTTGAATTTGACCCCAGCGCAGATAAGGCGCCTTTGCTTGATGATCTCTTTGAGGCCGTAGCGACCGTGAGCTCGCAAACGGGCAAAAGAGCAGTGGCGGTTTTCGACGAGTTTCAGGAGATAACGAGCTGGGATGTAAAGGGCCAAATAGAGCGCCAGATGAGGACTCACTTTCAAATGCACGAAGACGTCTCATATATCTTCATGGGAAGCAAGCGCCACCTCATGCAGGAGCTTTTTCGGAATAAAAACCGTCCGTTTTATAGGTTCGGCAAGCACTTTCCGCTGGAAAAGATCCCCGAGGACGAATTTGCAAAGTTCATACAAACGCGTTTCGAGGAGACTGGCTTTCAAACGGGTCCGGATGTCGTAAGGGAGATTTTGCACGCAGCTGATGATCATCCTTATTATACGCAGCTTTTGTGCCACATCCTTTGGGACAGAAATCAGCAGGAAAAGATCATTACAAAAGAAAGTATCACGGCAGCATTGCAGGAGGTCTTCATGAGGGAAGCCCACGCCTTTCAAGGCCTTTGGGATATGCTAACCCTAAAGGCCCGTCAGCTTCTCGTGGCCCTGGCCAAAGAAGAAGATACTCAGGTGCGACCTTTTTCGAGCGACTTCTTGCGAAAACACAACCTCGGTTCGGCCTCGAGCGTCCAGCGGGCAATTACCCGCCTTTTGGAGGAAGAGGTCTTAGAAAAGACGGACGGAGGCTATCAATTTACAGATGTTTTCTTCAAGCGCTGGCTCAGGGAAATGTAATTTCGAGGGTCGGATCTTTAATCTTGAATTCTATGCTAATGTTTTAAAAATACAAGAAATAAGTTTACTAAAGCACCAAAACCCGAAATTAATGGTGCGAACACAATAGGGCTCCGTCGAATCTCCTGCCTGTCTTATGCTCTCGACATAGATCAAGACACCATGCAACGGATAGTAAAAGAACTTGGAGGTGAAAAAGTTATGCCGTCTGTGACAGAAAAGCTTATAAAACAGGGCAAGCAACAAGGTAAAAAAAGAAGGCGAAATTAAAGGCAAACAAGATCTGCTTATAAAACAACTGCGCCGAAAATTCGGTTTGTCATCATCTGACGAAAAGACGATCCGCTCCGTCACTGACGAATCCAAGCTTGACGCAGCAGCCGAAGCCGTGCTTGACGCTAAATCGAAAGACGAAATATTTAAAATATTGGTCTGCTAAATCACATCTCTCCAGCACAAAAGTTCTTCGTTTATCTGATGTGCTATGGAAGTATTGGATTTTTAGGAGATTTGGCAATGGCGGAAAAAATGGGCGAAATAGGAAAATCACCTTTTGCCCTCTTGACAGTCAAACTTTTATGCGAGATAGTAGCATATACGAACTTAACATAGAGGTTAAGTCATGTTAGTATATGTGTTGATCTATGAGGATGTGTTTTCCGTTTATGCCCTGGAGAAAGATGACGGAAGTTGCGATATTGCGGAACTTCTTGATATTAGCTATTCCAAAAACAAAGAAGATGGAAACTTGCGTGCTGCAATGGTTAGAAGAATTCAGGGTTTAGCGAAGGGTAATTTGCCAATAAGCAATGTACATCATTCGATCGATAAGGACATCTGGCAAATATCATCTGGGAAATACAGGTTATTGTATTTTTATGATGCTGGACGCCGAATAATTTGTACTCACTATTTTGTAAAGGAAAAGGACAAGACGCCACGCAAAGAAATCAGTAAGGCGCAAAAACACCGAGATGATTATTTTAAGGCTAAGAAAGAAAATACTATCAGATTTAAAGATTAAAGGGTGATAATATATGGCAAAAGTAGGGAGCAGGTTCAAAAAAATTTTTGAAGAGGCGCAGCAACACCCAGCCTACTGGATGGAGGATTTGAGGCTACAATTTCTCGAAGAGATTAGCGCAATAATGGAAAGTCAAGGAATTACGCAAAAGGAACTTGCGGATAGAATGGGGGTTTCTGAAGCCTACATAAGCAGGGTCTTCAATGACAACGTCGAAAAGAATTTTACCCTTAACACTCTTGTAGAGCTCAGTAAAGCCGTGAATGCAGAGATAAAAATTATCGTAACTCCCAAAAAAGCAAAAGGGTCTGATTTGCTTTATCAACAGGAATGGTTCAAGCTTCTCCAGTCTCTTGATTGCCTTAATGAATATGAAAACGTTGCTCATGATGAAACTTTAAGTCAGGAATCGCATTCTCATGAAGACAAAAGCCTCAAACCCGTGGCGGCCTAGGTTCTAACGTGTAAAATGTAGATTTGAGAAGAAGGAGAATGGCAATGACTGGCGACGGCGAAAAGCAAGTCCTACTTAAGGCTTATAATGCACCGCTAAAGCTAAAGAGCCTGTTTTTCCCCATTATCCACTATGAAGCAATTCCACATGAAAATCCAAAAGATGCCAGAGCTCCGAAGCTGAAGACCGTAAAGGCGATTCCTCAATGCGGAGATGATTTTAGAGAATGTTCTGTTTCGCTTGAAATCAAATCCGAGAGATCGTCAGAAGAAACGAAGCTTCTCTATGAATACGAAATAGTGGTATTTGGTTCATTTAAATGGACAGCAGAAATGCCGGAGGATAAAGATTTTTTATTGAAATCTTTGACTGTAACCGGAGCAAGCATCCTCTATTCCAGCGCAAGAGAAATGCTTGCCTATGTTTCTAGCCGCGGTCCATGGGGAAGGTGCATTCTTCCCACAATTAGCTTCATACCCGAGATCCGAGAACCTCGAGGGTCGGATCTTTAATCTTGAATTTTAAGCTAATGTATTAAAATACAAAATAGGTTTTTTAGAGTACCAATATTCAAGATTGAAGGTGCGAACGTAATAGGGTTTCGTCGAATCTACTGCCGGTCTTACACTCTCGACGCAGACCAAGGCACGATGCAACGGATAGCAAAAGAACTCGGGGGTGAAGAAATCATGCCGTCATTGGCAGAAAAATTGATAAAACAAGGGGAAGAAAGTGGCAAAATAGAAGGCGAAAAAAGAGGCGAGATTAAAGGTATAATCAAGGGCAAACAAGATCTGCTTATAAAACAACTGCGCCGCAAATTTGGCCTGTCATCATCTGACGAGAAGACGATCCGCTCCGTCACCGACGAATCCAAACTCGACGCAGCAGCCGAAGCCGTGCTTGACGCTATCTCCAAAGACGAAATATTTAAAATATTGGTCTGCTAAATCACATCTCTCCAGCACGAAGGTTGCTCGGTTATCATAATTTAAAAAGGAGTTAAACAAATGCGCTTGAGCGAAAGGCCGCTTGATTTTGATTTCATATTAAAACAGCTTCAAAGGGCACCGGATGCGCTAATGCCCTACAGGAAAGAGGTCGCGGCCCTGATTTTGTTCGGCTCTGCGAGTCGAGATGAGGTCACGCCTTTGAGCGATATCGACCTAGCAGTTTTGTACCGTGAAGGTTTAAGCGAATGGGAAATGTTTAAGATTCATTCAAATCTTTACATCGATCTCTCTCGGCTGATGCACACGGATGACTTTGACTTAGTAAATCTAAACGTTGCACCGTTAACCCTGCAATTTAGCGCAATAGAAGATAAAGTCATCCTGGTCCTTTACGATCCTCAAGCCTTGGTCGATTTCCAGGCTAAGGTTTTGGGTGCTTACATGGACTTTTACCCGATTCTGCGGGAGCATTACAAGAGACTCATACATGCTTCGGAGGAACCTTCAATGGATATTAAATTAATGAATCAAATTGAATTGTTACAGGAATACATAAGTCGCCTTGAAAGGATTCGACAAAAGCCTATGGAAGAATATCTAAAAGATGAAACTTTGCAGGCAGCGACGGAACGTTACTTGCAAATCGCAATCGAGACGTGCATAAACATAGGCAATCGTTTGCTTTCGTTGCATCAGTTTAAGGGCAATTTTAAGGCGCCAAAGACCTATGCAGATATCTTCAAAACACTTGCCTCGCTAAACGTCATCCCTGAAGACTTTGCCGACAAACTGGCTCGTATGTCCGCAATGCGCAACATCCTCGTCCATGTATATTGGGAAGTTGATAGCAAGTTAGTTTACCGCACAATCCACGATGAATTGGACGATTTCGGCAAATTTCTTTCGTATGTAATGGCCTTTCTCAATAAGTTGGAGGAACAGAAAGGCTGATCCCTTCAATTGCAGCGATTGCGGGGTCTACCACTTATTTAGT
This sequence comes from Acetomicrobium flavidum, assembly GCF_900129645.1. NCBI lineage: Bacteria > Thermotogati > Synergistota > Synergistia > Synergistales > Acetomicrobiaceae > Acetomicrobium > Acetomicrobium flavidum. Next base: position 1,931,398 of record NZ_FSQZ01000001.1, read on the forward strand.
GATTTTATAATGGTAGACCCCAAAGATCACGGGTGCGGCTAAATAAATTTCTTCATTATATATATCACCCTACGGCGCAGCTCCAGAGCCGGGCGAGGCGGTTGAGCCAGCCGTGAAGGAAGACCCGCCGGTCGGGATTTCGGGCGACGATGTCGTTGTAGTATTTCGTGCGTCGCCAAAGCAAGGCGGACAAGATTTTGGTCTTGGGCAGAGCATGATTCCAGGCAGCCTGCATGGTCTTTTGCCCAAAAATGCCGTCGACAGCCAAATCTTCGCCCAGCATGTTAAGCGCCTCCTGCAGGAACTTCACGCCCTGCCTCAATCCGCAGTTGACGCATCCGTCGAAGACGGCTAAATCGACGGGGCGGGGGATGTGGTCGCACCCTGCAGGTTTCCAGTAAAATTTCTCGTAGATCGCCAGCGCCTGCTCTTTTGTGAGGTCCTTTACGTCTTCGGGAAGCCCGGCGTCTTTTAGTTTGGCTCGGGCCGAGGCGAGGGTGGCGGCGGTGATGCCGTAGTTCGTCCTGCCGCCGGGGTCTTTCGGGTTGTCTACGAATCCTCCTTCGACCATGAAAATATAGTCTGCAACGTTTTTTCTCATGAAATCTCCTTTCATCTATATTAATCTATATTTATGCGCCGTCGCCAGCGCTTGCATTTTTCAATTACGGTCAAAAAACTTGCAAAAAGGCCTCGAAAGTCTGCAAAATTTCAAGGTAGGCTTGCAATTACACCTCACCGAAGTATTTTGCCACGCCCTTTTCGAGGTTGTTTATCGCTATCGCCAGCTCGTCGAGACGTCTTTCCATGCGGATCAGCAGGTAGGCCGCCACCGCTATGGAAAAACCCGTCTGAAGAGTGGACGTCATAAATTCCTCCAAAAATTTCCCTCCCTTCGCTTAAATTACAGGAGCTTGAAGCCCTAGCGGGCGTCTCTAAGCAACCCCGGCTTTCCTTACGTCCGCCTCACATTATGTAAGGCCGCTAGCCCGCCTGCAAACTGCAAACGCACTGCACTGCGCAGGCAACCCCCGTGGGCAAAACAGCCCGAAATCTTTCCGTCAAAAGGCCACCTTTAAGGGCGGCCTTTTGTCATCTATATCTACACCAGCTGAGTGGTGTCGGTCTCTATCAGTTCGGCCTTCAGGATCCCCGTCGGGGGAATGCCGAATATGCTGTTATTTATTATGGTCTGCATGACCGACTCGACTTCTTCGGCTAGCAACCCTTCCTTTACTTCGGACAAAGACAAAGTCCACGGCCCGTCTTCGGTCTCAAAGGTCATCCTAAGCCTTCTTACGTTTTTTGGCTCCAACGTTTCTCACCTCCTTTTCGATTATTCTGTCATTATGTTCCGCTTTGCGCTTGCGCGGCTGAAGCATCGGCTTTTTGCGTTATCGTATGCAATTAAGCCTTAAGCTTGTAAGTTTAAGCTTGTTATTGATGAGCATATTAGCTTAGATTTGTTAGTCTTAATCTTGTTAATCTTAAGCTTGTTAGTTTAAGCTTATTACCCTTGAACTTATTAGCTTAGAATAGTTAACCTTAAGTTTATTACCATTAAACTTTTTACCCTTAGATTTGTTAACCTTAAGCTTGCTAACCTTAAACTCATTAGCTTAGATTTGTTACCCTTAGACTTGTCAGCTTAAAACTGCTCGTCTTAAATCGCCTTAAACTTGCAAGATCGCACGGCCTGCCAGGCAATTCGGTCAGTTTCAAGCCCAAGCAGTCCGTTTAGCCTTTTCGTGTTATTTGCCTGACTAAAAAGTCGGCACCTACGTTAAACTATGCGTCGGCACCTACGTTAAGCTATGCGGTCCGTATCTACCTTTTGCGCCTCTACCAGGCCGTAGGGCAGCAAGCTTGCTATGGCCTGAGCCACGGTCAACACGTCTGACGCATCGGCTCCTACGTCCACGCCTGCGATGGACTTGCTCTTCAATTTGGGCTTTCCCCATTCGTCCGCACCGGTCTGAAGCCTAAGGGTCAGACGGCTGGCTATCGGTTGATAAACTGCCATGTTTTCACCTCCTTTCCTGTCGTGATGGATCTACTATAGAGGAAACAGATCCATTTCACAATACGCATAGTTAAAGGAATATTTGACATTTATAAATTTCACTTCTGTCTGCGGATTGTTGCGGCAACTTGCCTTGTCATGCTGCGACCTTGACATAAATGAGAGTGAACCTTTGTTTGTCCACTTTCGTCGACTTGCCTTGTCATGCTAGGCCGTTACGCGTGTACTATCTTTCACCCTACGACACCAAAGGCCCCGCACCCAAACGCAACCCAGTAAATTTACCTGCCCTTGAGCCTGCCGAGTAAATATATAAATAGATTGCTTAATTTAATCCCATCCTGCTCAGATACGTCCCTTCTTTTGCCGGGATAACTTGGGCATGGGCTTCTATGTCTTGCGCGGTAACACCGTAGGGAATCGGGCCGTTTCCCGGAAGGTACGGCCTGACTTCATCGGGGCTGACGCCTCGCTTCAGCGCGAAGACGTACCACATCTTAAAGTCCTTAAATACCCAGCCTTGCCCCTCCTTGACGGCCAGGGCGACGCGCGGCCAGCCGCCCATGTGATCAAGAGAGAAGTGTATGCGATAGTCGGCAAACTTCACGGGCCTGCTTGCGCCGCAATGCGTCACTGCCCACAATACGTCGCCCCAAGCCATCATGGCCTGATCCTCAAAGGTGCCGTAAAGTGCCTCAAACAGCTCGACGGGGGAGGGAAAGAACCTCTCGGAGCGCATGCGCCTTTTGACCGCCTCAACGACCTGCGCAAGCGAAAGCTCCCTGCATGCCTCGAAGAAAAGCGTCACCTTTTTGCTGGTCAGCCTTTGACCGTACAATTCCGCCAAGCCCGCTATCGCTTTAGCAAATTCCTCGAAGTCCGTGTCGTTCACAGCAATGCACCCCTTTTTTGATTCATCTTTTCTTCCATTCGCCTTGACAGGCTCAATAGGTAGCTTTTGATCCCCTCGGGCAGGTCTGCCTTTATGTCCCTTATGTCTTTGCCCTCCTGAAGGATGCTGACAGGCCCGTCGGGGTCAAAAAATCCCTTCTTTACGTGCTTGATGTTTTCCGGATTTATCAGCCATTTAAACGGTGGCCTCCATCCGGCGGGGTTTTCGCCCATCAGAAAGGGCAGGCCCTTTACCGTCTCGAAATACCTCTCCCAGCCGTCGATCTCAAAAAGCTCGTGATTGGCCATGCTTGCGATCTTCATCAAAAAACGCGTGTCGTCGTTTAATGGAGGCACCTCACGGTCGGGGAAGTGCCTGACGTAAGACTTTATGATCTCTTCGTAGGGAGGATGCCTGAGGATGGAAGGCTCCTCATCCTGAGGCGCGTTTTGGTCTGCCTCCGAGGTGTTTGGGTCTTCCTTCTTCGGTGCTTTAAGATCATTCAAACAAACGGGTGAGGGGGTTTCGGATCTTGTTTCAGGAAGAAGGTTTGGCACGTAGGTGAACGTCTCATGTCCATCCTGCGGCGTACGTGCCGTGTACTCTAAGTGTTCCCCTGGATCTTGTTCTTTAATAATATTGGATATAGTTATATGTCTTTCGGGCGTATCGCTGTCGCATTCCTGAGGGACACATTTCGTTTCTGCGTCGGAAAGAAAAGGGTTAAGCAGCGGCAGAATATAGAGGTTGCTACGCCTTTTGCCGGATGTGCCGCGTTTCGTTATGCGGACGTAACCAAGGGCCTCGAGCTTTTTGAGGGCGTCATAAAGCCTTGACCGCGAGCAGCCCGCCAGATGGGCTAAGGTGTCCAGCCCGGGAAAGCACTTGCCCTCTCTGTCGGCGAAGCGACACAGGGCCACGTAGGCCATCTTCTCGTATATGGCCAGCCTCTCGTCGGTTATGACTTTCACATGTACTTTTACGAAAAATCCCTTTGTCAATTTCATGACCTCCATAGAAATTCTCACGTGCTGTCAAAAAAAGTAGCGTGAATATCGCATCACGCTACTGTATTTTCGCACTTTACGGACGCCGGTGCTAAACAGGCTCCTCTGCGTCCTCTCCGTCCTCGTTACTGCCTTCCTTTTCTGCCTTTTCCTGGTTTTCTTCCTTTTCCTCTGATGACTTATCATCCGATAAGAACTTTGTTATATCTCCGATGTTGAGATTCCAGTTGAGCTTCTTGCACAGATCGAGTAGCAACGCTAAAGAGGGAATGCGAAGTCCGTTTTCGATGCGGGACAGCTGACCCTGGGAGATGGATGCAGCCTTGCATACGTCAAGCTGAGTGTAGTTGAGCTCCATGCGCCTTTTCCGCAACAGGTTGCCGATGATCTTTCCTAAGAGGGCGTGATCCATGGCGTTCACCTCCTTTCGGAAAATATTTTTAAATTACGATACCAGTTTCATGAGCGCTCTCTTGCGCACGTGAAAACCATACCATAGGGTCGCAAATATTTCAAGCCCCACTAATGCAGAATATGTATAATTCCTTCCAGGAATATCTTATTATTAAATTAATAAATAATCTATATAGCGTTTATACGTAGGCATAAAATATTCGTTTGACGTTTCGCACCCCCTTGACAGGCAAATGTATGAGTAGTATTTTTACTCGTAAATAACCATGTGTGCAGGTGAATTCATTGAACGTAAAGCTTGATTCTTTGATAACCTCCCAGACGAGGGTAAAGCTGCTTTTAAAGTTTTTCTTAAACCCCGAAAGCAGGTCGTACTTGAGAGAGCTTGCCGACGAATTCGGCGAATCGACCAATTCCGTGCGGGTAGAGCTAAACAGGCTTTCCGAAGCAGGGCTTTTAACTTCCTTTGACGAAGGCAGGACAAAAGTTTATCGGGCAAACACCAGCCACCCCCTATTTCCCGAGATACACAGCATGGTGCGTAAATTCACCGGGATTGACCAGCTCATCCCCCAAGTATTGTCAAAGCTTGGCGACATACATTCGGCCTACATAGTGGGCGACTACGCAAGGGGGATGGATTCGGGTATAATTGACCTCGTCCTTGTGGGAGAGGCGGACAAAGCCTACCTGCAAAACCTGATAGACAAGGTCGAGCCCATGCTTCACCGAAAAGTACGCTACCTGACTTTGAGCGAAGATGAGCTTGAAAGGTACAAACCCGCCTTGAAGCTCGAAGAGGCGATAGAGCTGTGGAGCGGTAAGGGTGAGTGAGGGTAGGGTGAGGGATTCAAAACTAAAGATTTGACCCCAAATTGGAAGGAGAAGCAAAACTTATGTCAACGTTGTACGAAAGGATCACTTCAAAATCTGCTAAAGTCGGCGTAATCGGGCTTGGGTATGTGGGCCTTCCACTGGCGGTGGAAAAGGCAAAGGCGGGCTTTCGCGTACTGGGCTTTGACATCCAGCGCGAAAAGGTGGATAAAATAAACCGCGGCGAAAACTACATAGGAGACGTCGTCCCCGAAGACCTGGCCACTTTGACTAAAAACGGGCACCTTTCGGCCACGGACGACTTTTCCCGCATCGGCGAATGCGATGTCGTGGCGATATGCGTTCCAACTCCTCTGGACAAGTTCAAGCAGCCTGACTTAAGCTACGTCGTAAATACGGCTGACACTCTGTCTTCGTTCATGCACGAAGATATGCTCGTCGTCCTTGAATCTACGACCTATCCGGGCACCACTGAAGAAGTCCTTCTTCCCATGCTTTCCAAGGGCGGCTTGAAGGTAGGCCGCGACTTTTACCTTGCCTATTCGCCCGAGCGCGTGGACCCCGGCAACCTGCTTTATAAGACCAAAAACACGCCCAAGGTAGTAGGCGGATGCACCCCTGAGTGTCTTAGGCATGCCAAGGCCTTATACGAGGCAGTCTTACAAGCTCCCGTATTTGCCGTATCTTCTCCAAAGGAAGCCGAGATGGCAAAGATACTTGAAAACACCTTTCGCATAGTAAACTGCGCCCTGGCAAACGAGATGGCCGTCGTGTGCAGGAAGCTTGGCATAAACATTTGGGAGGTCATAGAGGCCGCTTCGACCAAGCCCTTTGGCTTCATGCCCTTTTATCCCGGCCCGGGCGTGGGAGGCCACTGCATCCCCATAGATCCCTTTTACCTGACCTACAAGGCGCGGTCTGTCGACTATCACACGAGGCTCATAGAGCTGGCAGGCGAGATAAACGACTCCATGCCCGAATACGTGACAGCTAGGCTGCAAGATTTGCTTAACGACGAAAGAAAGCCCCTAAGGGGAAGCAAGGTCATACTTTTAGGCATAGCCTACAAGGGCGACATAGACGACGTGCGCGAATCGCCCGCTCTGAAGGTGTGGGAACAGCTTGAGGCCAAGGGGGCAGACGTCACCTACTTTGACCCCTACTGCAGGTTGGTAAAACTAAAGGGCAAAGCTTTTGAATCGTGCACCTTGGACGAATATTTGCTTAAAAGTGTCGACGCCGTCGTCGTGACTTGTGCTCACACCAAGGGCGTGGATTACAATTTGGTGTTAGAAGCTTCACCGCTCATACTTGACACCAAAAACATAATTTCAAAAGTCACCGGCGTTGACATTAAAAGCTGCCCGAAGCTTCATCTGCTTTAATTTTTTTCCAAAGGAGATACCAAATTTGCAGGACTTGATTAAAGTTGCCGTAATTGGCGCAGGAAACTGGGGCAAAAATTTAGTTAAAAACTTTTACGAACTCGGCGTGCTTTCTGCCGTCGTAGACGAGGACGAAGGCCGCTTAAATAAAGCAGGCAAAGACTGCAAAGGCGTGCATTTGCTTACCGGTTTAAACGACCTATGGAAGCTGGACATATCCGCGGTCGCAATAGCTACGCCAGCGCCCACCCACTACGAAATGACAAAAATAGCCCTTTCAAAGGGCAAGGACGTATTCGTCGAAAAGCCCTTCACGCTAAACGCAAGCCAAGCAGAAGAGCTTGTAACGCTAGCCAAAACTTCAGGCCGCATAATCATGGTAGGGCATCTCCTTCTTTACCAGCCCGCCATAAGGTGGATCAAAGACTGCATCCTAAAAAATACCTTGGGGAAGTTGTATTTCCTTCATCAGGAGAGGTTAAACCTGGGGCGTGCAAGGAGGGGCGAAAACGCCCTCTGGAGCCTTGGCGTGCACGACGTGGCCGTGTTTTTAGACCTCGTAGGAAGAAATCCACAAAGAGTCGAAGTAGTGGGCCAGCCCGTTTTGCAGGATGGCATTGAAGACGACGTATACCTTCACCTTGCCTTTCCCGAGGGAGTAGCGGCACACCTTCACGCCTCCTGGCTTTGGCCGGAAAAGCACCGCAGATTAACTGCCGTATTTGAAAGGGGCATGCTCGTCTACGACGAAATTGCCCAGACGGTGACGCTTCATAAAAAATACATAAATTCAAAATTAGAAAACATAGACGAAGGCCAGCAAGTCGTATATAAAGGAAACAGCGAACCGCTGAAGCTAGAGCTTAAACACTTTATAGAGTGCTGCCAAAGCAGGCAAAGGCCCTACTCGGATGGCGAAAGCGCCGTTGGGGTAGTTAAAATTTTGGAAGAAGCAAGCAACAAGCTGGGGGTGAAGATGTGAGCGATTACTTTGTGCACGAATCTTCTTACGTAGACGACGGAGCGCGCATCGGAGAGGGCACCAAGATATGGCATTTCTGCCACATAAGCGGTGACTGCGAGATAGGCTCCCACTGCTCGATCGGGCAAAACGTCTACGTGGCAAAAAACGTGAAGATAGGAAATCACGTGAAGATACAAAACAACGTCTCGGTATATGAGGGTGTCATCCTCGAAGACTACGTCTTTTGCGGCCCGAGCATGGTCTTTACCAACGTAAGGACTCCACGCTGTGCCTACCCACGAAACACAAGCGAGGATTACGTAAAGACATTGGTAAAAAGAAACGCCTCCATAGGCGCAAACGCCACAATAGTCTGCGGTGTAACGATAGGCGAATGGGCCTTTGTCGCCGCCGGCGCCGTCGTCACCAAAGACGTGCCACCTTATGCGCTGGTGGCGGGCGTTCCTGCAAGGATCATCGGCTGGGCCTGTGAGTGCGGCGTTCCGCTGCGCTTTACCGACGCACACGCCCTATGCCCTGAATGCCTGAAGGAATACCGCAAGGAAAACGAAGCGTGCATAGTTCGAATCAAATGAGGTGAGGACATGAACGAGCTTAAGATCCCTGTTTTGGACCTAAAACCTGAGATAAACGAGCACTTAAACGAATACATGAAGGCCATAGAGGAGGTCCTGAGATCTGCCCAGTTCATCATGGGACCAAACGTAAAGGCCTTCGAGGAAGAAGTCGCCAGTTACCTGGGCGTAAAACATGCCATAGGAGTAAATTCGGGCACCGATGCATTGGTAATTGCCCTTAGGGCTGCAGGGATAGGGGAGAATGACGAAGTCATAACGACGCCTTTTACCTTTTTTGCGACGGCCGAGTCCATCACGGCTTTGGGTGCGACGCCCGTGTTCGTGGACATAGACGAACGCACCTTTAACATCAATCCCGACCTCATAAAACAGGCCATAACGAAGCGCACCAAAGCGATAATTCCCGTGCACCTTTACGGCCAGGCTGCGGACATGGACCCCATCATGGAGTTGGCTGACGCCTACGGCCTAAAGGTCATAGAAGATACTGCCCAGGCCTTTGGCGGAGAATACAAAAGCCGAAAGCTTGGAACCATAGGCTACGTGGGTTGTTTTTCCTTCTTTCCCTCAAAGACCCTCGGCGCCTTTGGCGACGGCGGCCTTATAGCTACAAACGACGACGAAGTGGCAGAGACGGCCAAGATGCTTCGAGTCCACGGCTCGAAGAAAAAATATTACAACGAAACGGTCGGCTACAACTCACGCTTAGACGAAATACAGGCCGCGATACTGCGGGTAAAGCTTCCCTATATAGACGAAGCAAACGAAGCCAGAAGAAAGGCCGCCCACAGGTATAACGATCTACTAAAGGATATCCCTGGGATAATAACCCCCTTCGAAGACGCACGATCAAAACACGTCTACCACCAATACACGATTCGCGTCTTGGACGGCAAAAGAGACCGGCTTCAACAAAACTTGGCCGACCGTGGCATCGGCACCATGGTCTACTACCCGGTACCTGTACACAGGCTCCCCCTATACAAGGAGAGCGCACCCGTGCTTCCTGTCGCAGAAAGGCTGAGCGGCGAAGTCTTAAGCCTCCCCATCTGGCCGGGGATAGGAGAGGAGATAAAGAGGGAAGTGGCGGAGGCGGTAAAGAAATTTATGAGGTGAATGGAATCATGCTTTCAAAAGTTGGTCTTCAAGTGCTTCTATCAAAATGTTTAGATACCATTATATCTGTGACTAAGCGATAGGAGATGTTTCTTTATTAGATCTTTATAGTAAAAGATGGTATTGATGATTATTTATTAAAGTGTTTTTGTGGCGATTTAAGCTTGCTTGATCAGTTTTTAATAATATGATGAGGAGAGCAAATGGAAAAATTTAAAAGCAAAATCTCTTCTTTAACTCCTAAAATATGCCATTATCGTTTATTAATTTCAACACCTACCGTGGTAATCGATCATCTTGCGGAACGTTGCAAAAACCATTGCCCATATTTATTATCAGTCATCTCATACGACATGCTTCCTCTAATTGAAAAATCGAGGCCAGGGTATTCGGAAATGGTTAAACGATATTTAGATAATGAACATATAGGGTTTTGTATAATTGATCAAGACTGTATTGCGTCAATGGCTTGGCTTTTTTATAACAATAGACCTTATAGTGTAAAGGTAACTTATTATCCATTACCACCTAAAAGAGCGTGGTTCCATGCAGCTTGGACAAATCCAAGTTATAGAGGAAGAGGGTTTCATAAAATATTAATTTATTACCGTGCACTTTATATTGCAAAATATTTAACTGAACAGTCTTCATTAATTTTTATAGAAGCAAATATTGATCCACATAACTTTGTATCGTTTAATAATTATAAAAAGTGTGGTTTTAGTGAGAATGGCGATATCTACGTATTTAGTTTTTTGAAAGGATGTTTTTCATGGAAAAGAAGCATGTCATAATGCTGCTTGATGGAGACTATTCGCATACTTTGCAGATTGCCGCTGAGTTAAAACAGGATCTGGATGTCGCAATTTTGGGAATAGGTACTAGGGAGACAAGTGCTATATTTAGATCTAGGTATTGTGACATTCGAGATAAAGTTGTGTATAACAATATCAATGAATATGCAGAGGGATTAATAAAATTAATTAAAAAACATACTCCTGACATGGTTGTCCCGGTAGGGTATCGTTCTGTGGCGGCATTAAGTATGATCAGGAAAGTTGTTGTCAACTATACGAGGTTTTGCTTACCACCTTCAGAATCACTAGAAATTGCATTAAACAAAAGAAAAACTCTAGACTTAGCTAAGCAAATTGGCATAGAGATTCCTCTTGATTTTTCAAATGAAGTACTTTCTAATGGTGATGACGTAATATCCCACCTTCCTTATCCAGTTTTTTTAAAAGCGTCAAGAGAGGCTGGTAAAAACATTACAAGTGTAGTCAAATCAAAAGGAGAATTTTGGGAGAAATATAAAAAACTCAAAGATGAAAGCGACGGGGACGAGATTTTAGTGCAAGAGTTTATAGATGGAGATACTCATACTTATGATTGCGGATTGTTATTTCTACAGGGCGAGCCTGTGGAGATTTATTGTCACGAGGAGTTAATATCTGTCCCACGTAGCGGAGGTAGTGGAACAAAAGTTCGTTTGTATTCTAATGAAGAATTAGAGAGAATGTCAATTGCCCTATTATCTAAGTTAAATTGGAATGGTATTGCATTAGTTGAATTTAAAAAAAGAAGAGATGGCTCATTTGTATTGATGGAAATAAACCCTAAGTTTTGGGCGTCCTACCCGCTTGCCAGCAAATATGGTTATCGTTTTGCCTCACTGATGGTATCTAGTATCCTTGATATTCCTCGTACACGTGTGCCTGTAAGAAAAAAAGGAATGATGGTATTTCCGATTAGAGAACTATCCTATGTATTAAAGAACAAAAATAATGAATCGCTTGTCAAATCTATACTATCTATGTTATGGCCACCATCGAAAATGGATATAAATATACGGGATTTAAAAGCGTGGTTAGCGAACGGATTATCTTGTTCAATGTTATTTAAACAATTTAAGGATGAGTAGATAGTTTATGATGTTAATTATTATGTGCTATTCAATGGAAGAGGTGAATATATTTGAAGGATAATACGAACATTATAATTTTAGGCGGATATATTAATGGATATAGTATAGCAAGAACAATATATGAGACATACGGGATAATGTCATATATATTTGATTATAGATCTCATTTCAGCTCTAAATCTAAAATAGTATACTACAAGATTGTTCCTAACCCCAGATATGTCGATAAATTTTTAGAATACATGATATGTTTTGGAAATAAAAATAAAGAAAGAAATAATATACTATTTGTGACTAATGATGAATGGTTGGTGCCTTTAGCAAAACACAAAGAAGAGCTAGAAAAATATTATATGTACACTTTCTCTGATTGGAATATTATTGAAAAATTAACCATTAAAAAGAATCTGTATCAATTATGCGAAAACATAAAGATACCATATCCTCATACTATGTTCATAGATCAATGCAATATTGATAATATTAAACTTTTAGAATATCCTATATTAATAAAACCATCTAATGTGGTATGTTACATTAATACAATCCAGGGCAAGAGAAATAATATATTTAATAACTATAGTGATGCAATTCAATTCTTAAATAAATGTTTTCAAAAATATAATGACTTATTCATTGCACAGGAATACATTCCAGGAGGGGTAGAAAATTTGTACACTGCAACCACATACTCAAATAAAAATGCAGTCCTAAAAGGCATATCAATTGGACATAAATTATCACAGTATCCACCTGAAGCAGGAACAATGACTGCTGGTTTAACTAAATATGTGGATGAGATCGAAAAGTTAACGGAAAAACTATTAAAGAGTAGTAATTATTATGGGATAGCTAACACTGAGTATAAGTATGATAAACGAGACAATTTATATAAAATAATGGAAATTAATCCCCGTCCGGGTATATGGAATTATTCAGCATTAAAAAGTGGTGTCAATTTGTTCCGTTTATTGATTGATGACTTGATATGCGAACATAGAAAAGAAAGTGCTAACAATATTGATACTATTGTCAGAGGAAAAGAAAGTATAGTATGGTTTGTAACACCAAAAATGGAATTACGATATACATTAAAAAAATATAATATTAAACAATACGCAGAAATAGTTGATCCTAGAAATAACAGTATAGAACCATTTATATATAAGTGTCATATAGTTGCGACAGATATTAAAAATTACACTAAGAGAATTATAAAGAATATATTGCAAAAAATGAGAAAATATATACCATAACAATATTGTGTAACAATATGTTTTTATATGTAATATAATTATAACAAGATATTGTAATTTATAACTAATGGATCATGATTAATATACCTGCATGGAGTGATGTCTATTGCTTCATCTGAGAAAACTATTCCAAAGTACCTTTGCTAAAAATGTTGCAATGATTAGTGCAAGTACAGCATTTGCTCAAATGCTTAATGCGTTATTTTCACCAGTTATCACACGTCTTTATAATCCAGATGAATATGGAATATTAACATTATATATTTCTATCTTGGGATTAGTGGCCATTATAGCCTCATTAAAATATGAATGGGGGATAACTATCGCTGAAAGCGATGAAAAAGCTGTTAATGTTATGTGTTTAGGCTTTATCATTCTATTTATTTTTACAATAATAACTTATATTATTTTTTATCTATTTGGAAGGCCTATTTTAAATACATTAAATGCTACTAAACTCTTTAATTATAGATATTTGATACCTATAGGTGTATTACTTGTAGGTTCCTATGGAATATTTTTACAATGGGCTTATCGCAATAAGGATTTTCACTCTATTTCGATGACAAAGATTTGGCAAAGCGTCACTGGAAATGGGGCTTTCGTTTTGTTTGGTTTCTTGAGAATCGGTCCTGTCGGTTTGATTCTTGGACAAATCTTAAAAGAAAGTGCTGGAATAGGTTCATTATCTAGGCCATTCTTTAGAAATAGCATACGATTAATAAAGGAAATCAGTAAAGACCAAATAATATGGTGTGCAAAAAGATATAAAAATTTCCCATTATATTCGGCTCCTTCGCAATTACTAAATACGGCTGGTATACAATTGCCTGTTTTTTTCATATCTTCTCTTTATGGAAGCCAGGTTTTAGGCCTATATGGTTTGGCTAATACCGTTGTAAATCTCCCAATGGTGTTAATTGGCCAATCCATAGGAGATGTTTTTTATGCGGAGGTGGCAAGTATTGGAAAGAGAAATCCTAAGAGAGTAAAAGACTTAACTGACAAATTATTCAAAAAACTAGTTGTTATTGGATTGGTTCCTCTTGTAGTTTTACTGTTTTTCGGACCATTTTTATTTTCATTTGTATTTGGTTATAAGTGGTATGATGCTGGAGAATATGCCAAGATACTTGCCTTTTTAGTTTTCGCCAGGTTCATTTTCACTCCCATTAGTAGAATATATTCTGTTTTTGAGAGGCAAAAAAAAGCATTCATGTTAGATTTATTTAGGGTGATTTTAGTTTTTGCAGCTTTCGGAATTTCTGATTTCTTTAATTTGTCTTCTTATTTAGCCGTAGGTTTGTACTCTATTGCTATGTCTATTGTATATCTAATTACTTATCTACTAGCACAAAATATATTAAAAGAAGACATAAAAAAGAGAGAGACTTTTGAGACTGCTTAAATATTTCATTCACTCACGAGGTGAAACAACCATTGACACTATTAATCAAACATCCGCCAACATACGAAAATGAACGACTATATGCATTTCATGTGATCCTAAAGGAGTTCTTGGGTCTGGATTATCGCTCCGTGGCAGAGGAACGACAAGACGTCCTGATAACCATGAACGACGCAGAGGGCCGCGAATTGCTCGTCTCAGACGTATTATTTCAAACTCCCACGGACAAATGGCTTAGGGACGATTCTTTGCCGGTTCAACCGTTGGAGACATTTGATTTGTCTCAGGTTCCTGTCGATATTGCATGTGTAAGCCCTATTATCCCGGTCATCTACGGAAGCAGATTGGATAACGGCGATTATATAGATGTTCAAGATTCTAAGGTTAAATTGGGTCTCGATATTTTTGGGAGCGCCTTTTTCATGCTCACGCGATACGAAGAGATCGTTAAATCGGTCAAAGACGAGCACGAGCGCTTTCCGGCCCGGGCATCGCTTGCCTATCGTGAGGGCTTTTTAATGCGCCCGATAGTAAATGAATACCTGGAGATTTTGTGGTGGTCCATTAAGAAGCTTTGGCCTGGCCTTGAGCGTAAAAAAAGAAGCTACAGAGTATGTCTCAGCCATGACGTAGATTGGCCTTTGAGCGTCGCCGGCAACAATCCGCTAAGGGTGCTAAAGACCGCCGCTGGAGACGTCTTAAAAAGAAAAGATGTGCAACTTTCGATGCGCAGGCTTATGTCGTTGGCAAAGGTATGCACGGGAAACGTCGATGCGGATATCAGCAATACCTTTGATTTCATCATGGACGCAAGCGAACGAAAGGGTTTAAGGAGCGCTTTTTACTTCATCGCCGACCATACGGCAGGAAGAATCGACGGAATTTACCGTCTTGAAGATCCCTGGATTAGAAAGCTCATGAAAAAGATCTGCGGGCGGGGACATGAAATAGGGCTGCACGCAAGCTATAATAGTTTTCGAAGCGCGGATCAGGTGAAGAAAGAGTTTGAAAAGCTTATTTCGGTTGCGGAAAAAGAGGGGATTTGCCAGGACGTTTGGGGCGGAAGGCAGCATTACCTGCGCTGGGAGGCTCCCACGACGTGGCGGGCGTGGGAGGAAGCAGGGCTAGATTACGACAGCACATTGACCTTTGCGGATCACGTCGGATTTCGCTGCGGAGTGTGTTTTGAGTATCCCGTTTACGACGTCCTGCAGCGGAAACCTTTAGCCTTGCGCGAAAGGCCCTTGATAGTGATGGAAGGAAGCATGCTAGGATGCCAATATATGGGACTTTCGCATGAAAAGTCCCTGTCATTGATCCAAAAGCTGGCAGAAACGTGTAAAATGTTTAATGGCGACTTTACGTTGTTATGGCATAACAGCAGCTTGCTCTCAAAGAAGGACAGGGAGCTTTACGGTAAGGTGTTGATGGGGGGTTGAACTCAATGATGTTGTTGTGAAAATTTTTGATGGTTTAGTTGTACGTGAGTTTCTTTTAAACGTATGGACAGTATTGTTGTAATCAGGTGCAATGTCATTGGAGGTAAAAATGAGCGAGGCCATGGTTTTTCATCACCCATTTCCAATTGTTGATAACGGGAGATCCGGCAGCCAAGTACGTCCGTACCAAATGCTGCAAGCATTTAGAGCATTGGGATATGATGTAGAGTTAGTAGCTGGATATGCAAAAGAGCGTAAACAACAGGCAAACATGGTTAGGGAACAACTTTCTAAAGGAAGAAAATTTTCCTTCGTTTATAGCGAATCAACTTCTATGCCTACTCTCCTAACAGAACCGAATCATTTCCCGATTACGCCAAAAATTGACTTTGGGCTTTTTTCTACAATGAAAGCCGCAGGCATTCCAATCGGGTTGTATTATAGAGATATACACTGGAAATTTGAAGTTTACAAGAAACAGGTGAGCTGGTACAAAAGAATAGTTGCTATTCAGTTTTATAAGTACGATTGGATGATGTACAAAAAAACAGTAGATGTACTATTTGTTCCATCTTACAGTATGGCTAAAGTGCTTCCTACGTCTTGGTCTGAAGAACGTCTTGGAGTCTTACCCCCGGGCTGCATAGTCCATAATAGTACGAATCATAAACTTAAAACATCTGATCTGCATCTTTTTTATGTGGGGGGAGTTATGCCACCAACTTACAACCTCAAGCCAATGATAGATTTAGCCAAAAGCGAACCTAATATTCGCCTTACCATTTGTTGTAGACTTAAGGAGTGGGAAAAAGTTAAAGAATATTATTGCATAGGCGATAATGCAAGAGTTTCGATAGTTCATGCCAGCGGAGATGAGCTCGCCAAATTCTATGAGCAAGCAGATTTGTTTCTCTTATTATGGACTCCATATTCATATCTTGACTTTGCCGTTCCTGTAAAATTACTCGAGTCCCTTGGATATGGACTGCCCGTGCTTACAACTGCCGGAACTGAAGCTGCAAGATTTGTTGCTGCAAATAATATTGGTTGGGTTGTTAATAATGTCGATGAAGCCAGGCATCTATTGCGTTGGCTACGGGACAATCCTGCTGAGCTGGTTAAGAAACGACGGCAGGTTATGCAGATCAGAGAGCAACA
Source organism: Acetomicrobium flavidum (assembly GCF_900129645.1). NCBI lineage: Bacteria > Thermotogati > Synergistota > Synergistia > Synergistales > Acetomicrobiaceae > Acetomicrobium > Acetomicrobium flavidum. The sequence goes on from NZ_FSQZ01000001.1 coordinate 1,947,817, forward strand.
CACATGGCTAGAGAGGCCTAAAACTGCTGCAAAAATACTAACAAGTAAGTTATCTGTATGCCAAGATGATAGAGATGTGTGACGAGGGTGTTAAGAAAAACGCTCATTAATTATTTATAAATATTGATGTATACTGGAATCGAACTACGACAAAGGCTTTACAATGTGTGTGTCTTTAAAAAAGCGACGACATAATTGTAAAAATTATGTTAATGTTTATATCGACGTTTATTGGATTGAGATTGCCATAGTAGTATCATTGATGAACAGCGATAGCATTTTAACAATATTGCTATATAGTTTAGCAAAGCTCTGGTTTATGGTTGTCATGTTAATGCAATGATATACATTAAACAATATATTTCAAAAATGCTTATGTATGTTGATATTAGTCTCTTGAATAGGGATGTATAAAGTATGATGTTCATTTTAATGAATCATTAAAAGTTAATGGAAGTGATTATTATATGTCATTTATATTAATATCAGCGGTTACTCTTATATTATCAATTATACTATTTAAAAAAGCTGCAGGAACGCTTTCCATTTTTAAGATAAATATGATATCGCTTATATTTTATTATCAGCTAGTTTTACAGTGTTTCATTGGAGTGAATATAGCAATATTTAGATTAGATAATCATTACTTATTAAGTAAGATTACTGATTCTAATATTAGATTAATTACGTATTTGTCTGTAATGTATGTAATGATAATGCTGCCTCTCTCTATGGTGTTATTTTCATTGATTACAAAATTTAAATCTCGAAGAGAATTTTTTTCGTATGTTCAAAGGCCTATTAAATCAATAATGAGCAAATATGATAGTGCGGTATATTATACTATGTGCTTTTTTTCTGCAATATCTTTTATATCAATATTATATATATTCTTTGTTATTGGCAAAATACCTTTGTTGGATGTATTAAGTGGTAAAGATAGTTTATATCTAGCACAATTAAGAATAAGCGCGTCGCGAGGTTTTGGTGGCAATGTATATATAAGAAATATTCTAGCATTAGGATTAACGCCTTTTTTATCATATATAGCTTATAGTTATTATAAAATGTATTCAATAAGAAGGTGGAAATTACTATTTATATTTTTATTCATATGTTCTTTTTTTGCATATACATATAATCTTGCAAAAGCCCCTGTATTAATGTATATAATAAGCTTCTTATTTCTTAATGTTTTAATAAAGGGTAATATATCAAAGAGAGTATTATTAATTGTTGTTATAGTTGTATTTATTTTAATTACGTTTATGTATATTGCATTAGGAGGCATAGCTAATTTAGCTGATTTATTTTCGATCAATTCGGGCCCAATTGGAAGAATTATACTAGGACAAATAACCCCCTTGTTTTATCATTTTGATATTTTTCCAAGAATTGAACCATTTTTATACGGTCGAAGTTTTCCACAATCTATTCTATCTCTTTTTGATGTTGAAAGCATACGCTCTGCCAGGATTGTTATGAGCATTATTAATCCTCGGGGAATTGAAGCTGGTACTGCTGGAGTTATGAATACACTCTTCATTGGAGAAGCGTATGCGAATTTTGGATGGCTTGGAGTAATGATTGGGACTCTTTATGTAGGTTTTTTTATCCAATTTGTTTATATTTTATTTTTAAGATTACCCAAAAATCCGCTTACTTTGGGTTTATTTACTTACTTTAGCGTAAAAATACCATCAATTGTTACAGGTGGTTTTGTAGATTTTATATACAACGCAGTATTTATAACAATAGTGATATTGGCAATGTCTTTTTTAATATTAAGTATGATATTAAAAAGAGGTGCAATTAATCCCAATAAGATGGTCCTACAAAAAAATAAAAACTGATGTTCTTCTTCATTTGTTTGATTATATAAGTGTTTAATTGTATAAGCTACTTAAGATATTTATTACGAAAGGACAAGATATTCAATGAAAATATGTTTTCTTGCAGGGGCATCATCTATTCATACTGTTCGATGGGTAAACGCTATGTCTGAAAGGGGACATAAAGTTTATTTAATTACTATGCATCAGCTTGGTCCAGACGTAATTAATCCCAATGCAAAAATATATAACCTTAAAATTCCTGCCCCTACTGGTTATTATTTTAATTATATAATAGTGAGGTCGCTAATTAATCAAATTAAACCGGATATCTTACATGCCCACTATGCCAGCGGTTACGGAACTTTGGGTCGATTAAGCGGTTTTCATCCTTATATCTTATCTGTGTGGGGCAGCGATGTTTATGACTTTCCACTTAAATCACCGGTACACAGAAAAATTATAGTCCGCAATCTTAGGGCAGCAGATTGGTTATGCTCGACCAGTCACGTAATGAAGGATCAGACTCTGTCCCTTTTTCCCACGCCAAACATCAGTGTCATCCCCTTTGGGATAGATACGAGGAAATTTAATAAAATTAGCGACCAACGCCCAGATAAGGAAGAAATCGTCGTAGGAACCGTAAAAACATTGGCTCCCAAGTATGGCATTGATATTTTAATCCGTGCCTTTGCGCTTGCAAGAGAATCTATGATAAAAGGTAACTATAAAGATGCAGCTAAATTGCGTCTTTTGATCGTAGGCGGAGGGCCCGATGAAACTAAGCTTAAAAATCTCGCACGAGAGCTTAATATAGCGGATATAACCACCTTTTGCGGCAAGGTTCCTCATGAAGAGGTTCCAAAATACTTAAACTCGATGGATATCTACGTTGCAGTAAGCAGGTATGAAAGCGAAAGCTTCGGAGTAGCCATAATTGAAGCTTCGGCTTGTGGATTGCCTGTAATAGTGTCAGATGTCGGAGGTCTGCCGGAAGTGGTGGTGGCAAATAAGACTGGCTTAATTGTATGGCGAGAGGATGTTTCGGGCACGGCCGAAGCGATAATAAAGCTTGTTCGGGATCGTGATTTAAGAGAGCAGATGGGCTTAAATGGGAGATTGCATGTTCAGGAAAACTACGAATGGTCTAAAAATGTATCTCAAATGGAAGAGGTTTATGCTAAGGTAATCCGTATGAAACGTTAGATCACGGAATTTAATGGTCGATGGTTGTTTTTCAAGATAAAGATAATTAACGGTATTTCAAAAAATTTGGCAGACTAGATAAAGTTAGAGCCGCTAATAATGAAGCTTTAGCAAGTGCCATCAAACGATTGTATAAAGATCTCGGGTTGCTAAGTGATGCAGGGATTAAAGATAGGAAAAAGGTTGAAAAAGAATTTGCGATAGATTTTGTTGTGAAAAAGCTGGTGGAAATGTTTTAACATTGGGGGAAATTAAATGAAAATCATTACAATCGTCGGTGCCCGCCCGCAGTTCATCAAGGCTGCCGCAGTATCGCGGGTGCTGAAGTCAGCAGAAGGCGTCAATGAAATCTTGGTGCATACGGGTCAGCATTACGACGCAAATATGTCTGATGTGTTCTTTGAAGAGCTTGAAATCCCAAGGCCCGATTACAACCTGGGTATCGGTTCCGGCACGCATGGCGAGCAGACTGGGAAAATGCTACAGGCCATCGAAAAAGTTTTGCTAGAAGAAAAACCTGGCTGGGCCCTGGTTTACGGCGACACAAACTCCACGCTGGCCGGTGCGCTGGCGGCCGTCAAGCTTCATATTCCGGTGGCACACGTTGAGGCGGGCCTGCGCTCATTTAATCGCCGTATGCCTGAGGAGATCAACAGGGTCCTTACGGATCATGCCTCGGATTTGCTCTTTGCTCCCACGAAGACGGCCGTTATGAACTTGCGGCACGAGGGAATCCCCGAAGAAAGGATTAAATTAGTCGGAGACGTGATGTATGATGCTGCCCTTTATTATGGCAAAAAGGCCGAGCGGCAAAGTAAAATATTAAATAAATTGGGGTTAAAGCTTAAGGAATACATCCTTGCCACCGTGCACCGCGCCGAAAACACGGATGATCCCGTAAGGCTTCGGGTTATATTTGACGCTTTATGCGAAATAGCCTGTGAAATAAAGGTGGTCTTACCTTTACATCCGCGAACCCGTGAGGCGTTGATAAAAAGCGGTATGTACGATAAGGTGGCTTCAAGCATTTGCCTGACTGAGCCGGTTGGCTATCTTGATATGGTGATGCTTGAAAAAAACGCCCAACTCATCGCTACAGATTCCGGCGGCGTGCAAAAGGAGGCATTTTTCTACCACGTGCCCTGCGTTACCTTGCGGGAGGAGACGGAATGGGTGGAATTGGTCGAGCTGGGGTGGAATTTAGTAGTTCCTCCCCTTTCTGTCGGCGAGATAGCTGATGCCGTAATGTCAAGGCTGGGGTCATTTAGCGGCGCTGAAGAAAACCCTTACGGCGATGGACATAGCGCTGTGAAGATCGCAAGTTATCTTATAAATACAGGCAAATGATTTTGTTGTAAGGAGGCAGCTAAGTGGGAAAAACGCTTTGGATATTGAACCATTATGCCATTAGCCCAGATATGCCTGGGGGCACCAGGCATTTTGATTTGGCCAGTGAGCTTGTTAAAAAAGGACACGATGTAACGATTTTTGCCTCCGGTTTTGACCATCATACTCACCGGTATATGAAAATAGATCCCAAGGAGAAAATCAGGGTTGAGGAATATGACGGGGTGCGTTTTGTGTGGATCAATACCACGCCCTACAGCAAAAACGACTGGCGCAGAGTGGTGAACATGATTTCCTACGGTTGGCGGGTATTGAGGTGCGACCGGGGCCTGCCTAAACCTGACGTGGTCATCGGGTCTTCCATGCATCCCTTTGCGGCTTTGGCCGGCTGGCGGCTGGCCCGCAAACATAAAGCCAGGTTTATTTTTGAAGTTAGAGACCTGTGGCCACAAGTTCTTGTTGATATGGGTGCCATGAGTGAAACTAATCTCGTTGTCAAATTGCTGCGAAAACTTGAAAAGTTTTTGTACGTTAGATCAGACCGCGTTATCGTTCTTGGCACACAAATGAAAGAATATATCGCTCGGTATGGGATTAATGAAAAGAAAATAGTGTGGATCCCCAATGGTGTTGTTATTTCCAGATATAATAACAACATGGTTAATAATAAGGATAGAAACGATTTTCGAGTTATATACCTAGGTGCGCATAGTATAACTAATGCATTAAACGTGTTGCTTGAAGCAGCTAAAATTGTCCAAGATCAAGGATATGCTAATATTAATTTTCACCTGGTGGGGGATGGTCCGGAGAAGGGTAAATTAATACAACAGGCTGAAGAGATGAAATTGAATAATGTGAAGTTTCGCCAACCTGTTCCTAAGGATAAAGTAGCTGATGTGCTAGAAGAAGCGGATGTCTTGGTCTTAACAAAGGATTCTACATTTGGCAAGTACAGTGGAAGCATTCTTAAGCTGTTCGACTATATGGCTGCGTCCAAGCCGATTGTATGCTCTGCAGCAGTAGATTACGATCCTGTTAGTATTAGTAGTTGTGGCTTTACTGTTCCCCCTGAAGATCCCGAGGCTTTAGCCAAAGCCATAATTAAGCTTTATGTGATGCAGCCTGAAGAGCGGCAGGCTATGGGGAAGCGTGGGCGGGAATATGTGGAGAAATATCATTCTATAAGCGTTCTGGCAAATAAGCTCGAGCAAGTATTAGATGAAGTGTGCGATAAGGGGCCGCATCTTGAATCTTGAATTTTAATTTAACAGGCTAACGAAGCCGGCAAAGATGTCTAATTTCCCTTTGTGGCTGCACTATGTCTTAAGCATTACAGCAATACCCATTTTGCAAACTTTGCGCCCCATAAAGGCCTAATTTAGATTTAACCAAAGGAGACCACCAAATGACCGACATCTTACCTATACAGTCAAAAATCTTGATTACCGGCGCTGCCGGGTTTATCGGCTTTCACCTAGCCAAGTTCATGCTTGAGCGGGGACATTTCGTCGTTGGCTTAGACAACTTAAACAGCTACTATGACCCCAAGCTCAAGGAAGACCGCCTGGATGTACTGCGCACGTACAACAATTTCGTCTTTTACCGCGCTGATTTAAAGGAAAAGTCTGTCGTGGACGAAATTTTTGCCGCTTGCAGGCCCGAATACGTGGTAAACTTGGCTGCCCAGGCGGGGGTGCGCTATTCCCTTGAAAACCCTTACGCCTACGTGGATTCAAACCTGGTGGGGTTCGTAAACGTCCTTGAAGCCTGTCGAAGTTATCCTGTTAAACACCTGCTTTTTGCCTCGTCAAGCTCCGTTTACGGCGGCAATAAGACCGTCCCCTTTTCGACGGAACACAACACGGACCACCCCGTGAGCTTATATGCCGCCACGAAAAAGGCAAACGAATTGATGGCCCACACCTACGCTCACCTTTACGGCATCCCCTCGACGGGGGTGCGGCTTTTTACCGTCTACGGCCCCTGGGGAAGGCCAGATATGGCTTACTTTTCCTTCACCCGCGACATCTTGGCAGGAAAGCCTATTAAAGTCTTCAACCACGGCAGGATGAGCCGCGACTTTACCTACATAGACGACGTGGTAAAAGCCCTTTACCGCCTTATTAGCCTTGTGCCAAAGCCAAACCCTGACTGGAACGAAAAGGCAGGCCCGATAAGCGAAAGCTTTGCCCCCTACAAGGTTTATAACCTGGGAAACAACAGCCCTGTGATGCTTTCAAGGTTCATTGCCGCCCTCGAAAATTGTCTTGGCAAAGAGGCCCAAAAGATATACTTGGACATGCAGCCGGGCGACGTTATAATGACTTACGCCGACGTGGCTGACCTTGAAAAAGCCATCGGTTTCAAGCCCGAGACTCCAATAGAGGAAGGCTTGGCAAAGTTCGTGGAGTGGTACAGGAAATATTATAAAGTTTAAAAGGCAAGGAGTGGACCTTTATGAACAGGATAGCCGTCGTTGGGACGGGTTACGTTGGTCTTGTTTCGGGAAGCTGTTTGTCCGATTTCGGGCTAAATGTGATATGCGTGGACAAAGACGAAGAAAAGATCGAAAGCCTTAAGCGCGGCGTGATCCCCATCTTTGAGCCGGGCTTAGAGCCGATAGTCGAAAGAAACGTCTACTACAAGAGGCTTGAGTTTACCACCGACTTAAGGCAGGCCGTCGAAAGCTGCGACGTGATATTTATCGCCGTGGGAACGCCTCCCGCAGACGACGGAAGCGCGGACCTCACGTACGTGGAGCAGGTCGCTCGCGACATCGCCCGCTACATGAACGGCTACAAGGTCATCGTGAACAAAAGCACTGTGCCCATTGGGACGGGCAAGAAGGTCAAAGAATGGATAAACGAAGAACTTGCAAAAAGAGGGGCAAGCTTTGAGTTTGACGTCGTCTCAAACCCCGAATTCCTGCGGGAAGGCTCGGCCGTGCACGACTTCACCCACCCCGACAGGGTGGTCATCGGCACGGACTCCGAGCGTGCCCTTGAGGTGATGAAGCAGGTCTACAGGGTATTGTACTTAAACGAGACGCCCTTCGTCGAGACGAACATAGAGACGGCCGAGATGATAAAGTACGCCTCAAACGCCTTTTTGGCGATGAAGGTGACCTTCATAAACGAGGTGGCAAACCTTTGCGAGCACGTGGGGGCAAACGTGCAGGACGTCGCGAGGGCCATGGGCATGGACGGCCGCATCGGGCCCAAGTTTCTGCACCCAGGGCCGGGCTACGGCGGAAGCTGCTTTCCTAAGGACACCAGGGCCTTTGCCGAGATGGCGCGTAAATTCGGCGTGACTTTAAGCTTGGTTGAACAGACCGTCGAGGCAAACGAACGCCAAAAGCTTTTGGCCGCACAAAAGATAGAGCGCGTCTTGGGAGACTTATCCGGAAAGCAATTGGCAGTGCTTGGGCTTGCCTTTAAGCCGAACACCGACGACATGCGCGAGGCGCCCTCCATAACCATACTAAACGAGCTCGCCCAAAAAGGTGCCACCTTTAAGGTCTACGACCCGACAGCCCATAGGGAAGCCAAATGGAGGCTCAAAAACATTGAAGACAGGATCATTTATTGTCAAAACGAATACGAGACCATGGAAGGAAGCGACGCCTTGGTCATCATCACGGAATGGAACCAGTTTAGAAGCCTGGATTTAAACAGGGTAAAGGAACTGCTGCGCCAGCCCTACTTTTTCGACCTGCGCAATATATATAAGAAAAAGGACATGGAATCCCGCGGCTTCAAGTACTTCGGCATGGGCCAGTAACCCCGGGGTCAAGTCTTTAATTTTGAATTTTTGGCGTAGGGATGGGGGTCGTAATAATGGGGGTCGGATCTTTAATCTTGAATTTTTGGTGTAGGAATGGGGGTCGTAATAATGAGGGTCGGATCTTTAATCTTGAATTTTCCTTGAATTTCCCGGCTGAACACCTTTAAAGGTTAACGGAGGTGTCCGATAATGCCAAAATTCAAAACTAAAGATGTGACCCCAATTATAATCTATACTCCTAAAAGGGGGTGAGTCTTGATGTTGCTCAAGGTAAATGTTCATGAAGCCAAAACCAACCTTTCCAAGCTCTTAGTCCAAGTGGAAGAAGGCAAAGAAGTCATCATTGCAAGGGCAGGCAAACCTGTCGCCCGACTGGTGCCGATAGAAAGACAGACAGCACAGCGCATTCCGGGAAGCGCAAAGGGGAAGCTGGTTGTCGCTAACGACTTTGATGCGCCACTTCCCGAAGATATCCCTTCCTGACTATCATCGGGATCCTTTTGACCGCTTGCTAATTTCTCAAGCTCAATTAGAAGAGTTGCCCATTCTAATGGTTGACTCTCAAATCTCTCAATATCCGGTGGAAGTCGTTTGGTGAGCAAAAAACGCGGAATTTAGGTTCATTTCTGCAGTTTGTTCAGCACTTATTCGCATTAGTTGACCAGCATCCTTATGCCCGACAGATACATAGAATGCTTGTCCTATAGCCTTAAAGCCTGCCGGGTATTTTAAAGGCCTGCCAACAGTTTCAAGGTTATGTTATTTCATGTACAATAAACTACGTCATTTACTTTCAACGCAAAGGAGGCTTCCCTTGTGCCAAAAGACGACCTTACGCCCAAAGACCCCCACGACAGGCTTTTTAAAAGGGTAATGTCAGACGAAGCAAACGTAAGAAAATTTATAAAGGAATTTCTCCCAAAAGACATTTCAAGCCAGATAGACCTAAAGGAAATCAAGCTCATTCCAACAGAAAAGGTCAAAGGCTACAACAAGTACTACATGGATATAGCCGTAGAATGCCATATATCAAATACTAAAGGACAGCTTTATTTTGTATTCGAGCACAAGTCATACCCTGACCCCGGAGTCTTACTTCAAATACTAAGCTATATGACCGTAACGTGGGACGAGCAGAAAAAGAAAAATGTACCACTGATACCTGTAATTCCCGTGGTCATCTATCACGGCTCTTCGAGCTGGAACGTAACGACTCATTTTCAAGGGCAGTTTCAAAATATAGGGGAATCCATAAAACCTTACATCCCTGAGTTTAACTACGTATTAGTAGACTTGACTCAAATTCCCAACGACGAGATAGAACAAAAGGCAGAAGACACGCCTTTTTTGATGGCAAGCTTACTCTTAATGAAGTTGGTAGCCTTACATGACATAGAAGGAATCATGAGGATAACTGTTATAATAAGCTTGTCTGAAGAGGAAAGGATAATACTGATCCTTTATTTATTCTACACTCTCGACGTAGACCAAGACACCATGCAACGGATAGCAAAAGAACTTGGAGGTGAAGAGCTCATGCCGTCTCTGGCAGAGAAGCTGATAAAACAAGGCAAAAAAGAGGGAAAAGTAGAAGGTAAAATAGAGGGCAAACAAGAGCTGCTTATAAAGTTCCTTCGCCGTAAATTTAACATAACGCCCAAAGAAGAAAAGATGATCCGCTCCGTTACCGACGAATCCAAGCTTGACGCCGCAGCTGAAGCCGTGCTCGATGCCAAATCCAAGGACGAAGTTTTAAAGATATTACAGTAATGGAATTAAACTAGCTGGGAGATTGCCGAAAACCTTGAAATGCAACCGTCTATAAAAGTGCTTTATTTTGTCTCAATATAGTGCCGCTCTCCGAAAAGCGGAGTGGTTCTTGCCGATGCCGTTAGAAACATAGATTGGCGGGCACGAACATGAAATGGAAGATTCATTGAACGGGCCGATGATAATTTCGTTAACGAAGTCATATCGAAACTTTTAGCCTTGCTAAGTTAAAAATATTGAGATAAGGCCTACCCCTGGGCAGCCGAGATTTTACGACTTGAACGCTACACGTCTCTAAGGTCTTTTGTTTGCCCACGTGCCAGTGCATCAAATTTGGGGTCGCATCTTTGATCTTGAATTTTAATCTTGCAGGTTGATCTTATCTTGCATTATCCCACTCATCTTCAGAAATGCCCGCCTGTCTTAAAATTTCTTTAAGCAGTGGAATACTGATATCCCCCACGTGAGGGTTTGATACCCTTAACTTCAAAGGACCGCGCTTCATAAACGAATGACGTCCACCGGAATATGGACCGCTAAAACCTAATGCTTTCAAACGTTTGATCAGTTCACGCCTATTTATCGAGTTCATGCTTCACTTGTTATTACGTTAAGGTCGATTCCGCCGATTGTGGGGATAAAATCCCCGTCTCGAAGTTTTAAAATTAACCATTCTTCAAGGACCTCCCTCAGTACGTCGCGGCATAATTCCAAGGTCTTTTCGTTTGCCCACACGCCGGGGCAGAAAGGAATTTCCCCAAAAAACGTGCCATCCTCGAGCATTTTGTACCTTGCCTCATGCATGGCTGTTTCCACGAAGGCAGTCAATATGGACATTTATCTTCACCTCATTGATAATTATAGAATAAAATTGCATTCTCGGTAATGAATGGGGCTCGCGTCTTTGATCTTGAATTTCCCGGCTGAACACCTTTAAAGGTTAACGGAGTTTTCCGAAAATGCCAAAATTCAAAACTAAAGATGTGACCCCAGTTATAGTCTATGTTTTTGGACCGCATAGCCGAAGGGGATGTTTTCCCTTTGATCCTAAAACGCCTGACGCCAAAGTTATAAAATGAGAGGAGCATTGCAATGAGTACATTAAAGTCATCATCAATTGATCTGAAAAATATTTCTCCCATGGTTAAAAAAACTGTAAAAGAATGGGTAAAGGAAGTTCTGGCCGCAAATAGGTCCGAATTTCGTCGTGATTCGGTAAAAAGCTTATATAAACGCTTGAACGAAGCCTTAGCAAAGGAATATAGCGACAAAGGACTTGAGTATGTGAAGGAAAAGTTTGACGAATTAAAACCACAAGTCCACTTTTTGGCCTCTCTCTTTTATTGCATAAACGATGACCTGCGAAACAGACAGAGGGAAATGCAATTAGAAGTTGACTGGCTTACCGAACGACTAAAAAGGCTTTTGATGGCCCTGCAGGCTTCAAGCCTTGCCCAGGCTGTCGATACGACCTTTGCTCGTGAAGCTTATCCGCTTTCGGAAGAAATGGCAGACTTACTTTTGAGTTTAAACGAAAGGACTGTTAGGACATGGGATGAGATGCTTGAATCAGAACTGCCCGCCATGGTAAGGGAATATTTTTTGTTGCAGGGAAACAGGGCGATCCCTTGGGGTTGGGATTTAATGCGTCAAATTCTCGTAAATTCAGGAGAGGAAAGTAAGATCGCGGCGATATGCTCAAAGTTTGAATCGCCCGAAGACGGAGACGATTTCTTGCATGGCAGAGACTTCAATTACGGCCTGCTTGATGTTCGAGACGAGGAGTTTGAAACTGCTTTAGAATCCTTGCTGGAGGAAGTGCGCTCCCTCGTAAACAGCGGCGCCGTCGAAGCAGGATGGGCGCTTTGTCCGAAAGATCCGCCCAATCTTTTCATGTCATCCATACCTTTGATCGAGGGGAATTGGATAGACAAAAAGGCCCTTGCTGTGCTTGAGTGGTATCAAACCATCTTGAAGATGGGTTACGAGATCATTCGGCCCGAGGAAGAAAATCCTGTTGCCTGGCCAATCGTGTTGGATAAAAGGACGCAAGACGAAGAGGCTGTGCAAGGCGTCATTGTCAAAGTTGAAGATTTTGGAATTTTAAATAAAGATGAGCAGTATGCGATCTTTATTGAAGCAGAAGAGCGCATAAATTCGCTCGGGCTGCAGGAGCGCATCATCGATGGCCGAGTATATGTATGCTTAGCAGATTACTTCGACAGCACAGGGCATTTGCTTTGCAATGAAGATTTCGAGATGAAAGATGGAATAATGATCAACTCATGGAACAGGTGGATCAAAGAGCGTGAGTCGGGAGAGTGCGAATCAGGAGATAGGGTATACATCGGAAAATTTCCTGCTTCCGAGATGAGCTGCGCTATCAACATCTGCGACATACAGGGCATCCCTTCGCTTGAAGAAGCCTTTGAGCTTCAAGAAATGCGCGAAAAGTGCATCGTTTTATCTTCTAAGTTAAAGATTTCTTCATCATCGGTCCCCTTTGACTTAAGGGAAAAAGGCATTGAAGATGGCATTTACATATACCCTTGCTTTGGCGATGATGAGCCGATCAGGGCATCATTGGCCCGATGGCGCGACGATGCCTTCAACGGGCTTGTGCGTTATTTTGCCCTATATATGGCAACCCTAACGCTGTCCGTCAATCTTTTCGAAGCGGGCGATATCCTTTTCAAAGACCTAGAAAACAAGGTCTCGCTAACTATTTCAAAGATACTTACCTTATCGTCCTATTACGACGATACATTTGCTGACCTCCTTGATAAATTCAAAACGGTCAAGAAGTTGACCTGGTCGGATGCTTCGCCCTACGGATGGGCCGCTCTTTTCCCGAAAGGCTTTTCGGTTGACCTTGGTGCTTTGCAGAAAGCAGCAGAAGCAAGTTACATGACCTATTATGATATATACATCAATATGGCTCATGACTCTTTGTGGGCCACAGGGTCGGATCTTTAAGAGCCACAGGGTTACGTCTTTAATCTTGAATTTCCCGGCTGAACACCTTTAAAGGTTAACGGAGGTTTCCGAAAATGCCAAAATTCAAAACTAAAGATGTGACCCCAATGATCTTTAATCGAAGAGCTTGCCGGGGTTTAAGATGCCGTTGGGATCGAAGGCCTTTTTTATCCCTCGCATTACCTCCAGCTTGCTTTTCGCCTCGTACTTCATGAAGGTATGTTTCTTTAAGAAACCGACGCCATGCTCGCCGCTTCCGACTCCTCCCAAGCTTATGGCCACGCCTATGAGCTCATCGACTATGTTCTCCACGAAGTCGGGCCATTCCTCAAGGGGGATGCGGTCGGGCTTAAAAAACAGGGGGTGGATGTTGCCGTCAGCGATGTGGCCTCCCAGGGCGATTGTAATGTCGTATTTCCTTGCCGTCTCTCCCACGGCCTTCACCATCTCAGATATCTTTGACATAGGCACGACCATGTCTCCGCTGAGGGAGGCGTTGGGATCCACAGCGCGTACGGCCTCGGCGAAGCTCTCCCTGACCTTCCAGATGTTTCGCGACTCCGTGCTGCTTTCGGCGGTGAAGACCTCCATGGCGCCGTGTTCCATGCAGGTCTCGCCCACCTTTTCTATGTACATGTCCAGCTGTTCGGGCGTCTGTCCCTCCACCTGGATTATGAGGAATGCCTTCGCCTCATCCTGCATGGGAAACGTGGTGTTGTGGTACTTGGTGGCGCACTTCGTGGAAAGCTGATCCATGAACTCGCAGGCCATTAATACAACCCCAGCCCTTAAGATCGCAGCGACCGCCTCGACGGCCTCCTCGATGGATGGGAAGGGCGCCAGGAAGGTGACGGTGTCTCCGGGTGCCGGCTCAAGGTTTAATATGGCCTTGGTCACCACTCCGAGCGTGCCCTCGGAGCCTATGATGATCTGAAGCAGGTCGTAGCCCCAGGTCTGCTTTCTTATCCTGCCGCCCAGCTCCAGGACGTCTCCCGTGGGAAGCACGACCTCTATCCCGAGGACGTGTCGCCTCGTGCTTCCGTATCTGATGACCTTGGCCCCGCCGGCATTGGTGGCGATGTTGCCGCCGATGAAGCTCGTCTCCGTGCTCATGGGGTATCCGGCATACATGAGGCCTTCCTTGAGGACCATCTGGCACAAGTCGTTTGTTACCACGCCCGGCTCGACGACGGCGACACGGTTTATCCTGTCTATCTCAAGCACCCTGTTCATCCTCTCCAGGGAAAGAAGTATTCCGCCTTTTATGGGAATGGCGCCCCCGGCGATTCCGCTTCCCGCACCCCTTGCCGTCACGGGTATCATTTCCCTGTTGGCCAGCTTCATCACGTTCGATACCTGCTGTGTACTCTCAGGCTTTACGACTACGTCGGGCATCCTGGCGTAAACCTTGCCCGATTCATCGCAGGAATAGGCCTCGATGGCCGACTCATCCGTGGCCATGTTATCCGGTCCAACGATGCTTTTAAGCTCTTCAAGTATTTCCGGCGTGATCTTGTTATACTTTTCGCTCAAATGACATCAATTCCCTTCTTTATCATAAAGTGATTAGCAACAATCATAATACACAAACGTCATTTTTTCCAGCAGAGCAGTTATACTTTGCGCCTCCCCACAAAGCAGCTGCCCTCATCGGCCTGGAAGTGCATCGGCCATGGCAGCGCCTGAAGCTTTGGCGGGGGAAAATGGACTTGGCTTTACATTGTGCTATACTATGTAATTATTTACAATAATCGTTAAAAAGTTGGAGGTAACAAGCAATGAATATAATCGTGCTGACGAAGGTCGTGCCGGACATAGAAAGGGTGAAGTTCGATGCAGCCAGGGGAGTGGTGGACAGGAGTTCGGCACCGCAGGAGATCAACCCATTTGACCTCAACGCAATAGAGGAGGCCGTGAGGCTTAAAGAGCGCCATGGTGGAAGGGTGACCGCCATATCCATGGGCCCGAGCGACGCGGAGCAGGCCCTCAAGGACACCATAGCCAGGGGCGTCGACGAGGCCATTTTGCTCACCGACAAGAAGTTTGCGGGTTCTGACACCTTGGCGACCTCTTACGCCCTCTCGCAGGCGATAAAAGCCATGGGCGATTTCGACATAGTGATCTGCGGCGAAAAGACGGTAGACGGCGACACGGGACAGGTGGGAGGCGAGGTATCGGAGCGACTTGGGATTCCCTACCTGCCCTATACGTCAAGGTTAGATTACGAAGATGGAAAATTTAAGGCAAGGGTAGAGCTTGAAAACATGATATACGAGGTGGAGGCAAGCCCTCCATTGCTTGTCTCTGTCACCAAGGACATAAACTCCCCACGCCTCCCGGGGTTCAGGGAAAAGCTCAATGCCCGAAAGGCCCAGGTGAAAAAGATGGATGCCAAGGAGATCGAGGCCGACGAAGGCCTTTTGGGCTTCAACGGGTCCCCGACATGGGTATACAAGATAGAAGTGCCCGAAGAGGGGCAAAGAAATGGTCGAATATACAAGGACCCCGAGAGGGGATTAAAGGAGATCATGGCCGTTCTTGAATCGAGGGGATTGATATGACCGTTAGCGATAAAAGGGAAATGCTTATCTTTGCCGAGCAGCGCAGGGGCAGGGTTCATCCCGTCGCCTTTGAGCTTTTGGGCAAGGCCATTGAGTTAAGCGGTAACCGCGACCTTACGGTCTCGGCGGTGCTTTTGGGCAGGGATGTAAGGGGCGAAGCGCAGGAGTTAATCTATTACGGCGCAAAGAAGGTCTACCTGTTTGATGACCCGTCCTTTTACAATTACGACCCGTTTTTATATAAGGCAAACCTGGTTGCCCTGGCGAGGAAAATAAACCCTTACGCCATCCTCTTTGGATCGACTCACATAGGAAGGTCCCTTGCCCCTAGAGTTGCCGCAGATTTGCAGACAGGACTGACGGCCGATTGCACGGACCTTTCCATAGACGAAGACGGTACCTTTATCCAGACAAGGCCGGCCTTCACGGGAAATATTTTGGCTCACATAAAGACCAAGACCACTCCCAGCATGTCGACGGTGCGATACAAGGTCATGCAGCGTGCTAGTAGGGACGAAAATAGGGAGGGCGTAGTCGTCAACATGACGCCCCTTTCAAGCGTCCCTTCCTGGAGGGTGATATGCGAACATATCATCGAAGGCATAGGCCTTGCCGACGCCGAGGTCATCGTATCGGGCGGAAGGGGACTTAAAAGGCCGGAGGACTTCAAAATGCTTGAAGAGCTGGCAAAGCTTTTGGGAGGAGTCGTCGGATCAAGCAGGCCCCTGGTGGACGAAGGATGGATAGGAAAGGAACATCAGGTTGGCTTTAGCGGAAATACGGTCAAGCCAAAACTTTATATCGCCTGCGGTATCTCGGGAAGCCCGCAGCATCTGGCGGGAATGAGGGACTCCGAGGTAATCATCGCCATAAACCTCGACCCGTCGGCTCCCATTTTCAGGTACGCCGACATCGGGATCATCGGCGATATTTACGAGGTAGTGCCTAGGTTCATAGAAATATTGCGGTCAGTTTTGGGGTCGTCAGTTTTGGGGTCGGATCTTTAATCTGAACAGTTTTGGGGTCGGATCTTTAATCTTGAATTTCCCGGCTGGATGCCTTCAAAAGCGGCATTGGGGTCACGGCATTGGGGTTAGGTCTTTATTCTTGAATTTCCGGCAGAATACCTTAAAGGTTAACAGAGGTGTCCGAAAATGCCAAAATTCAAAACTAAAGATGTGACCCCACAACCCCGCAATCGTTACAACAATGACGTTAAGACGCCTAATGTGGGAAAAGTATAAGATCGGACTATTGATATTTCCCTCCAGTTTGAGTATACTGCAAATGTAAGGAAAGTAAGGATTTCATTAATCAGAAGGGAGGGATAAGATATGGAGATCGCAAAGATCACCTCAAAGGGGCAGGTTACCATTCCTATCGATATACGCCGCAAATTGGGGGTCAAGGAGGGCGACAAGATCTTATTTGTCGAGGAAGAAGGAAAGATATACATTCTTAATGCATCGATGGAGGCCTTAAGGAAGGCACAGGCCGCTTTTGCCGGCGAGGCACAACGCGTTGGATTAAAAGACACAAACGACGTAGTCGCCATGATAAAAGAACTTCGCCGCGAAAGAAAGGAAAAATAGTATGAGAATTATGTTGGATACAAACGTGCTTGTATCGCTGCTTTTATTTCCTAATCCGCAAATGAATGAAATGATGGAGAATATATTCGCAGAGCACCAATTAGTGTTATCGTCTTTTATAGTAGATGAATTAAAGGAAGTTATCAAACGTAAATTCCCGTCAAAGATAAAAGTAGTTGAAGAGCTTTTAATGAAAATGAGCTATGAATACGTATATACTCCAGATGAAATTGATGAAACGTTATTTGAGATACGTGATGCAAATGATTATCCTGTACTTTATACTGCGATAGTCGAAGATGTGGACATTTTCATTACTGGTGATAAAGACTTTACATGTATTAAGGTTGATAAACCTGAGATATTAACTCCTGCTGACTTCAGGTCTAAATATCTTCAATAGCATTTAAAGAAAGATTAAATTATTTTTGGTTACGTTAGTATTAAAGCATGGCATATTGTTTGTCGTTAAAATATTTGGGGTCGAATATTTAATCTTGAAATATAGTTCAGCAATTTAACACACGATATGTCAGGATGCGATGATCTCAAGGGTAAATTTTTGGTTAGCTGACACCGATGGGTTTATATAAAAAGACGGAGGCGGCATTTTGAGGTCGGATCAATTCCCGTTACAGAACAACCGACCATGAGCCACTCCTCCGTCCATTATTATTTTAACCTAATTATCCGGAACTGTCACCCTATCATTAAATGTTAATATTTTATTTAACCAAATGACTTTTGTTGCCAAAATCAGCGCTTATTATGGGCATCTTCAGTGGAGGCGCTTAGAAATTTAAAGGCAACGGTCCCACTACACATCAGTAGATCTCTAATGTTGTCCGTTAGGAAGCTTTTGCACAATCCATTTTTGTCTTGAGCTAAAAGAATTTCCAAAATATATTTGTATCTATTAAAAACATCGATCTTATCTCCAATTTAAAGCTTTATGCTGAAGGTCAACAGAACTTATTTTTATGTTTGGGTCAGATAATCCGCCTTCGCAGTCAACTTTGAAACTATTTGCTTTTTTGATATCCTTACTTTTATATTGATTGAGTAAAAATTCCACATAATCAAGGACTTCTTTTTTTAAATCATTTGGAAGTTCTTGTATTCTTTCTTCAATATTATTTTCATTCGTGAACATGATATCTCTTCCTTTTACGAAATGGGGTTTGGATCTTGAATTTTATGATAACAAGTTGAACTTATCTAATGTTACTCCATCTACCATAAACTATTACCATCGGATATTCCCGTCGTGCGGTTAATGTGGGCCTCATATCCACCTTATTAATAATTATACATGAAGTGAAATGGCATTTCCTCGTTGATGGCAAGCTTAATTATCATGAAGCTTGTAGCCTTACATGACATAGAAGGAATCACGAAGATAACTGTTATAATTAACTTGCCTGAAGAGGAAAGGATAATACTGATCCTTTATTTATTCTACACTCTCGACGTAGACCAAGACACCATGCAACGGATAGTAAAAGAACTTGGAGGTGAAGAGCTCATGCCATCTTTGGCAGAGAAGCTGATAAAACAAGGGGAAAAAAGAGGCGAAGAAAAGGGCAAAATAGAAGGCAAACAGGAGCTGCTTATAAAGTTCCTTCGCCGTAAATTTAACATAACGCCCAAAGAAGAAAAGATGATCCGCTCCGTTACCGACGAATCCAAACTTGACGCAGCAGCAGAAGCTGTGCTTGACGCCAAATCCAAAGACGAAGTTTTGAAGATATTACAGTAATGGAATTAAACTAGAAATTGTATTGGGATCATGTATTGGGGTCGCGTCTTTAATCTTGAATTTCCCGGCTGAATACCTTTAAAGGTTAACGGAGGTGTCCGAAAATGCCAAGATTCAAAACTAAAGATGTGACCCCAGTTATCCCATAAATGGGGGGTAAGCTTGTGACTGTGATTGAAGAGAGGTATTGAGACGATGGGTAAAACTCGAGCTTATAAAGTTATCTTCGAGCCTGCGGAAGAGGGCGGTTATACTGTGTATGTCCCTTCGCTTCCTGGGTGCATTAGCGAAGGCGATACCTACGAAGAAGCGCTTGCGAATGTGAAGGAAGCCATCAAGGGGTGGATAGAAGTTTCTGAGCAATTTGGCGATGAAATCCCGCAAAGCGATGTTATTGTCGATGTTGTAGAGATATCCCTTTCTGATGAGCAAACTGCCTAACCTCTCGGGAAAAGATGTAGCGAAAAAGCTGGAGAAGATTGATTTTGTCTTCGTTAGGCAATCGGGAAGTCATATGATATTACGCAGAGAGAAGCCCTCTAAAATGACCATAACTATACCGGATCATAAAGAGTTGAAGCGAGGAACTTTGAAGAACATCTTGCGCCAGGTCGGCATTTCTGTCGATGAATTCTTAAAACTTTAAGGTTATTATTTTATTGTCATTTCATATCGCAGGATTTAGGAATCGGATCTTGAATTTTAATACAATAGGTTAGTTCTATTTGTTTCGCTACGACTGAATGAGGATAAAAGATCTTATTCCTATCGATCAAAAAGTTCTGAATGTGAACCGGTTGAAACTAAAAGCAGCTCTTTTTCTGTTTTTCTGTATATAAGAAGCCAATCGTTATCAATATGAATTTCTCGATACTTATTCCACTGCCCACGTAAAGAGTGATCTAAATAATGTGCTAGCAAAGCTTCTCCTTTGGCAAGGAGCAAAATCGCCTCTCGTAATTTTTCCAAATCTTTGCCCTGCCTTTTTAGACGACGAATATCCTTTTTGAACTGCGAAGAGTATCGAATATCTAACATTTAGAGTCCTAAATCTGCAAACGCATCTTTGATGGAAGTTTTAGATATTCCGCCTCCTTCTTCAAGCTCGACCATTGCCTTTCTCGTTCTGGCGTTTGGTACCTCTAGATCGAAGGGAAATCGACCATCTTCGGCTATTCGAACCAATAGCAAACGCACAGCATCAGAGATCGAAAGGCCCATCCTGTCCAGCGCTTTTGATGCTCGCTCTTTTGTGTCGCTGTCTATTCTTACCCTAATTGACGAATCGCAAACGCGCCTCAATCCAAACACCCCCTGTTCGTGATAACATTGTAGCCATATTACTTTTGATCGTCAAGGGGAAACAGCATATGTTGCAAAAACTTAGCGATTCCATTAAAAGAAGGATCCCGCTTTCATCTGCGGACTTCTAATAATTGGAACGTGACGACCCATTTTCAAGGGCAGTTCGACAGCTTAAACGAATCCATAAAACCTTACATCCCTGAGTTCAACTACGTATTAGTGGATCTAACCAAACTATCTAACGAGGAAATTGAAGAAAAGGCAAAAACCACTCCTTTTTTATATAAAAGTCTGCAATTAATGAAGCTTGTCGCCATGAGAGATATAGAAAACATTAAAGGTGTAGCTGTTATAGCAGAACTGTCCAAAGAGGAAAAGATAATACTTCTTCTTTATTTGTATTATACTCTTGATGTAGACCAAGACACCATGCAACGGATAGTAAAAGAACTTGGAGGTGAAGAGCTTATGCCATCTCTGGCAGAGAAGCTGATAAAACAGGGCAAACAAGATCTGCTTATAAAACAACTGCGCCGCAAATTCGGCCTGTCATCTTCTGATGAAAAGATGATACGCTCCGTCACAGACGAATCCAAGCTTGATGCCGCGGCCGAAGCTGTACTTGACGCCAAATCCAAGGATGAAGTTTTAAAGCTACTTGGACAGTAAATTGTATTGGGATCACGTCTTTAACCTTGAATTTCCCGGCTGAATACCTTTAAAGGTCTAACGGAGGTGTCCGAAAATGCCAAAATTCAAAACTAAAGATGTGACCCCAGTTACGAACTTCTAACAGGAGGAAATCATGAAGATCACGATCGCACCGGAGATATTGGAAAATTATCCCGGCACCCATATTGGTTGGCTTTATGCTTGCGTGGTAGTAGAAGAGAAAAATGACTATGTGGAAGCGTTAAAGAAAAATCTGCCGCGAATCGTGCAAGAGCATGGCTTATTTAAAACAGAGGAGCTGTCAAAACATCCGAGGATCGCAAACTGGCGGAAGATCTACAGCGACATGGGCGTTAAACCCAGCAGCTACCGTTGCTCTTTGGAGGCGCTTTTGAGGCGTGTCATCAAGGGTGAAAACATATGGAACATTTCAAGCGTGGTCGATTGCTACAACTGCGTCTCCGTCATGACGCTGCTTCCCATGGGAGCTTATGATGTCCATAAACTTAAAGGCGACCTCACGCTGAGATATGGCAAAGAAGGTGAGATATTTCTTCCCCTCGGTTCAGGTGAGGAAATTACCGTAAAAGGCACCCACATCGTGTACGCCGACGAAGAAAAGATTTGCTGTTGGCTGTGGAATCACCGCGACAGCAGGTTATGCGCCGTTACGACCTATACAAAAGAGGCGCTCTTTTTCGTCGATGCAGCCCAGGAATCCGACGCGCCTGACGTAGAAAAAGCTTTGGACCTGCTTTCATGCCATCTTGAGGCAATTGGATGCAAGGTCAGGGCGAAAGGAATCATAAACAAAGCTACGCCACAGGCATTAGACGTATAAGCACCGGGGTCATATCAGACCCCAGGAACGCCCCCCTGAAAAAATTCAAGATTAAAGATCCGACCCCGGGAACTCGCGACCCCGGGAACTCGACCCCAAGAACTGGGAATTTAGTCTTTCTTCTCGCGGATGTGTTCGAGGCCCTTCTCGAATATTTGTTTGACGTGGTCATCGGCGAGGGAGTAGAACACGTTTTTCCCCTCGCGCCTGTTTTTTACGAGGTTTGCCTCCCGAAGCGAGCGCAGCTGATGGGAGACGGCGGACTTCGTCATGCCCAAGAGCACGGCCAGGTCGCAGACGCACATCTCGCTTTCGTCGAGGGCCCACATGATCTTTGCCCTCGTGCTGTCGCCCAGGACCTTGAAGAAATCCGACAAATCGTAAAGCTCCCTTTCGTCGGGCAGTTTTTTCCTGACTGCGTCGACCACTTCCTCGTGGATCACGTCGCAGTCGCAGACCATTTCGTCCTTTTTCATGCCATGCCTCCGTTTGACTAAATTGTAGCTCGGTAACCCTACCAGAAGGATGTAATGCCCCTGCAAGTATCAGTCGATTGTATTCTATCATTAACCCGAACGTTGAAAAAGCGGAAATATTTGCCATGCTTCGTCGTTTCTCGCACGTTTCCGCCGACATTTTCTTAAAAAAGACCTTACGACCTTGACAGTTGAACATTCACTCAACTATAATTGCCTTGACAGTTGAAGATACATTCAATTGTAAAGCTAAAAAGCGTTATGTCCAATAAAAGGAGGCGTTGGCATGAAAAAGGCATTTAAGCTCGAGGGGTTAAACTGCGCAAACTGCGCGGAAAAGATAGAAAGGGAGATCAAGGCCTTGGAGGGGGTCAACTTCGCATCCGTTAATTTCATGACCTCCAAGATGGTCATCGAAGGCGACGATGCCAGATTTGACGACATCGTCAAGGCAGCACAAAGGATCGTTACAAGATACGAGCCGGACGTGGTGGTAAAGAAGGCTTAGCGATGCCTATTGAGCCGCACCAAAAAAGGATTGCCGAGATAGCAATAGGTTTGGGGCTTTTTCTTTTTGCCATATTACTGGAGGCAGAAAACGCAGCTCGGCCATTGCTTTATTTGGCTGCCTACGCGGTAACCGGTGGCGACGTGATTTTGAGGGCGATAAGAAACGTCTCGCGCAGGCAGATATTCGACGAAAACTTCCTGATGAGCGTTGCAACCGTAGGGGCATTTTGCATCGGGCAATACAGCGAGGCCGTCGCCGTGATGCTTTTTTATAAGATCGGCATGCTATTTCAGGACAGGGCAGTGGAGAAGTCCAGAAGGTCCATCGCCGAGCTGATGAACATACGCCCCGATTATGCAAACCTTAAACGAGGCGACGTTATAGATCGCGTCGATCCCGACGAAGTAAACATTGGCGACGTCATCGTCATAAAACCGGGCGAGAAGGTGCCCTTAGACTGCGTGGTCATGGAGGGCAGCTCAACCATCGATAGTTCGCCGTTGACGGGCGAATCGATGCCCAAAGCTGTCCGCGAAGGAGACGAACTGCTAAGCGGGGCCATCAATTTAAACGGCCTGCTCGTCGCTCGGGTCACCAAAAATGCCAGCGAATCGACGGCATCCAAAATCCTGGACTTAGTAGAAAACGCCGCCGCCAAAAAGTCGAGGTCCGAGAACTTCATCACCAAGTTTGCCCGCTTTTATACGCCTGCCGTCGTGGGCGGAGCGGCGTTCATAGCCGTCGTCCCGCCTCTTGCGCTTGAGGGCGCAGCCCTTGGCGATTGGGTCTACAGGGCACTGGTCTTCCTCGTAATTTCATGTCCCTGCGCGCTGGTGATCTCCATACCCCTGAGCTTCTTTGGCGGGCTTGGCGCCGCTGCAAGGAAGGGTATCCTCGTGAAGGGCAGCAACTACCTGGAGGCTCTGGCCGACGCGGAAGTAGCCGTCTTTGACAAGACCGGCACGCTCACAAAGGGCACTTTCGAGGTACAAGAAGTCGTCTCAAAAGGCATATATAATAATGAAGAAATTTTAAAATTCGCTGCCTGTGCCGAAAGCTTTTCAAATCATCCCGTCTCCCTTTCGATCAGGCGGGCCTATGGCAAGGAAATCGACGCCGCACTCATTTCAAACGTCAAAGAAATACCTGGGCAGGGCGTCACCGCCACCGTCGACGGCCGCTTCGTCGCAGCGGGAAACGCCAGGCTCATGCAGATGCTTGGCATAACTGTCGAAGGCCCTGGTGAAGCTGCAACGGTCGTTCACGTCGCGGTCGACGGCGAATACAAAGGCTATATCGTAATAGCAGACGTTATCAAGGAAGACGCAGCCAAAGCTGTCAGTGAGCTTAAGGCCCAAAGGGTAAAAAGGATTGTAATGCTTACGGGCGACGCAGAGTCCGTAGCAGAAAGCGTGGCTATGAGCCTTGGCATCGACGAGGCCTACGGCGGGCTGCTTCCCGCGGATAAGGTGCAAAAGGTGGAGGACCTCATGGCGGGCAAATCCGCGAAGGGAAAGCTCATCTTCGTCGGAGACGGCATAAACGACGCCCCTGTGCTTGCACGGTCAGACGTGGGCATCGCCATGGGAGGGCTTGGGTCGGACGCCGCCATCGAGGCAGCCGACGTGGTCGTAATGACGGACGAGCCCTCGAAAGTCCCGGCAGCCATTAAAATTGCCAAGCGAACGCTTAGCATAGCCAGACAAAACATCGCCATCGCATTGGGCGTCAAAGGCGCTGTCTTAGGCTTAGGTGCCCTGGGGATGGCCACCATGTGGGCCGCAGTCTTTGCCGACGTGGGCGTCACGCTAATCGCCGTCCTTAATGCAATACGGGTCTTGGGGTCGGGGTCTTGGGGTCGGATCTTTAATCTTGAATTTTAGTTTAGCTGGTTAATCTTGTTTCAAAGGGCGAAGTCTTGAGGGTGCTTAGGCAGTAAGTTTTAAACAAAAATCCTGTTTTGGCTTGCAAGCTTAAGGCCCTGTCTTCAGAGTTTCGCTTAATACATCATCCCAAGCAGCCACATGGGAATCACGCCGGGCAGAGGCACGTCAAGGCCGTCTCTTACGACGAAATCTGCGGCTTTGCCCGATTTGCTCTTGCCGCCGACTTCCAGGGTTGCGCCGCCGACGACAAAGTCGCAAATACTTTCATCATCTGCTACAAAGACGCTCCTACCTGCTTTTTTGCGGGCGTAATGCACCTTGTCTATGATAACACCGTCGTAGCCGGCTCCGAAGGCCGCCTCGCTTACGTCCCACAGCTTGAAATTCAAAACTAAAGACCTGACCCTCGGGTATTTGTACTTAAGAAACCGTTTCACCATTGGAGCCGAATTTAAAATCTATACTCGGGGAGGGCGGGCTTTTGCCTTCCCCGAGCTTTTTCTGGTCTAACCTAGTAAAAGCTGTTTTCGTACAGCAACAGTTACCTGACCTCGTAGTGCTGCGCTTTAAACCTTTAACGGTAGCTCCCATGGCGTTTATGAGGTTTTAAAGCTGCTTGAGCTGTTATAATGTTATTGCAAAAATCAGCAAGACGTTAACTTACAATGTCCTTTTCGAGCCAAAAAAAGGAAGGCGGTTATTATGAATAAAGAAAACGAAAAAGAAATTGAAGCGAAACTGCGCGACTTTTTTGCCATGCAAGACATAAAACTGGCCTTTCTGATTGGCTCTTACGCCAAAGGGACAGCTAGGCCAGATAGCGACGTGGACGTGGCCGTACTTTTCGGAAGGTCCTTTGACGTCAAGCAAGTATTAGACTTGAAAGAGCAACTCACTGAGTTAGTTGGAGTAGACGTAGACCTTGTAGTCCTTGATAGCGTCGGTCCGGTGATGAAAATGCAGGTGTTAAAAACGGGCATCTTATTGCATGCTGAAAAAGGGGCTTACGAGCAGTTTTTTGTCTCTACGGTAAATGAGTATGACGACTTAAAATATTGCCGCAGGGAAATTGAAGAAAACATCCTAAGGAGGCGGCTTTATGCCTGACAAGGACATAGTTTTGGCGAAGGTTGCGACTATACAAAGGTGTCTTGACAGGATCCGTGACGTTACGGGCCTTGATCCCAAAAGCCTTGAAGATATAGACAAGCAGGATATCTTTGTACTTAACCTGCAGCGTGCAATTCAAGCCTGTATAGACCTTGCCGCCCACGCTGTGGCATCAGAGCATTTAGGCCTTCCCGAAAGCGTCAGAGATAACTTCGTCATCTTAAAGGAAAAGGGAGTAATAGACCCAGAGCTTGCCTCAAGAATGCTCAAAATGACAGGGTTTCGAAATATAGCGGTTCATAATTACCAAGCGCTTGACTTAAATATATTAAAATCCATACTCGTAAACAACTTAAAAGACATCGAGGATTTTTATTCGGCACTTTTACGCTATTGGGGGTTTGCCTGATAAAACAAGCGAATGTCGTGAAAATCACGATTGCACCAGAGATCTCAAAGCATATCCTGGGATCCACGCTGTCAAGGCATCCCGGGATAGCCAGCTGGAGTAAGATTTACAGCGACATGGGCGTAAAGCCTAGCAGTTATCGCTGTTCTTTGGAATTGCTTTTGAGGCGAGCCATCAACGGCGAAAGCCTCTGAAACGTCTCAATTGTTGTTGATTGCTATAGAAGTTTATAATGCAAATTATTAATAAAAACTGGGACTCAGCTTAACATGAATGTTGCGCTAAATGAAGTCATATCTGTATATCCGGTTCCTGTACCCCTTTGAGCGGTCTAAGACCTTCGCTTTCTTTTAAGGCTTCCTTTAAAATGTCTTCTACGTCGCGTTCCTTAGCTGCCTTTTTTAAATAGTCGAAATCTATGTCTTCTGTATGCAGCGCTATGATTTTGACGGCCCATTCAAAGTCGCTTGGACTTTGCCAAAACTTGGCTGCAGACAGGCGGTCAATTATTAGGTCTTCTATGCCTATGATGTAGACATTTTTGCCGTCAATCTCTAGAACGGTCAATTTTTCCGGCGAACCGGCCAAGACCTCATCAGGGATCTCGATAGCGACATCAAGTTCTGTGGAATACCAATGCCTTTCGCCCATCCTATGCATAAATCCCAAGTTTTCAAGCACCGTCTTTACCTTTTCTCTGTCGCTTACCACCAAGTCGATATCCTTTGTAGCATAACCGCCTAAGGTGTAAAATTCCAGGGCGACTCCGCCGACCAAAATTGGCCTTATGCCTTCGGGCTCAAGAGCTTCCGTCAGCACGGCAATCACTCCCAGAGCTTTGCGAAGTGGATCATTTTCTTTCTTTAAAGCATTAAGAATATCCTTTATTCCTTCGTCCATTTCATGCGATACCTCCGCGGGCCAAGCTTTTCGATCTCCCCGCTGGCCAAAGCCTTCTGCCAACGGTTATAGTCCAGCAAAAATAAAACGACGTTTTCTTCCGGATCACGTGCCTTGCCTAAGCGTAGCGGCTTGCCTCTGTGGGCATCGATTGCTACATACAACTGCAGGGACTGCTTTCGCATTTTTTCTATATACTCATCATAGTTTAATTTCCTCGTTATTTTTAACGCCCTCCCCAAAAGTTAATGCTTCCTTATTTGCTTTTGACGGATGTCCAGCCTTAATTTTTCTACGAAGTATAATCCCTCTGTTTGTTTTAGTTGCACGTGTCAAATCCCATATGAAATTTAAGCTGGTTGCTTCTTTTATTTTATTATAACTCGAAACCAAGGAAACACATTCTTCATATTAATATAGCAGAAAAGTATGTTATTGTATTGCATCATAGTATATCGTTAAAATGACATGCCGTAAACATAAGATTCAAAACTAAAGACCCGACCCCAAAGTTTTTTACGAACCTAATGTTTTTCACTAATCATTTTTCAAATTCTCATAATATTCTAAGCAAAGAAAAAATCGCCGCCCCCAGCTTTTATTACTGATAACATTGCTGTGCAGCTTGCATATCAGACATGATTATATTAATGGAGCAGTCTTATTATAGGCGTAAAATCCAAAGGGAATGCCATTCCACCAGGTTACCCCAGCGATGGCATCCTTTGTCTGTGTCATCATGTACCCATCAAATCGCTGGTCATCCTTTAGGTTCTTGGGAGTGTTATTGAAGTCAACCCAAAATACTATCCTGTGCCCAAGGGAGCTTGGTTTTTGATTGCCGGGGCCTTGCATGCCTTCGATGGAATCCTGTGGGTTAAGGGCTATCTTATAACGGACGGCAAAGTACTTAGGTCCGCCGCTTGGCAACGATTGAGATAGCTCCCCTGTCTTTCCGTCAGGCCCTAACGTCAGATATCCCTTCCATCCATCCCAAACTATATTATAGGTGCAACCGTATGAGGAACAACCGATAAAATCGTTCTTAGTCAATGCGGCAAAAGCGATGAAAGGAATGCCCGTTATGCATAATGCGAAAAGTATTAACAGTATTTTTTTCATTTTAATTTACCCCCTCTTTAGTATTTGGGGGCGGCGACTTCTGAAAATGTTATGTGTGTCACAAATTATAATGTTGTGAAATCATATTGTCAATACAGAGAGTCATTTATATGATAGTTCATAATAATGAATAACAGATAAGCTGTAGTCAAGCTTTGGGGTCTACCATTCATTTATTGGTTTTGTAGTGGTAGACCCTGAGGTTTCCTCCATGTCCCTTAGGTTTCCACCAAAACTATGTCCTTTGTGGAATATCCGCTATCCTTGAACCCATTTCATGTGATATCTCCGCGGATCCAATTTTTCTATTTCCCCGCTGGCCAGCGCCTTCCTCCAGCGGTAATAATCCAATAAAAACAGAGCTCTCTCCTCTTGCGGGTCATGCATTTTGTTTGAACGCAACGGCATGTCGAGGCGAGATTTGCCTGTCATGCGCTGACGCATGGATTTTTCTTTAATTTTCTCGACAATTCTCTCGACATGTTCGTCGTAATTTATTGTTCTCACAATCTAGCACCTTCCTGCAGTTGAAGCCCCCAATTTATGCAAAATATAGATGCTTAACGTCAATACACTGCATGCCAGATATCCGCTTTGATCGTAAAATTCAAAACTAAAGACCCGACCCTAAAGTCGGCTCTGGATAGACCTCTAAAAATTACTTTACAAGCCTCGCGCCCAGCTCGTAAGCACGCTTGCAGTCTTCGGGGAATGCCTCTTCGTGGCGCTTCCTTTTGGCAACGGGGTCAAAGCGCCTGGCAGCGTACTTGGAGTAGTCGTCGAACTGCAGCGTGTCGTAACACATAAGCGACTCACAAGACCCAAAAAACCTCTCAAGAAGCCCTGCGTTGTCACGAAACATTCGGTCGTAGCCCATCTGTCTTGCGAGTTCCTCCGTCACGTTCATCGTGTAGACCCATGCAGTGCGGACCTTTTTGGGCTGCCGGACCGCGGCGTCGGGCTCGTAGATGGGAAATTGGAAAAAGAGCCTTTCCATGAAGGACCTCATCTCTCCCGTGACGTCTCCAAAGTAAATGGGAGATCCCAAGATCAGGGCATCAACGGTTCGTATCTCCTCTAAAAGGGGAGCTAAATCGTCATTTACGGCACACTTCCCAAAGCTTTTTCCGCCTTTAAGCTTGCAGGCAAAGCAGCTTATGCAGCCCTTGTAATCTAGGTCGTAAAGGTGCACCAGCTTTGTCTCGGCTCCTGCCGATTCTGCACCTTTTAGGGCGTGTTCGAGCAAAGTTGCGGTGTTCCACTTTTTTCTTGGGCTTCCGTTTATGGCGATGACTTTCATTTTATGTACCTCCCATTCATGATTGAACGTGACAAAAGTATTATAGCACCGCCTAAACCGGGCCCTTTTTACCGATGCCCTGTGTCGTCATAAAGTTTATAATAATTACAAAATTAAGACCGGAGCGTCAAACATGAATGACGTAACAAGCGGCGTTACCGCCGTAGTCCTTGCCGGGGGCAGGGGAAAAAGGATCGGCCAAAACAAGGCATTGCTAAAGATAGGCGACGTCTATCTGCTTGAGATAGTCCTAAAAAACATCAGGGCAATCTTTGACGACGTACTGCTTGTCGTCTCTTCGATTGACTACGATTACCTCATGTCCCGGCACTTTTCTTTCTTGTCCTGTTACTGTACGGACGTCATCGTCGACCCCATCTCCAACCAGGGCCCTCTTCTTGGCCTCATCCAGGGCTTGATGAGGTCCGACAACGAATGGACCTTTCTTTTAGGCTGCGACATGCCATTTGTAAACGGATCCCTGGTGAGACTGATTTACCAAAAAAGGACAAATACCTCCCAGGCGATCGTCCCTCGACTGCATGGCTTTCTTGAGCCGCTTCATGCCTTTTATCACCGCTCTTGCCTGCCTGCCGCAGAAAGCGCCTTCAGGCAGGGAAAAAGAAAGATCAAGGACTTTTATCCGCTCATCGATCTATGTGCCATCGAGGAAATCGAGATGAGCTTATTAAGGAATTATAAATTGTCGTTTTTTAACATAAATACAGCAGAAGATCTACAAAAGGCAGAAAGTTTACAAATTATGGCCAAAAGACTGCAGCAGCAAGCCTCACGTTGAGGCGTCCGCGCAAAAAAGCCTTAAATCAGCGCGCGGCATGTTGTCGTCTTGCAATATCCCCTTGGATTTTGCCTAAAACCTGAGGGGCGTTGGCAGACGTACATCCTTGCGCCTGCCATAAAAGGCATTGGGTACTGGCAGGTATACACCTCATAAATCCGACAAAAGCTTGATGCGGTCTTGGATTAAATCTTGCTTGACAGAACATGGCGATAATATAATATATAAGGTAGGTAAATGTGAGCGCAAAACAATGAGGGGGTGAAAGGGGCAACTGAATTAAGTTGCTTTGGATGTTTAGTTGATAAAATCATAAACGAGGAGGGTGAAGGGTTCCATGGCTAATATGATTGAAAAGATGGTTAATGAGGCAATTGAGGCTACAAAGTCTGTGTTTCTTGTAATAAAGGAAAAACGCGGTGGTCAGTTCAAGCTGGAGGATTGCAAACCCTACGTTGACGCCGTCAACAAGATGACTGTTGGAGAGGGCCAGTGCAAGACCGTCATCGACCTTCACGTTCAGTCGGTCAACGCCCATTACGAGATTTTAAAGGGCATGACGGACTACATCCGGCCGGAGGACGATCCCTTCGTAGAGCATTTCCAGACCCCGCCCATTCTCGAAATACTGTATGAGGAAGATCCCGATTTCAAGAAATCGATGGAGAAGTTCATCGACGCCATCGCCAAAAACAGGGCCCTGATCGGCCGTGAGGCGGCCCGCAGATACGGCGGGATGTACGGCCCGACCTGCGTTGTCGACTTTGCCATGTCCGTAGGCTCGGTCCCGAACGTCGTCAACAAGATCTTAGTCGACCTCGACATTCCCGAGAAGCACAAAAAGACGATACTCGCCTGCAAGTCCTGGGGCATGAACACCTCCTACGGCTTTGGCGCCGCCTTTAGGGCTGCCATAGAGTCCGGCAAGTCTGCCGCCGAGGCCGAAGAGGCCGAGGTAAAGCAGTTCCAGTTCATATATAAAGAGCCCGTAGAGGCGCAGGCAAGGCTCATGGAGACCCACAACCTCGGCGGACACGGTCCCTACAGCTCCTTTGACGTCAGAAAATACATGGCCCAATACAAGGAATGGATGCGTCCTTATGTGGTGGCTGCGCTAAAGGCCGGCGTGCATCCGGCGAACATCACCGCCGTTCCCGCCTACTGCGTGGGCGACATCGGACACCACATCTCGCAGTCTGCCTACAATATGTTCAAGAGCGATATGGTCTTCGGCATTTACGACGCAGTGATGCAGGTGTTCGAGAACACCATGAGAAAGGCCCTGAAGGAAGGCGCCTTCAAGAGCGAGTGGGATGTCCTGACCGTCGCGACGGGCGCTCCCGCCTGCGCCGTGGCTTATATCCTCTGGCTTGACAGCTTCACCGTCCCCATGGTCATAGACCTGCTCACCAAGCGCTTCTACAACTACTGCGCCATGAACCCCAAGAGGGGAGAGGCCGACGAGCTTCACAACGTAGACTTCATGGACGTCATAGCCCGCGGAGAGGAGATCTTGGACATCAGCCCTCTGGGAGCCGGCGGAAAGATCAAGGGGATAGAGATAGACCTTTCGCCCATCGACAAGCACGAGATAGTGAGCAACCCGCAGCGCTACACCTATCCCGCGTGCGCCATCACCCAGAGGTTTGCCGCCCTCATGGCGCTTGCAGATTTTCCGTGCTACCTGACGCCGGAGTGCACCACCGCCACCTTGATGACCAACATCATCGCAAAGAACCCCGGCATGCCCGGAGCTCCCGTCAGGGCCTGCAAGGGTTGCGCCGTGACGAAGCTCATCAAACGTAACGTTCCCTACGTCAAGGGAGAGGGCGCGGGTCCCTGCGGATATTGCGAATGGTATAGAGCTGTATAATTAAACTTTAATCGCAAAAGAGGGGGGTTGGAGCATATCCGATCCCCCTTCATTGTATAAAGGGGGTAAGTGACTTGAAAAAGATCCTGCTT
Source organism: Acetomicrobium flavidum (assembly GCF_900129645.1). Taxonomy (NCBI): domain Bacteria; kingdom Thermotogati; phylum Synergistota; class Synergistia; order Synergistales; family Acetomicrobiaceae; genus Acetomicrobium; species Acetomicrobium flavidum. The sequence continues at coordinate 1,979,942 of NZ_FSQZ01000001.1, forward strand.
CAACTTGACTGCGATCCCTTGGCAAGCGTATTTGATGCCGTTACCGCCTATGACGCCGGAGCGGACGTCGTACTGCAGTACGGCAACGTGACGACAGAAAATGTCGTAGACCTGGTGTACGGCGTGATGTTCACCCGAGGCGGTGATAAATTAAAATACAGCGCCATCTTCATAGGCGGCTCAAACGTCAGCAGGGCATCGGAGATCCTTGACGTCGTAAAAAAGACGTTTTTTGGAAACGTGAGAAATTCGGTCATGTTCGACCCAAGCGGCTGTAACACCACTGCAGCAGCTGCGGTGGCCAAGATGACGAAGGCCTGCGACGTGAAGGGCCAAAAGGTGGTCGTCCTGGCGGGCACGGGTCCCGTCGGGCAGCGCGCGGCTGCCATGTTTGCCATGGAAGGGGCAAAGGTGGTGGTCACCTCAAGGAAACTCGAGAAGGCCCAAGCGGCAGCCGAGGAGATAAAGGCCACGTTCGGCCTGGAAGTTCAGCCCTTCGCTGCCTTTGATGACGAAAGCACGACCGAGGCCCTAAAAGGAGCGGTGGCCGCCCTTTGTACCGGAGCGCCCGGGGTAACGCTCATTCGCGAGCCCCTCTGGAAGGCCAATCCTTCCCTTAAAGTGCTCGGGGACGTGAACGCCGTGCCGCCCATGGGCGTGGAGGGCATGAAGTCGTCTTACAACGGCGAGGTCATAGAGGGAAAGGTCATGTTCGGCTCCATGGGCATCGGCGGCCTAAAGATGAGGGTGCACAGAACCTGCATCGAGCGGCTCTTTGAAAGAAACGACGCCCTATTTGACGCTCAAAGCATACTTGAGATAGCCAAGGAGCTATCCTGATTTTGAGGATACTTCTCGTAGGCGTAAGCACCAGGGCCTTGGCCGAGTCCGCCTTAAGGGCAAGCTTTGATGCGGTCGCTGTCGACTACTTCGGTGATCTTGACCAAAGTCGCCTGATACCTTCGTTGGCCGTAGGGCGGGACTTCGGCCTTCCCTTCGACGAAGCTTCCATATGCAAGGTTTGCTCGCTTCTTGACTACGACGGGGTCATCTACACGGGAGGGGCCGATATAAAGCCTGCACTAATCGATCTAATCTCAAAGGACAAGGTGCTTTTCGGCAACGACTCAAAGGTCTTGCGTGACGTGAGAGACCCCATATTGTTGCGCGAGGCCTGCAGGCTGGGTGAAATTGAATTTCCCGTGACGCTTGTTTCAAGTGAGGCTAAAGCTTTAGACAAAGAAAGCAAGTGGCTCGTAAAGCCCATTTACGGCGGAAGCGGGTTTGGAATAGGCTTTTACGAAGGCGGCGAAGTGGGCGAGGATTTTTACGTGCAGCAGTTCGTCAGCGGCCTTCCCGCATCGGCGTCCTTTTTGTCGGATGGCAGGACATGTCAGCTGCTTGGCATGACAAGACAGATCATAGGAGACGAATCCCTTGGAGGAAGCGGCTTTAAGTGGTGCGGCAACGTCTATCCCCTTTTTTCGACTAATGCCAATTTTGTTGATATAATGAACAAAATATCGGGCTGGGGAACTGCTTTGACCGGCCATTTTGGCCTTAAGGGCCTTTTTGGCATAGATTTTGTGATAGACGAAGGAGGCAGCCCCTTTCTGGTGGAGATAAACCCGCGCTACAGCGCCTCCATGGAGCTGATCGAGCACGACTTAAACGTGTCTTTCACGTCCCTTCACGTGTCGGCCTGTCTGGGCAAAATGGCAAAGTTTGCCGTCCAAAGCACGCAGGGCTTCACGGCCAAGGGCATAGTTTACGCCAAAGATGACGTAGTCACGCCCGATACGTCGAAGTGGCTGGGGCTGCACAGCGATGTTCCCTTTCCGAACGAGCACGTAGCCAAGGGCTTTCCAATTTGCACCGTATTTGGAAGGGGCCAAACGCAGGATGACTGCATTGCCGACCTTTATAGGAAGGCAAACGAGGTATATCGAGAGTTAAAGGAAGAGGCATACCATGAGCGATGAATCTTTTAGCGCGGTTTGTACGCTGGTAACGGGGCGCACCCTTGAGCAGGCCAAGGGGATGCACATCGGCAAGACGGAGGAGGAATACAGGAAAGCAGTTGACAAGGCCTTTCTGTCGCCTGAGGTTTTAAGCAAGCTGTCCTTAAATGAAGGCGACGAAGTAATGCTTAAGACGCGCTGCGGCAAGGTGCGAGTCAGGGTATATGCAGATGCGGGGTTGCCCGAGGATGTGGTCTTCGTTCCCATGGGGCCGACGGCGAATACGCTCGTAGGCTCTGACACCGAAGGAAGCGGGATGCCCTCATTCAAGGGCCTGCAGGTGGAGGTCGTTAGATCATGACGGTCGAAAGAAACGTCGTATGCACCTTCTGCGGGTGTTTGTGCGACGATATAAATTTAACCATAGAGGACGATCGCATCGTCAAGGTGGAAAAAGCCTGCGGCAACGGCAGGGGCTTGTTTGAAGGCTACAACCCCGATCCTATAATGCCAAAGGTTATGGGAAGGGATACGTCGTTTCAGGAGGCGGTGAAGGAAGCTTCAAGGATCTTAAGGTCCGCCAGATATCCCTTGATCTACGGCCTGTCTTCCACGTCGTCCGAGGCACAGCGCATGACCGTGCAGCTGGCCGAACTGATCGGGGCATCCATCGATTCGACATCGTCGGTCTGTCACGGCCCCACGGGCCTTGCCATGCAGGCGGTAGGGGAACCTACCTGTACCTTGGGCGAGATAAAAAACAGGGCCGACCTCCTGGTCTTTTGGGGATGCAACCCCCTTGTGACCCACAGCCGTCATTTCGCCCGGTATTCGGCCATGCCAAAGGGGCGTTTCATCCCCGAGGGCAGGCGCGACCGCAAGGTCGTCGTCGTGGACGTGCGCCGCAGCGAGACGGCCAAGTCGGCCGATATGTACTTGCAGATCAAGCAGGGATGCGACTTTGAGGTGCTCCTTGCCCTAAAGGCCTTAATAATGGGGCGCACCCTGGATGCCGTCGAGGTGGGCGGGATACCCGCAGAGGTGCTGCAGCAGCTTGCAGTTGAAATGAAGTCCTGCCGATACGGAATGATATTTTTCGGCATGGGACTTACCATGACAAATGGCAGGGACTTAAACGTACGTGGCGTTTTGTCGCTGGTAAGGGAGTTAAACGATCACACCAGGTTTTCTGCCCTGCCCATGAGGGGCCACGGAAACGTGACGGGAGCAGACCAGGTCATGTCCTGGCTTTGCGGGTATCCATTTGCCGTCAACTACTCGAGGGGCTACCCCAGATACGGCCCGGGCGAGTATACGGCCGTCGACTTGCTCTGCAGCGGCGAGGCCGACTGCATGCTCGTGATAGCCTCAGACCCTGCGGCTCACTTTCCCGCCCCGGCGGTAAAGCACATGAAAACTATCCCCGTCATAGCCATCGATCCCGCAGAAAGCCTGACGGCAGCCGGGGCGTCCGTTTATTTTCCCACGGCCATGTACGGCATCGACTGCGAGGGCACGGCCTACAGGATGGACGGCGTAGCCCTGCGCCTGAAGGCCCCCTTAAAGAGAAAGAGGCCGAGCGACGAGGAAGTCTTGCAAGCCTTGATTGAAGGTGTGAAGTCATGTTGATCATAAAAGGCGGCCAAGTTTACGACCCGACCAACGGCGTAAACGGCGAAGTAAAGGACATTTACATAGAAGGCGGTAAAGTGGTAAACCCTCCCGAGCGCATCCCCGATGACGCAACCGTCATAGATGCCCGGGGTATGATCGTCATGCCCGGCGGCGTAGACATGCACGCCCACATCGCCGGTTCCAAGGTAAATACGGGCCGCAAGCTCTGCCCTGAGGATCACTACGAACACTTTAGGATCGCCGAGAAGGGATTGCGGTCGGGCGCAGGCTCTAGAGTTCCCACCACCTTTTTGACGGCCTACAGGTACGTGGAGATGGGCTATACCACGGTCGTAGAGGCAGCGTCAGCTCCTCTCGTGACGCGACATACCCACGAAGAGCTTATGGACATGCCCCTGCTTGACAAGGCCATACTGATCACCATGGGCAACAACGAAATCCTCATGGACATGATCTCTCAAGACAAGTTTGACGAGGCAAAAGACGTCATGGCATGGCTCCTTAACTCCACAGGAGGCTACGGCGTCAAGGTCGTAAACCCAGGCGGAGTGGAAAACTGGAAGTGGGGCGGAAACGTCCAAAGCTGGGACGACGAGGTCAAGTATTTCGGCTTAACCTCAAGAAAGCTGCTTAACGCCTTGGTCCAGTCGGCAGACAGCTTAAAGCTTCCTCACTCCGTTCACCTTCACGGATTAAACCTTGGGGTGCCGGGAAACGTCGAGACGACGGTAGAGGTTATAAATGACGTCCAAGGCAGGCTTCATCTGTGCCACCTGCAGTTTTTAAGCTACGGCAAGGACAAAAGGGGGCGCATGCACAGCGGTGCAAGCGCCGTCATGGAGGCCTTCAACGAACATTCAAACGTCACCATGGATGTAGGCCAGATCGTATTCGGCAACGCCGTCACGATGACCTCGGACGGCCCGCTTGAGTACAGGATTCAGAAGATGACGGGACATAAGTGGTGCAACGACGACGTGGAATGCGAGATGGGCGGAGGCATTGTCCCCATGGAGTATAAGATTAAGTCCGTCGCCTCGGCAGTGCAGTGGATAACGGGGATGGAGCTTTTTTTGCTCGCCAAGGATCCCTGGAGGGTTGCGCTGACGACCGACCATCCCAACGCAGGGCCATTTTTTTGCTACCCGCAGGTCATAAGGCTTTTGATGGACAAGGACTACAGGAATCATTTCATCGGCCTGCTTCCTCCAAAGGCCCTCAAGAGCTCGGTGATAAAGGACTTAGACAGGGAATACAGCTTATATGAGATCGCCATAATTACGAGGGCTGCTCCTGCCAAAATATTGGGCTTGAAGGAAAAGGGACATTTGGGAGTTGGCGCCGACGGAGACGTGGCCATATACGATCCTCGAAACTACGGCCACAGGGGATGCATCTGCAACTTCAGGGAGTGCCGCCGCGCCCTCGACTTTCCGGCCTGGGTCATAAAGGGCGGAGATGTCGTCGTAAAGGACGGCACGCTTTTGAAGGAGTTTCCGGGCCAGGTATACAGGGTCGTCCCCGATTTTGACAGCTCCATAGAGGAAAAGATAAGGGAAGATTTCGAAAAATATTACACCCTTTCTTTCGAAAACTATCCCGTCCAGGAAGAGTACCTGAAAGGCTCAAAGGAGGTGGCCTGCTCATGAGTAATGAAGATCACATCGCCTACATATTGCTTGGCGCTAACCTGGGAGACAGGCAGAGTAACATCCTGCAGGCGCTGCAGTACATCCAGGCCAGGGCAAATATCGAAAAGGTCTCTTCGTTTTATGAAACGAAGCCCTTGGACGACTCAGACCAGCCCGAGTATCTCAACATGGCCTGCCGGATACGGACGACCGACGGCCCAAGGGAGCTGCTTGAGTTCCTGAAATGGGTCGAAAGGCGAATGGGCCGCACCTCCCTAGAAAAAAACGCCCCGAGGCCCATTGACATAGATTTGCTAATGTACGACGACATGATCGCGGATGAAAGCGATTTGCGCCTTCCCCATCCCGGGATGCTTGAGAGGGCCTTTACGCTCATTCCGCTGGCCGAGATAGCTCCAGACTACATACATCCGACCGCAAAAAAGGCCCTTGGCGAGCTGGCGGGACAGCTTGATTCCTCCTCGGTAAAAAAGGTCGAAAGGAGCCTGAAATTTAAGCTTGAAAGCGACATCCAGGGAGGGCGTCCATCCATAAACGTGAGCCTGTCTCGGGTAGGCATCACCGACTTAAAGCGCGTGATAAGGCTAGGGGTCAAGGGAAAGGCTGCGCTTTTTTACGCTACGCTTGATTTCTTTGCCTACCTTGATCCCTTCAAGGCGGGCGTTCACATGTCAAGGTTCACTGACGTGCTCGAGGGCATGATAGAAGAAATCTCGCTCGAGCCTTCCCCCGACATAGAAAGCCTTGCCGAAAGGCTGGCCCTGCAGGTCGTGCGATCCCAGAGGGCAAAGAAGGCCGAGGTGTGGATAAAGGCGCGCTACCCCATGGAAAGGGTCACCCCCATATCGGCGAAAAAGACAGAGGAGCTCTATACCTTCGTGGGAATCGCCTCAACCGACGGACAAAGGTCTCGACGCATCATCGGGGTGGAAGCGGAGGGCATGACGGCCTGTCCCTGCGCACAGGACATGATGAGCTCTCATGCAAGGATGCTCCTTCAGGAGGCAGGCTACGACCCGGACGAGGCTGCCAAGATCGTGAGCTTGATTCCCATGCCCACCCACAACCAGCGGGCAAGGGGCACGCTTTTGGTGGGATCCGATATGTCGGTTAGGGCGGAACACCTGGTGCATATAATAGAGGCCTCCATGAGCTCGGAGACCTACGAGCTGCTGAAGAGGCCCGACGAGTTCTTCGTGGTCAACAAGGCGCATCAAAACGCGAGGTTCGCCGAGGACGTGGTAAGGCAGATGCTCTTTAACTTGGTCGAGGTTTATCCGGACCTTCCGAATGAGTCCTTCGTGCTTGCCAGGGAAGAAAGCCTTGAAAGCATACACCGTCACAACGCCTTCGCCGAAAGAAGCGGACTGCTTGGCGACATCAGGGCGGAAATTCGCGGGCAGGCCGAAAGCCATCGGCCAAACATCACCATGGAAGAATGGCTGAGCCTGTAAATGTCTAAGACCTTGTTTGTGACGGGCAAGCTCGCCCGCGAGGCCTTGCAAAATATTTTAAAGAAGATGGAGCTTTCCTTTTCCTATGAGGTTGCAGTCCTGCCCATCTCCGTGGCGGCGCTCATGAACGTAACGTGGGTGGCATCGAAGCTGAAGGACGCAAGGGGAGCAGACACGGTGATCCTGCCCGGCTTATGCCAGGGAGACGAAGAGCTTCTATCCAAGGCTTTAGGCGTCAAGGTAATAAAGGGGCCCAAGGACCTAAAGGACCTGCCGGGATTTTTCGGCCTTGCAGCACACCAGACCAGGGTCGGCCCAAACGTTCAGATACTGGCGGAGATCGTAGACGCACACAGGTTGAGCTTGGAGGAGATCGCAGAGAAGGCTGCAGGCTACAAGGCAAAGGGGGCCTCGATCATCGACCTGGGTGGCCCCGTCAGGGGCGCGATCCCAAATGTCAGCGAGATCGTGACGATGCTAAAGGGCCTTGGATACAGGGTGAGCCTCGATACCTTTGACGAGGAAACGGCCTTGAAGGCCGACAAAGCGGGCATCGACCTTTACTTGAGCGTCAACGGCTCAAACATGGACCTTGCGGACAAGATGTCATGTCCCGTCGTCGTAATACCCGACTTTGAGGACAAAAGCATCGATTCGCTGGTAAGAAACGCGACAAGGCTAAAGGAGATGGGGAAGCGCTACATCGCAGATCCTGTCCTTGACCCGCTGCCCTTTGGCCTTTCAAGGTCCATATACCGCTTCGTTGAGTACAGGAGTCGTTTTCCGGAAGACGAGATGCTAATGGGCACAGGAAACTTGACCGAGCTCACCGAGGCCGACTCAACGGGCATAAACGCCCTGCTTTTGGGGATATGCAGCGAGCTAAACGTCAATTACGTGCTCACGACGGAAGTGGTAAGCTGGGCGCGGGGGGCGGTTCGCGAAGCTTACATAGCAAGCGCGCTGAACGAAAGCGCCAAGCAGTCGGGAATGTTACCCAAGGGCTTCGGGTTTGGCTTGGTTACGGTAAGGGACATGCCCTTTGAAAGCTACAGCGAAGAGGAGATAGCAAACATACACAGACATGTGACGGACAAAAACTTTAGGATCTTCGTGATAGGCGACTGCATATACATATTTAACAATTCGGTATTTTTAAGGGGCAAAGATGCAGGCGAGCTTTTCGGTGAGCTGAACGTCACGGATCCCGGGCATGCCTTCTACCTGGGCCGCGAGCTCGAAAGGGCTTCGCTGGCCGCCAAGCTGGGGAAAAAATACGTGCAGGAGCGCCCCTTGAACTGGGGCTATCTGTCGAGCGATGATATATGAGGTCATAGTTTCAACATTAAACTCCGAGGGCTTGCCAAACTGGGCTCCCATGGGCTTGATCGAGCAGCAGGGCAGCTACTTTTTGCACGTCTTTAAGGGCAGCCATACCTACGAGAACCTAATGTCACGGGGAGAGTTTGTGGCAAACGCAACGGACGACATCTTGGCCTTTTGCCTAAGTGCATTGGGCGAACCCACACTCGATTGCGTGCCTGCCAAAAGAGTGGCCGGCTACGTATATGCAGAGGCCTGCTCGTGGATGGAGTTTGAGGCCGTCGCAACTGAAGAAGACGATCTTGCCGGGCGATTTAGCTGCCGCCTCCTTTACAGCGACGTAAGGCGTTCGTATAGGGGCTATAATAGGGCTAAAGGGTCGATCATGGAGCTTTTGATAGCGGCGACGCGATATCGGCTTTACGACCGCCAATTTTTTAACGGGCTTATATTGAACGCCAAGGCTTTAGTCGAAAGGACGGGCGGAGAGAGGGAAGCGCAAGCCCTCGCATTTGTGGAAGGCTATCTTGAGGAGGTATTCGATGAAGGTCGTTCACGTTGAGGTCGGCGCCAGGCTGCACTTCGGCTTTCTTGACTTAAACGGAAGCCTTGGAAGGATGTTTGGCGGGATCGGTATGGGTATAGACGAACCCAAGGTTTCCCTTGACGTCTGCAGGAGCGACACCCTGCAGGCTAAAGGGCCAGACTTTGAGAGGGCGCTTGAGTATGCTCAAAGGTTTTTGGACCACTTCGACATCAAGGATAGAGCTTTCATAAATATCGCCTCTGCCGTGCCTTCACACGTGGGGCTCGGCTCGGGCACCCGCATGGCATTGGCCGTGGGCAAGGCCTTGGCCGTCCTTTTTGGCATTGACCTGTCGATAAAGGAGCTTGCCGTTGTCATGGGCAGAAGCAGGCGGTCAAGCGTCGGTGCGGTGACCTTTGAAAGAGGCGGCTTCGTCCTGGACGGGGGTCACAAAAAGGGACCGAAAGGCAACTTTCCGCCCTTGCTCTTTCACGCCCTGCTTCCGACGGAGTGGACCTTCGTTGTTGCCGTACCGATGTCGCTTAAAGGGGCAAGCGGACCGGAGGAAGAGCAAAAGTTTAAGGCCCTAAGCATACACGAGGAGCTTTCGTCAAAGGTGTGCAGGTTGACCTTGATGAAGTTGCTGCCCTCCATCGTCGAGCGGGATGTAGCAGCCTTTGGAGAGGCCATAACGGAGATTCAGGATTTGGTGGGAAGCTGTTTTTCTTCCCTTCAGGGAGGCAAGTTTCACTCGGCCCTGTCTCAAAGGATCGCCTGCCTGATGAAGGGCGAAGGCGCCTTAGGCATAGGACAAAGCTCGTGGGGGCCTGCCGTCTACGGCATCACGGCCGACCCGGAGAAAGCGCAAGCCGTCTGCGGCAGGTTAAAGGACGGATTTGGCGAAGAAACGCTGATCTTTACGGCATCCTGTGCCCAGGACGGGGCAAACGTCTGCGTTAGAGAGGACTGATTTTATTTGATCTATAACGGCGTTGAAATAGAAGACACTTACGCTGAGGCCTTTTCCATGTGGGGAAGCCGAATCGTCGTCACGGCGGATACACGGGAGTGGGTCATGACTGCAGCCGCCTCCGCCACGGGGTTTGCCACTTCCGTGATAGGCTGCGGATGCGAGGCCGGCGTAGAATCCGAGCTCGACGAGTCTCAAACCCCCGACGGCAGGCCAGGGGCAAGCATCCTCATCTTCGGCGTTTCAAGGTCCGGCCTGGAATCTCAGCTCATCTCAAGGGTTGGGCAATCCATAATGACGTGTCCTACCACGGCCTGCTATAACGGCTTAGATGACGGAGAGCAGGTAGACGTGGGCGGAAAGCTTAAGTTCTTCGGGGATTCATATCAGACAAGCAAGATGCTCGGCAATAGGCGATTTTGGAGGATACCCGTCATGGACGGGGAATTTCTGGTGGAGCAGAAGTTTTGCATAAAAAAGGGCGTCGGCGGGGGAAACTTGCTGATCATTTCAAAGGACGTCAAAAGCGGCCTCGAGGCTGCCCAAAGGGCGGTAGGCGCAATGAAAAAGGTCCCTGGCGCCATAATGCCATTTCCCGGCGGGGTCGTTCGAAGCGGAAGCAAGGTCGGCTCAACCTACCGCTTTCTCAGCGCCTCTACCAACACCCCCTATTGTCCCACGCTGAAAAGGCTAGTTAAGACGTCGCTACCCGAGGAGGCCAACGCAGTGTACGAGATAGTCATAGACGGCTTAGACGAGCGCTCCGTCAGGGACGCCATGGGACGCGGGCTTTTGGCTGCTTGTTCCTGCGATATTTTGTCGGTGACGGCGGGAAACTACGGCGGAAACCTGGGACAGTACAAGTTTCACCTGCTTGAAATTTTAAAGAACATGTGATGGGTGGTCGATCATGAAAAGCTTAAGGTTTTTGAGGAAAGTATCTATAAGGGTCCGCATGTGCCTGTTTTTGGCGACAATGCTGGCCCTTGAGTGCGCGGTCGGGTTCATGCACTATAATGCAGTAAAGTCATTTGACGTCCCGATGATGCTTTTGGCCCTGTGCGTTCTCGTCACGCTTATCGGGGGGCTTGCCGTGACGGCATCCATCACCGCTCCCATAAACGAATTTCGGGCTTTCATGAAAAAGCTAAAGGAGACGTTGGACTTTACGCTTGAATACGATGTATGGTCCGACGACGAGATGGCCGAGGTCGGAAAGGTCACCTACCAATTTTTGGATCACGTACAGGAGCTGATCGGCTTCATATCAAAATCATCGGCCGAGGTGGAAGGCCTCTCAAAGACCGTGCTTTCCATGGCCAACAAGGACGACAGCGTGGCCGGCCGGTTGCTTGACGAAATCACCGAGCTGTCGAAGATGATGGAAAGGTTTGCCTCCGACATGAGCTCCCTTAACGCGGGCGTTCAGGAGGTGGCTTCGGGAAATCAGATCGCAGCGGCAAGGACCATGGACATCGCCAAGGAGATAGCGGATGCGTCCAAGTCCGCCGAAGAGGGCTTAGCGGTCATAGGCCAGATGAGCGAGAGGATAAACAAGGCAGCTGAGGAATCCCTTCAAAGCATCGCTACCGTAAACGAGCTGGCGCAAAAGATCGAGGACATCAATCAGCTTTTGGAGAACATCTCGAGAATAGCCACGAGGACGAACATGCTGGCCTTGAACGCCGGCATCGAGGCAGCCAGGGCCGGAGCCGGCGGCAAGGGATTTGCCGTGGTGGCCGAGGAGATAAGGAAATTGGCTTATGAATCAAGCGACGTCGCAAGCAACGTATCCCGCCAAATGGGAGATATGTCTCTGAAGCTTCAAAGCGTGATAAATTCGGTAAGGGCCGGCTCAAGCACCTCCGCCGACGCAAACCAAAGGGCTAAGGCGACGATGGAGACGATAAGCGCCATCCTTGAAAATCTCAAAAAGGTGTCATCGGCCGCAAACGACCTGTCGGCAGTTTCCGAGGAACAGGCTGCGTCATCGGAGGAGATATCGGCCACCCTGCAAAGCATTTCGACCGAGGTGGAGAGGATAAAGGGCTTCGTAATCGAGGCAGAAAAGGCCATGTCGCAGCTTGCCGACTCGGCGTCGGATTTAAGCGACAGGGCAAGAAATATGGAGGAACTGGCATTGTCCCTTAAGAACTTAGTAGGCAGGTTCAAGCTGTGGCAGGGGGATAAATTGCAAAACGTATAGCACAAAACATCGGGGTGAAGCTCATGCAAAGTTGTGCCTTATGTACCTTGGCAAGGACCGTTTCAGTTAGCAATGGCGTTACCTTGAGTTTAAAGACGGCCGGCACGATCCCGATAGAAGTCGACGGGATATTGCCCGAGACGGTGCTAGGCCTAAGCGTCAATGAAATTTGCGCTTTAAAGATACACGCGGGAAAAGACGTCGTGGAGCTTGGCGAGGTCTTTGACGTCACCGTGAACGGCAACGAGGCACTCATCTTTGAAGGCGACCTAAGGCACGTAAAACACATAGGCGAAAACATGACCTGGGGGCTTGTGGTAGTCAACGGAGACGCGGGCATGCATCTGGCCCAGCACATGAAGGGCGGCACGCTGGTCGTAAACGGCAACCTTGAGCCGCGCTGCTGCTGTGAGATGTCGGGCGGCACAGTGATCGTAAACGGCAACGCCAAGGCGATGCTCGGCTCTCCTCTTCCCGGAAACAACAAGGGAATGAGGGGAGGGCTTATCGCCGTGTTCGGCTCTGTGGGAAGCAGGGCGGGGGAGGGCATGAGAAGGGGCCTTATAGCCGTTTCCGGCGACGTAGGAGACTTTGCAGGGGCAAACATGATAGCGGGGACCATGGTCGTGTTCGGCAAGATGGGGCTTAACGCCGGCGGAGGCATGAAGAGGGGAAGCATCGTATCCTTGGGCGGCACCGAAAGGGTCCTTCCAACGTTTCTTTATAGCTGCCTTTACACGCCCGTTTATTTAAAGCTTTATCTTAAATTTTTGAGCGATCTGGGCTTTGCCGTCACAAAGGAAATGTTAAACGGGCCTTACAGGAGGTATGCAGGCGACATGTCTGCACTTGGGAAAGGGGAGATATTGATCCTTGATAAACCTTAACGAATCGGCCTTTAAGCGCGTCAAAGAAATGATCGACAGGTCTGACGAAGTGGGCGTATCCGCATTTAAGGCAGGCTGCGGGGCTACCATCGTGGACGCAGGCATAAATTCAAACGGTTCCTATGAGGCGGGCAGGCTTTTTGCTGAGGCCTGCCTGGGGGGATTGGGAAGCGTGAGCTTTGCCGTTGACCTTGAGCTTTCCGCCCCATCCGTCGTCGTAAAGGTCGCCAATCCTTCCGTTGCCTGCCTGGCTTCGCAGTACGCCGGTTGGGCGCTCAAGGGCGAGGGCTTTTATGCCTTGGGCTCCGGCCCTGCAAGGTCGCTTTACGGCAATGAACCCCTTTATGCAACGCTTGGTTACAGGGAAAGGTCGTCCGTGGCGGTTCTTGCCATTGAATCTTCCAAATTTCCCCCAGACAGCCTGCTTGAGACGGTAGCAGCCTGCTGCAAGGTGGATATTAGCAACCTTTACGTGCTGATAGCGCCCACCAACTCTCTGGCAGGCAGCATACAGATAGTATCAAGGGTCGTTGAAACCGCACTGCACAAGCTCTTTGAGCTGGGCTACGACGTCTCTAAGGTCTTGCACGGGTTTGGCACATGCCCCATTCCTCCCTTGCCGGAGGATTTCATGACGGCCATGGGCTGGACCAACGACGCGGTCTTATACGGGGGAAAGGTATGGATCACCCTGCGTGACGAGGTTGCCGTCGACTCGCTTGTCGAAAAGCTTCCCTCCTCGTCGTCGAGCGATTACGGCCTGCCCTTTTTGGACCTCTTTAAAAGATACAACTACGACTTCTATCAGGTAGACCCGATGCTTTTTAGCCCCGCCGTCGTGACGATTAACAACCTGGCGACCGGCCACCTTTCTTCTGTGGGAAGGGAAAACGTGGAGCTTCTTAGGCGAGAATGGTTTAGATGAAAGCGACCATCCTTGGAGCCGCAAACGCCTGGCACGTCGAGGTCTTAATCAAAGCCTTCGCGGAACGAAACGTCAGCGTAAACGTGCTGCGCACGAGGGACCTCAAGGCTTTAATAAACGACGATCTCATTTCCGTCAACGAAGCAGACCTTGGAGACGTTATTTTAGTCCGCTCCCTACCCGGCGGGTCGCTTGAGCAGGTGATTTTTCGCGTCGACCTGCTTCACGTGCTTGAGGAGGTCAAGGGAGCCAAGGTGATCAACTCGCCTGACGCCTTGGAAAAGACGGTGGATAAGATGTACGCCACCGCCTTGCTTTCAAAGGCCGGCTTAAAGGTCCCTGAAACATGCGTCACCGAAAGGTACGACGACGCCATGGCAGCCTTCGCGGAGCTTGGCGGAGACGTCGTGGTAAAGCCGGTGTTTGGCTCGGAAGGACGCGGCATGACCAGGGTTAGCGACCCCGAAACGGCACACAGGGTGTTCGTGGCGCTGAATCAATATAGATACGTATATTACCTTCAGAGGTTCATACCTCACGGAAACAGGGACATAAGGACCTTTGTGGTAAACGGCAGCGTCATAGCCGCCATGGAAAGGCTATCCTACGACTGGAGGTGCAACGTGGCCTTAGGTGCTCAAGCTAGCTTGCTAGTCCCTGACGAAAATCTGATCGACTTGAGCTTGAAGGCTGCCGACGCCGTTGGGGCCTTTTACGCGGGAGTCGACATACTGCCGTCAGAGGAAGGAGAGCTTTACCTGCTTGAGGTAAACGGCATCCCCGGCTGGAGGGGATTGCAGCAGGTGGCAAAGCCGGATATCGCTTCGACGATCGTAGAGGCACTGCTTGGGTTAAATCCATGATGTACGATACCAAAGAGATCACCTGGGCAGCTCAACTTGCTTGCATATTTGAGGTGTGCGCCAAAAAGCCCGGCAACGTCCACGTAGAAGGGGCTTTTAGCGACTCAAACCCCTTTGATTTTTTTGCCGGGGCGGTAGCCATGGGCACTTCGTTTCAGCGACTAGACGAGCTTTCCGTGGGCGAGCTCGTCCTTTGTTGTATTAAAGACAAGTCGAAGCTTACCTCAACGAACGTAAACTTGGGCATTTTGCTTCTTTTGGCGCCGCTTTGCAAGGCTGCCCGAAGCTGTGAGGCTGACGGAAGTTTCGATGCCATTAGAAGCTCGCTTGAAGACGTCTTAGACAACTTGACGGAAGGGGACGCTGACTGCGTGTACGAGGCCATCAGGCTGTCAGGCGCAGGAGGCATGGGCAAGGTAGAGCGGTACGACGTCTCGCAGGCTCACGCCGGCATCCCCTTAAAGCAAGCCATGGCAGAAGCAGCACATCGCGATTCGATCGCCAGGGAGTACGTGACGAACTTTTCCGTAACCTTTGAGATATCCCTACCTGCCATATGGGAAGCGCTAAATAAAGGATTATCCATGCGCGACGCCATAGTCCAGGCCTTTTTGACGATACTGTCTGAGGTGGCCGACACCTTGATCGCAAGGAAGCTTGGCATCACGGAGGCGGCAAAGGTCTCAAAAAGGGCAGCTGAAGTCCTAAAAACGGGTGGACTTTACAGCGCAACCGGCAAGGCAGCTGTGCGCAAATTTGACCTTTACCTCAGACGCGTCGGCAACAAGAGAAACCCGGGCACGACGGCAGACCTCACCGTTTCGGGGCTTTTTTTGTACCTGCTCGACTGCATCCATAAAGGCGCCTTGCCTTCGCTGATCAAGAGATGGTGACGTCGGTCTCATGGGAGGTTTCGTCATGTCGGTTGGTTTCAGTGAAAAAAACATCTTTAAGTATTACGCAAAAGACAGATCATGGTCATTTGATGCGGACATCGTAGCCCACGAAAAGGATGTCTTTATAAACGTAGGTGGCCGTCCTTTTGCCACGTTAAGGGCCTCAGAAGGCGACATGAAAGAGCTTGCCGTTGGGCATATCTTTTCCTGTGGCCTTATAGCGCGTTATGGCGACGTGGCAAGCATGGACGTTTACGGCAACGCGGTAAACGTGATTTTAAAGGCCGCGCCCGGGCCTGATACCCTTAAAGCTTCATATATGGCGCCGAGTTGGAAGACGAGCGCAGATACGATATTTGAAGGCGTTAAACATCTCCAGGAAGCTTTTCTTTATCGAAAGACGGGCGCCTTTCATGCCGGCTTGCTCTTGCGCCGCGACGGCCTAAAGTATTTTTTGGTTGAAGACATCGGTAGGCACAACGTCGTCGAAAAGGTCATCGGCAGGGCGTTGATGCAGGACGTCGACATGGGCGAATGTATGCTTTTGATCTCCGGAAGGCTCATGTGCGAGCTTGTAAGCAAGGTGACGCTGGCAGGCATTCCCATTTTGGGCAGCGTATCGGCGACGACGTGTGAAGCTGCAGCCTTAGCCGAAGGTTGCGGTATGACCTTAATTGGCTTCATCCGCGAGGGGAGGATGAACGTCTACACCCACCCCGCCCGAATTGCTGAGTTTGACGAAACGCGAATAAACAACAACTAAATTTGTGTCAACCCCCGGTAGTGCATAAACCCCTGGGGATCGACACAAGCTAAAAGTAGCCATAAATTCGTCAACCATCGAATGTCTTTATCATATAAAAGTGATTTGACTATTACATCGGCATGTTTTATACTTACGTCAGCAATCATATATCAAAGGGTTTTTAGTCTTCCTATGAGGGATGGAAACAAACCTAATCAATGTTACCCAAGAACCTTGTGGTATGTTTTTAGTCTTCCTATGAGGGATGGAAACCTGGATGCCAAAGAATGATTTTACGGAAACCCTAGAATGGTTTTTAGTCTTCCTATGAGGGATGGAAACTAGGGTACTACTGCAAGGATTGCATATTCTTTGCAGAGTTTTTAGTCTTCCTATGAGGGATGGAAACGCGCCCATGGCCAACCCTAACCCCCCTGCCGCAACGAACGGGTTTTTAGTCTTCCTATGAGGGATGGAAACTCAACCCTCCAGTTCGCTATTATACACATACCTGTGGGTTTTTAGTCTTCCTATGAGGGATGGAAACCTGCATATGGCAAATATGGCCTTCCTCTGGTTTTCCGGTTTTTAGTCTTCCTATGAGGGATGGAAACGAAGACCACGGCAGTCAGACCTCGACTGCGTAAACGAGGGTTTTTAGTCTTCCTATGAGGGATGGAAACTTCTTTTCGTTTTTGTTATACTGCCAAAAGTTATTTGTTTTTAGTCTTCCTATGAGGGATGGAAACACGTAGATATAGGCGGTGGCATCTTCCCTGGTGAAAGTTTTTAGTCTTCCTATGAGGGATGGAAACTCCCAGAAGCCAGTATCTTCAAGCTTGTGCTCGAGTGTTTTTAGTCTTCCTATGAGGGATGGAAACATGAATTGCAGATCAAGCGCCGAAGGCAGAAGCTTGGGTTTTTAGTCTTCCTATGAGGGATGGAAACGTACGTACAGGCAATATTCTTCACTCAAGGCCGTAAACGTTTTTAGTCTTCCTATGAGGGATGGAAACGGGGGTAAGGTGGGTGTAAAATTTTTAAGAATTTGCGTTTTTAGTCTTCCTATGAGGGATGGAAACCTTCGAATAATATAACTTATCTCGCTCTGGCCGGCTCTTGTTTTTAGTCTTCCTATGAGGGATGGAAACATATAACTAGGGTAGGAACTATCCGAAGTTACGCCTGGTTTTTAGTCTTCCTATGAGGGATGGAAACTATGCTGTTTTCTTGTAAGTTTAGCCATGAAATATCACGTTTTTAGTCTTCCTATGAGGGATGGAAACGGCAGGTGATGACGATGAAATCACAGAATGCACAAACGTTTTTAGTCTTCCTATGAGGGATGGAAACTCTTATCTTTACCTATGTTCCCCTTAGACTGGGAGATGTTTTTAGTCTTCCTATGAGGGATGGAAACTGGATGATCTTGTAAAATTCACCGTACCAGGACGAGTTTTTAGTCTTCCTATGAGGGATGGAAACTCCGTTCGGCCCCGCGCCTTTCCATGTGCATTCCGCCGAGTTTTTAGTCTTCCTATGAGGGATGGAAACACGGCACGGCCATGCTTTTTTCCCTCGACATGGCGCCCGTTTTTAGTCTTCCTATGAGGGATGGAAACAAACTGCGATGTAAATTCCATCCCAGTTCATGACCCTGTTTTTAGTCTTCCTATGAGGGATGGAAACACGCCAAGTCATACGTCCTGAGCGTTCCACTGACCAGTTTTTAGTCTTCCTATGAGGGATGGAAACGCGTAAACAACCGCAAGCCTGTCGACTATGCAGTTTTTGTTTTTAGTCTTCCTATGAGGGATGGAAACTTTGTCATCGAGCAGATGATCGAATCGGAGACAAAAAGGTTTTTAGTCTTCCTATGAGGGATGGAAACACGAACTCGCCCGTGAGTTTATATGGGCGGTGCGTCGTTTTTAGTCTTCCTATGAGGGATGGAAACACCCTACCTTTAATAAGATTCAATTCCTCTAAAGATGGTTTTTAGTCTTCCTATGAGGGATGGAAACGTTTCAAAAAATTCGTAATCGTTAGCTTCAAACATTTGTTTTTAGTCTTCCTATGAGGGATGGAAACCTAAAGATGTTAAAGCTTCCTTTAATAAGGAAAGGTGTTTTTAGTCTTCCTATGAGGGATGGAAACCATCCAATCTCCTTTTCAACATAAAAACCAGCCTCCTCGTTTTTAGTCTTCCTATGAGGGATGGAAACTTGTTCATTCTCGTGTGTCTACAGTATTCCGCCCAGTTTTTAGTCTTCCTATGAGGGATAAAAGCCAAAGGTGCTTCTACGCTATTCGGTTATGTTGGCCAGGTTTCGGATTTCTAAAAAAAATAAGCTGCCGAAGAAATGTGACTTTCTCCGGCAGCTTATTTTGTTGTTATTGTGGCTTTAATTTCTATTTGTTATTTCCTCAAACCTTCCGTATCCGTAATTTGTCTTTGCTCCTATGCCTGCTTTGCAAAGCATCTGCTTTAGTTGTTTTTCTAATTCTCCAAAAACTGTGTCAGGTAACTCGCTTTTCGTACGGTCTTTCAAGATCGTAAATCTGAAAGTTCCGGCACAGACCGTAACGTATGTTACGGGAACGGGATTGTACCAGTCGTTTGGCGGATGGTCAGAGTTCATGTAATACGGCTGAAAATGGCTGTTTATTATATCTACGCCAAATTTCAAGTCGCTTATGGGTATGGCGTCCAAAAATATCAGGCAACCCTTTATATTTTCTGATTCCCCATTTTCGCCCCCCTTTATGTCCTCACCAAAAAGCTCTTTGAAATATTCAACTAAATGGTTATTGCTTTTAAGATAATGCGCCAGACAGCCCTTTATTGCACTATTGGGTATTACTGGTATGCCATAGTTTCTTGAAAAGGTCATGCCGACTTCAAGGGCCGATGGGTTGCCCGAACCGACGAGCAGCTTGCCTTTGAGTCTAAAATTTAAATCACAGACCTTGCTCATTTTGGATCCTAGATTATTAATTAAATAATCTAATTTATTGCACAATATACTAAATGGATTTCGATCGCCCTCTTTTGTCATTCTTTGCAGTTTACTGTTTAAGTGTTTGGCTAATTCTAGAGCAAGGTTTCTTTCATCCCTGTTGTGATTTTCAAAAACCCTCCTGTTGTTTGGCTCCAAAAAGAAATACTTATCCCAGTAAAGGCCAAGATTGAGGCTGTCGGGCAGGTGATCAAAGGGGTAGGTCATTTTTTATCACCGCCAAAGTATATCTCGGCGTAGCGTTTAAGCCAGCTTGCGCCGTCGATGGCAGCTAGCTGGGCGTTTAGGTATTCGGCGGCGGTCAGAGATTTGTTTGTCATTGATTCGCTAAATATCCGGGCGCTGAAATCTTTCATATCGGCCTTTAAACCTATAAGCTCATCTAAATGCTTTATAGCCTCGTCGAAACCTTTTTTCTTCAAAAAAAGCAGCGTTGCCGCGATGCCGTTTCCAATGATCATGCTGCCAAGCCCTCTTACGGTCCTTAGGTAATCTTCCCTGCGCTTTTCTTCAACGCTTTTGACCATGGCCATTGCCTTATAAGCCATCTCGAGGTTTTTATGTATCACTGTTTGTCACCTTCCCGGCCAAAAAGGGTTACCCAAACCATGCCCTTGCCTACCGTCTCTTTACCTCCTATGTTTATCAGTTGCCCATCAATCGCATCGTTTAATTTACCAAGTATGCCTTCATTGGCATATACAGTCGGCCTTGCAACGAAATACATGGCTGTGTCCTGCGGAAGATACTCTTCATACCAAAGCGCTCTTTCTTCGGTTGTGCCGCTTTCGCTCAGCCTTATCCTTGGGACGACTTCCGTCATGGTCGCTACTATCTGCGAAAACAGGTTATCGCTTACGATGACCACGTCTTCTGTAAGCTTATTTTGAAGATACTCGATGGGGGCACACTTCGATATGGATTTAAATATGTCGGCCATAATTTCTTTTTCGTTTTGATTTTTCAGGGAGTCAAGGGCAATTTCTTCCAGCCATACCTTTTCATTTCTTGAAACATTGCCCAGGCAGAAGGCCTTTTCGTCGCTCAGTTGGGGGAGCAATTTGTTGAGCCGGTTTAATTTTTCTTTATAATAGCAGCTGCCCGAATCAGGTGTGTCGCTGCTGCTTGTGTTTTTTGAATCCAAAGCGTCTAAAAACCTTGACATGACCAGAGGACAGGTAACCCATACGAACAGCTTATCAGGATTTCTTACGGGAAAAAGCAATATCTTCGCCTCGGAAAAGGCGACATTGCCGGGTTTGCTGTTGGCGCTGCCTTCAATCTCGCTCCCAAAAATCTCTTCTACCTGGTCTGAATGACTTATCCTGCAATACGACCGCAATGCTCCCTTAATGCCCTGAATGACCGGAAAGCGCGTCTTTCGTTCCCTTTGTATGGGAAGGTCGATACTGCCTATCTCCGGCCCGCTGCCAGCGTGTAGCTGTGTTTCTGCATATAGCAAATATACCGCTTTATCTTGCATAACCTTCATTCCTCCCCCCTAAAGCTTTCCCATTTCATGGAAATGAATCTTCCAAATCCGAAGTCCTTTAACTTACTGTTAAGCGATGATTCGTTACTCGGTATTCCTTTTAAATAGTAAACAGTCCCTGGGCCAGCTGCATGGTATATTGGCTTCGGTTTGCTATTAACCATATCCCAGCCGCTTACGGCCACTTTTTTGCTGCCGGCTATAGCGACTATTTCGGTCTGTCCTACTTTTCCGGATGCAGGTGCAATGCCCCCGTCAAGCAGGGCAGGGGTTATGAGCGATATTGCTGTATTTTCACCGGATGTCGAAAGGTCTAAGGCGGCAGTTTCAAGCTCTTTCATATAAACTTTTGCCCAACGCTGTTTAGATCCTAAAAATACGCCCTCTATGCGAACCTTGCAGATGAGATCAACAGTTTCTTCGTCCTCGGTGAGCATGAAGAACCCACCGCGGTTAAACCTATAAAAGGTCAGCGTATAAAGCAAATGCCTAGCTGCACGCTTTATCCCTTTTTCGATGCCTATTCCAAAACGGGATTCCACGGATATCTTGGGTTTAGATAGCTTGAAAGTCATGCCACAATGCAGGTTCTCAAGGTCTTTAAGCTCTATGTAGCTTTCATCCGCTTCCTCGGCACCTTCGAATTCCGGTATCCAGGGCAGACAGTTAAGATTTAGGTCGTCATCACATAAAAACTTTTTGTCCTGATTGTCCACTTTTATCAGAGGCATGGTCTTATATGTCAGTTCATTTCCAATTTTGACGCGATATATATTCTTGGGCGCTGGGAAATAATGCCTAAATGTGTTGCCATCTGGACTGTCGTATTCAAATATGAAGGGGCCAAAAAGTCTGAGCTTTCCGGCATTTTGCGCGTCTCCGATGATTTCTTGCTCTTCGGTGGTAAGTTGTGCCATCTTTCCATAAGGAAGTTTTATGCCCCAATTTTTCATGAGTGCAGTCCTGAGCGCCCCGTAAAAGGGGAAAGGCGACGGGAATCGGCTTTCTACGCGGTCGGAGGCGCTAAACCTGCGGTTTTCCTTGAAGGCCACCCAATCTTCCGGTTCGAAATAGATAGCCCACAGCTTCATCGCTCATCACCACGCTTCATAAGCCTTAATGTCAAAAGAAGATCTATTGGGGCCTTTAAAGCCGTCTCTATGTCAGGCATTTCCTTTATATCCTCGCTTGATATCTTCTTATGCTGCCTAAAGACAGCTCCAATAAAACGCTTTAAGTTTTCTTTGAGCTTTCCCAACTCTTCA
The DNA here is from genome assembly GCF_900129645.1 of Acetomicrobium flavidum. Lineage (NCBI taxonomy): Bacteria > Thermotogati > Synergistota > Synergistia > Synergistales > Acetomicrobiaceae > Acetomicrobium > Acetomicrobium flavidum. Next base: position 2,001,762 of record NZ_FSQZ01000001.1, read on the forward strand.
GCTTTATCTTTTTCCTTGGCTTGTATGGATCTTGATATGACGTAATCTGTCAGTTTGTCGATATCCTCTTCGAAGAGGGGCAGATCCGGACACAGTAGTTTGTAAATGCTTCTGTGGGATATGTTTAGGTCAGTCATACCTTTGATGATATCAACCGCAACTTGCGCCGTATCGTTCACGTCATCGTAGCCCCATTTGGATCCGACCGTCACCATCTGGCCTGATCGCCTCATCAGCTTAATGGCAAAGGCGTTGCGCCCCAGCACTTCCTTTGCATGTTTTTCCGCTTCTTTGGCAAGTTTTACGGCAAACTGCAGGGGGGATTTGTAGTGTGCTACAGCTATCCCCGCGCTCATCGTGGCGCTTGAACCCATTAGGGGAGCGATGGGTTTGCCTTTTGTCCAGAGGGCTTCCTGGTCCGTGTGGTACGTTTTATTGCCGTATTTGATCTCAATCTTTTCATTTCCTGAGTAAAGCTTTCTTATTTTGTTGGCACACTCCAAAGCGTTTACGGCAGGCAGCAAGGCCATAACATCGTCTCCGCCACAGTAAACCAGCATGCCGTCGTATTCCGATATGACAGCTTCAACGAGGGAGGAAAAGACCGACAGAGTACGTGAAAGGCCCCTGTGGTACGATGGCTGAACGGGCTTTAATTTCGAAATGACGTCCCAAATCTTATTTAAGTCTCTGCTGGCCTTGAAAGCATCCCTTACCTTTGAATGGGTAAAGACGTCAAGGTTTGGCGCCTTGTCACCGCTGACCCATTCACCCATCCTATCTCCGTCCATAAGCAGTATGGCAATGTAGTCGTTTTTGTCTGATCCGTTTTTATGGGCCACGTCTAGAGTCGATTCGTAGCGTATTTCCTTTGACAATACCGTGGCAAGCACTCTTTTTACCGAATTTAACGCGCCGAGCATATCCCTTTTTTCGTCGCCTTGTTCGTCTTTTTCCATGAAAATCGTGCATGCCTTTACGTTGCCCCCAAAATCGTCAGCCTGACTGATTCCGGAAAGGCTGGAGTCATCGCAGAAGGGTTTAAAACGCCTAATTTTTTTTACGGCGGCGAGCTTGGACGTAAGTATCCGGTAACTGTAACGGTAATAGGTGCCTTTATTAGGCTTGTAACCGCCTAGTTTGCCAATATCGTCTAAGACCTTTTGATATTCTTCTGCTCCCGAGCCGGTGAAGAATTTTTTGACTTCATCTACTGCATTCTTTGGGTCAAGCAGCGGATAGCTTACGGCCGATATGTTGGGAAAGATCTCCGCTTGGTGGGGAAAGGAATCTTTATTAAAATCAGCGACATATTGCACTCTGCCTGACCCTTGGCCTGCCCGATCCTTTTGTCGGATGATTTCACTGCAGGCGTCATTGCAGATTTCCATCCAGGAAGACGTCACGGCTTCTTTGCATTCACTTAAAATTACATCCACATTCCCTGTAGGAACGACGGCGACGAATATGTTTGGCAGTGAAGCCACTTTGTCGCTCATAGGCGGCAAGGTGCAAAAATTTCCCATTTTGACGCCCAAGCATTTTTCCAATGTGTCCTTCACGAAAGGTATGCCTCTAAGATAGGGGTAAATTATGGCATCAAAGCCGTAGTTAAGCCCGACTTTTTCGATTGCCTTGTAAATTAGATAAGAAAGCAGATAGCTTCCGGCCCAAAGGTCCCTCGTTTTTCTGGCCTGCGCTATCAACTCCTGAACGGGGCCTATGGCCACTGCTATTAGCGACGCTTCAACATAGTTGCCCTTTACGCATGGCGTTAAGGCTGCAGTGGTGTCAAGATGATCTATGATAGAGTGGTTAGGAATGCGGCTGTCTGCCGGGATGAACTGCGCCATGTCTGTCAAATAGGGTAAGTTCCACCATACGGCGTGATATGTTTTCTCGTAGTCGATCCCGTCAGTGCCTTTGTTTTGGTCGATCAGATCTGAAACAAGATCGACGTAATCAGCATTTGCGTTGTTTAATTTGCTTTTTATGTCGTCTGAAAGCTTTTTGCTGGAAAAAGGATGTATTATCTCGATTTCATCAGGAGCTATTCTTATTTGTTCTCCTGCTTTTTTGTAGGGGTTTTCGAAGGGCAGAGGGAGCCTGTCCATGCTGCTTGCTATGGGGTCTTCCGGACCACGGCTGTATTCTATGTTCAGCTTGGCAGCAATCTTTTGAGCCTTGTCTTCGTGATTCTTTACATCCAAGACCTTTCCAAGAGGATCATGGAAGAGGGCCGACAGTTTGGCCTTCCAAAATTCCCGTTTATCGTCCGTCTGATTGTCGGTCATCGAGGATCACCTCCCCCCTTGGGAAATTTTTTCTAAAATTTCTTTGAGCTTTTTAAAATCTTCGTAGGCAGTAATGGTAAAATCTTCGTTAATTGAACATTGCGTGCTTTTGTTTTCGGATTGATTTGAGTTATTTGGACCTGAATGATTGTCAAAACTTACTTCCCTTTCAAGAATAATCCCGTCATCCAATCTTTTATTGGTCATTTGGCTTGGCAGGATAAGAAAGACGGGAAACCATTTGTCATTTCGCCTGTGAATGGATACAAATAGGGGAGAGGCTTTTCTTCCCGTTTCATCGTCGGCAAGGCCGGCCAGAGAAGAGTAGATAGTAATCTTAAGTTTGTTAAAATCTTTAATTTTGGTTTTCTTAGGTTTCAAGTTGTAGTATTGCAGGGGCAAGCCAAGGATAGTTGGGGGAATTTTTACCTTTTCTTTTTCTTTTTGTCCTTCCAGTGCGGATATCAGATCATTGATACAATCACGTGACTCGCATTTGCGCAGCTCTTGTTTTGCCTGAGGATATAACCCTTTGTGGTCTTTAGTGGTTTTATACAGTCTTTCAAAAAGAAATTTTGTACTTTGACAACTTAAATTGTGGGGAACGTAGATAATATTATCCGTAAAGTTGGGAAACTCAGGTACATCGTTAAATTTAGTTTGTTCTAAAATAAAACTGCTATCTTTGTGTCTTTCATTATATGTTTCAGCAAATTTACTTATTGAATTTGCAACTTCGTTGATAAATTTTTTAACGCAAGCCTCATCGCTATTTTTGGCACAGAAAAACGAATCCCTGGAAAATGTTGCTTCTTGCGAGCCATCGTCGCCTGTTATTTTTATTATCTCGAACTCGCCAAATCCCTTTCTGGTCTTTGCGCCAAAGCCCGAAAAGACTGAGACGAGCTTTAGCAACCCCTGTAAAATAGGCCAAACACTTTCATCTTTTATGAAAAATGTGATATTAAGCGTAGAATTAGCCGGTAAAAAGCTGTACATGTGCTCATTTTCAGAGCTTGAGTCGTATAATCCGTAAAGGGCATAATTTACATTTTCAAATCTGAATTTTTTGGGTCGTGAATTTGTGGATTCAGCATTTTTATCAAAAGTACCAAAAATGTTCGAGAAAAACTTACATTTCTTATCTTCTTTGTTAAAAAACCCAATCGGCTTACCGCGATCATTCCATTCCACCGTTAGCCCGAAAGGTGCCTTAACATCCTGGGAGCCGAAAATCAGCGATTCAATAAGTTTTAAGCCGTCGTAATTTTTGTCATTGCCTTTTTGATTGTAGCGCTTTGAATCCATTTTTTCGTCTTTGTCGTCCTTGGTTGTTTTAAGCTTATGTACATCGATTACAAGAGGAGCAACAGCCCTAAACCAAAACCTCAATACGCCCTTGACGCTTTGCGGTCGCAATTCAAAGGGGTATACAGATGCGTTGGCATTTTTATCATAAATCGGCTCTTCTGCTCCGCGGGAAAACATCGGTGTTACCACTTTACACGTCACGATCTTTTGAGACAAACGCGATCACCACCTAAATTTGCATTTACATGCGAACATACTTTTACCACTCTTAATGGCATCAAACTTTAGGAAGCTTCAATACCTCGCCAATAACATAGGGATTTTCATCCTGTTCTTTGCGGGAACGTCTGTCTACTGCTATGACATGTTTTGTTGGAATTCCAAGATGTCTGAGTTCTTCTCCGATCCTTTCGGCGATATAGCCTAGTAAAGATGTACCACCCGTCAGGTTGATGGTAACTTCGTCGACCTCCTGCTCTTTTAAAAATGCGCTTATCTCGTCCAGCACTCGTTTGACTTCGCCGATTCCCTCAAAGGGGTCTTTTACCGTTACCACGCTGACATTTCCGCTAAAATCGGCCTTTTGGGTGATTTCTTTAACGTTATCTTTTAATTCCTCAGAGGTAAGCACGACAAGCGCGTCAGGTTTTCCGTGATTTAGTATCGTATAAAGAGCACCCTTTGCGTTGCCCATTGGGGAGATTACGGCTTTTTTCCGGGTGTCAAAGCAAAGTTGTTTTTTAAACTCCTCGATTGCCCGGTCTACATCTTGATCTGCTATTTCTTTAAGGCGCTTTTCTAGTTTGTCCATTCCCGGCGGATTGCTGTCGCTAAAACCAAAATGGGCCACATGGTTTCTTGCATCACGCAGTATATTATCTTCATTTGGCAATCTTATGGATTCGCGGTCTTTTCTGTCCAGCGGGTTTAATTTTACTCCTGCACATATATAAGAAAATAATTTTAAATTGATGCGATATTCCCTAGCCAGTCTGACGGCCATTCCGTAGTCTTGCGTTGCAATGTAAAACTTTATAAGCTGCCGTTCCGCCTCAAGTTCGTTTTTGTCGATTATCACTTCACTATTTTTTGTGTCCAGCTTTTCGTATTTTTCTATGATCTTTTTTATTAATGGTTCAAGCTCGGGGATGCATCTTTTGATCTCGTCGTGAACTTTGCTTGTTTTGTATGCCACATGGGCCATGAATCTATTTAAAGATTTCCGAATCATGCGTATGGATCCCAATCTAAGAGCTCGCGACAGTTCGCTTAATTCGCTATTAAGCTTAGAAAGTTCCAACGGAAGGTTCTTTTTGTCTGTAACGCCGCATGTATGACAATCTTTGTTTCTTTTTTCTACCAAATCGCCCAGCAATCCGCTAAATCCGTATTCCCTAAACTCCCTTGCGGCGAAAAGCCATTCGGCCATCCCTATGATGGACGTTAAATTAAGGCACTCCGTAGAAGATGTAGTATTGTTGTATTGTCCGTATACGACGGTTACGTCCGCGTTTTTAGCCTCTTTGGCATAAAGAGATATAACTACGGCCATGATCGGGATGGACCTAAACGAATGGGTAGTGTCTATAAAGACCTTTTCGCCGTATTCTATAACATCGAGCATTTTGGCAACTAGGTCCGGGGGATTTGCTTCGGGGTTGGCTGATATGGATACATGATCATATTGTATTTGATGTTCATCTAAATATGATTGTGCTGTTTTCCAGTTAGGGCTATTTTCCGATTCTTCGGTAAGAAAAAATATAATTTTTAGGTTTTCCTGCGATTTTATCCTGCGAAAGCATTCGGCAAGAGCAATGGGGAAAATGGGATACCCCATTTCAAAACTTCCCTTAGCACCTTTTTCGAAAACGTTATACTTAATGCTGATTTTGCTTGTGTTGTAACTACCGGTTCCAAGAAATGTCAGAATTTTAGCCAATCAACACATCGCCTCCTTATTACATTTCATGCTAATGTAAATAGATATATTTGAGCTGATATTTAAAGTATACTAAGATTACTTCGTTAGACATAGTATATTATACAAGCCAACGGAGGGTCAATATGCAAGTTATCGAAGTTGCATAATAAAATTTTCAAAGTAGATCTGGTTGCGCAATGTACCAAAAGCATAATTATGGCCAAGTCCCAATGACAAACTGTGTCGATCCCCGGTAGTGCATAAATCCCTGGGGATCGACACAAGCTAAAACCAGCCATAAATTCGTCAACCATCGAATGTCTTTATAGTACAAAAGTGATTTGACTATTACATCGGCATGTTTTATACTTGCATCAGCAATCACATATCAAACGAGTTTTTAGTCTTCCTATAAGGGATGGAAACACCATCCGTCCTTGTGCCTGCCATCGGCGTCGAATCCAGGTTTTTAGTCTTCCTATAAGGGATGGAAACAATGAACTGATAGAGGGGGGCAGTTTAGATGAGCGAAAGTTTTTAGTCTTCCTATAAGGGATGGAAACCTGCATTCGTTTTCATGCAACGGTTGATGCTCTTTTGGTTTTTAGTCTTCCTATAAGGGATGGAAACACATAAGGATTATCAACGTTCTTGACCCGTCAATAGTGTTTTTAGTCTTCCTATAAGGGATGGAAACTGCCGCCCGTACCTCCAAGCTCCGCCTTCGATTTCAAGTTTTTAGTCTTCCTATAAGGGATGGAAACTCTCCCTTGCGGCCCTAAGTGAAGGTAAGTCGTCTGGGTTTTTAGTCTTCCTATAAGGGATGGAAACTTGCATTTCTGAAAAACTCGGCAGTTTTTCTCTGAGTTTTTAGTCTTCCTATAAGGGATGGAAACACTCCGCAATTTATAGCGCTCATATTGGTATCCCTCGTTTTTAGTCTTCCTATAAGGGATGGAAACACGAATGGCGAAAACGAAGAGCCGAGGGAGGTGAGCAGTTTTTAGTCTTCCTATAAGGGATGGAAACATCTTAATGTCTCTTCAACAGGATACACCACTTCTAGTTTTTAGTCTTCCTATAAGGGATGGAAACCTGATGGCCCCTATTTTTTCCAGTTCCGCAAGCCATGTTTTTAGTCTTCCTATAAGGGATGGAAACCCCTTTCAAGCTCCGACAGGTCGGCACCGAATGAATGTTTTTAGTCTTCCTATAAGGGATGGAAACTCGGCATCACGAAGATAGCCTATGATCTCGACCATGTTTTTAGTCTTCCTATAAGGGATGGAAACTGATCTCGACCATCCTGTGATGCCGAATACAGTCCCCGGTTTTTAGTCTTCCTATAAGGGATGGAAACAAGAAAAAACAGGTAGGAACGGAAAGTGTAACTGCGTTTTTAGTCTTCCTATAAGGGATGGAAACAAAGTTGAGCCTCTCTCGATGCGTTAATAATGTCATGTTTTTAGTCTTCCTATAAGGGATGGAAACCGGCATAAACCCGAGGGGCGGGATATTTCTCACGAAGAGTTTTTAGTCTTCCTATAAGGGATGGAAACCCATGTAATATTTGGGATATGTTTTGCCTCCTGCAAGTTTTTAGTCTTCCTATAAGGGATGGAAACCAGCGGGCGTGTAAAGAAAGCAGGGCAGGCCCCAGGGTTTTTAGTCTTCCTATAAGGGATGGAAACCTGTCGCCATCTTTATGCCCTCCCTTTATGCTTTTAGTTTTTAGTCTTCCTATAAGGGATGAAAACGTATTTCAGCAATAACGGAAAAGCAAGAACTATTTAGTTTTTAGTCTTCCTATAAGGGATGGAAACTCGTCGGCATATACAATACCATTCATCCCGTCTTCAGTTTTTAGTCTTCCTATAAGGGATGGAAACTAGCTGGAGAGTTAGTTGACGTCGTAATTTTCCTTGGTTTTTAGTCTTCCTATAAGGGATGGAAACCTGTCGCCATCTTTATGCCCTCCCTTTATGCTTTTAGTTTTTAGTCTTCCTATAAGGGATGGAAACGTATTTCAGCAATAACGGAAAAGCAAGAACTATTTAGTTTTTAGTCTTCCTATAAGGGATGGAAACTCGTCGGCATATACAATACCATTCATCCCGTCTTCAGTTTTTAGTCTTCCTATAAGGGATGGAAACTAGCTGGAGAGTTAGTTGACGTCGTAATTTTCCTTGGTTTTTAGTCTTCCTATAAGGGATGGAAACCCGTCGCCATGCGCTCGGCGTGAAGCGGCACAGCGCGTTTTTAGTCTTCCTATAAGGGATGGAAACCATCGGGCCTGCGTAGGCAGTGCCGGCCACCGCATCAGTTTTTAGTCTTCCTATAAGGGATGGAAACCGATATCGGACCTTTTCGTAGCATTCCGACACGTCAGTTTTTAGTCTTCCTATAAGGGATGGAAACAGTTCTGCGCCTTCTTTCACAATGTCTTTTCTTTCTCGTTTTTAGTCTTCCTATAAGGGATGGAAACCATATTCAATAAACTCAAGCTCGTCTTCTCTTTTAACCCGTTTTTAGTCTTCCTATAAGGGATGGAAACGCAGTACAGGCTTGACAAGGCAGCCGTCCGTGATGCGCGTTTTTAGTCTTCCTATAAGGGATGGAAACGACAGGGAGATGATTATCCTGCGCCTGCCCGTCTCTGTTTTTAGTCTTCCTATAAGGGATGGAAACTGGGCAGCGAAGCCGTCAGGACTCCCGCAAGGCTCGGTTTTTAGTCTTCCTATAAGGGATGGAAACTCTTCCGGTGAAGGCAATGTAATTAATATGTCCGATGTGTTTTTAGTCTTCCTATAAGGGATGGAAACTGACGAGGAAGCGGGGCAGGACGTGATCCGCTTATAGTTTTTAGTCTTCCTATAAGGGATGGAAACAGGGTGATAGATATCCAGCCGGCGGAAGAGTAGGGCGGTTTTTAGTCTTCCTATAAGGGATGGAAACATGTAGGTTATCCTGTTGCCGTCCATGCTCACCCAGCGTTTTTAGTCTTCCTATAAGGGATGGAAACAGGATCTCAAGAGACTTATTCATGCACTCCGTGGCTTGTTTTTAGTCTTCCTATAAGGGATGGAAACAGAATATAAGCGATGACGAAGCGGAAATCGTCCTAGTTTTTAGTCTTCCTATAAGGGATGGAAACTCTTCACCTTTTACACCCTTCCTAACTTCAATCTTAGTTTTTAGTCTTCCTATAAGGGATGGAAACCAGCACTAATCATCTGTAATTGAACATCTACATGGGTTTTTAGTCTTCCTATAAGGGATGGAAACCTGATTGTAGTAAATTGTTCATCAGAACCTACCTTGGGTTTTTAGTCTTCCTATAAGGGATGGAAACAGTATAACGGTGCACAAATCCACACCGACCGTGAAAGGTTTTTAGTCTTCCTATAAGGGATGGAAACTCCTGGTTGGGCTGATGAAGATGAAGTGGAAGAGTCTGTTTTTAGTCTTCCTATAAGGGATGGAAACAATTCGTTCGGCTCTGTAATCATGAAAATATCTACCTTGTTTTTAGTCTTCCTATAAGGGATGGAAACAAAATCCGCCATGTTAAGTTCATGTATATCTTCATGTTTTTAGTCTTCCTATAAGGGATGGAAACATATCTTCCAAGAATACCCGCTGCCCGCACACGGGACGTTTTTAGTCTTCCTATAAGGGATGGAAACGAAGATTTCTGATCCAGCTCATTCAAACACCTACTTGTTTTTAGTCTTCCTATAAGGGATGGAAACCAAGGTCGGGATTTTTTAAGAGCTTTTCCGTCAAATTGTTTTTAGTCTTCCTATAAGGGATGGAAACTGTCTAATGGCCCTGCCATGCCCAACTTTCTCATTTGTTTTTAGTCTTCCTATAAGGGATGGAAACTTTGTCAAGCCCTCTATAAAAAGTTAGGTAAACCTGTTTTTAGTCTTCCTATAAGGGATGGAAACAAGTATTCAAACGTGGAACATCCATTCCTTCTTTAAACGTTTTTAGTCTTCCTATAAGGGATGGAAACTTGAACTCCTTAACATTTTAAATCTCTCCTTTCTTGTTTTTGCATTATGTTGATTTTGTACTCTATAAAAATTATTTAACAATCTATTATTTTTTGCCCTTCCTATGGCATCTCCAAAATTAAGGCACCACTTCTTTTGATTTTAAATCAGATAAACAAAGCAGCTGTTTTGTAAATGCAAAGTTGGGTTTGCCTATCTGTAAACAGTTGTTATAATATGTTTGAGCAAAAACTGTATCGAATACACAAAAGGCCATGGATAGAATTATCGTCACACCGGGTAGACAGCAGTATATTCGGCTGTGCACGTTTAATTCCGGCAAGGGTCGGCATTTGCCTGATGCGAATTTTTCTTTAAATAATATGCATGACAGCCGGGGAGGCAATGTTCGTGAAAAAGTTAGTTAAAAACGATTATGAGAATATGAGCTCGGATGCAGCTGCAATCGTGGCTGAGGCGATAAGGAAAAAACCGAATCTGGTTCTGGGCCTGGCTACCGGAGGCACACCCCTTGGGATGTATAAAGAGCTAATAAGGATGCACACAGAGGAAGGTCTGGATTTCTCTCAGGTTACAACCTTTAATTTGGACGAGTTTTGCGGGATATCACCCGACAACAAGCACAGCTACCGCTATTACATGTACCAGAATTTTTTTAACCACGTAAACGTAAAGCCCAAAAACATTTACATACCCGACGGAAAGGCAGAAGATATAGAAGAATTTTGCAGGGAATACGACAGAAAGATAGAGGAATTTGGCCCCATAGACATGCAAATCTTGGGCATAGGCAGAAACGGACACATAGGCTTCAACGAACCTGCCGACAGGCTAAAGGTCGACACTCATGTCGTAACGCTTGCCGAAGAAACGATTCGCGACAATGGCAGCTTTTTCGATGATCCCCTGGATATGCCGAAAAAGGCCATAACCATGGGGCTTGGGGCGATAATGAAGGCAAAAAAGATTCTTCTTCTTGCAAACGGAAGAAAGAAGGCCACCATAATGGCAAGCCTTTTAAAAGATAGGCATGTCACTACGAAACTGCCTGCCTCCTTTTTGTACCTTCATCCTGATGCCACGATAATTATGGATCGCGAAGCTGCAGGGGAAGCCCTCGAAAGGAAAACAGCAGGTTGATGTCATTAAAAAGCGCTGTTCATGCAATATCACTGAAGCTTTTGTTGCGCTTGCAAAATATAAAAGGGCACACATAGAATTTTATGGCACAAAATACTTTTAGAGCTTCCTGCAATGCATGGAAATGATCGCAGCAAAGTTGTGCTGCAACGTAGGGAATGGATATTAAAGTTTCTTGTAAAGATTGCTTGTTTTTAGATTTCAAAGGTTTTTCAGACAATTTCTGATAATACCTGCAATTGACGAAATCCCCTGATTTCGTGCTATCATCCACTTGATAATTCGTGCAAGAAGGGAGGTCTCGCCCATGATGGCTGCGTTTGGTCGCCAATGAGGCCCGCTGAGGATGCGGGTCCCGCATTCGTGCATCCGAAAGCCCTTTGATCCTTGCGTTCGTCCTTCGGGCTGCCAAATAGCGCACTGGGCGGGAATTCCTTGCCTCTCGTAACTGCCCGTGCCTAAAATTCAGCGTAAAAAATCCCCCTTTTCCCGAAGCGACGAAGCACTTAAACGCTGCGCCCAAGCGGATGCATCGATGCTGACAAGACAATTACTTTTAACTTCAAGAAAGGTGGGATTGATGTGTTTAAAGCTTTAAGTCGCGCGCTTACGTCGCGTAGCGGTCCGATCCTGACGGGCGTTGCAGTGGGTATACTTGCGCCGCTTTTGACCTTTTGGGGCAATCCCGGCAACATGGGAATCTGCGTAGCCTGCTTTACCCGTGACATCGCAGGGGCCTTAGGACTTCATCGGGCAGCAACGGTGCAGTACATACGACCCGAACTTGCCGGGTTCATATTGGGTTCCTTCATTTCTTCCTTGATATACGGGGAGTACAAGCCTCGGACGGGGTCTTCGCCGATCGTTCGCTTCTTCCTGGGATTTTTTGCCATGATCGGGGCGTTGGTGTTTTTGGGATGCCCATGGAGGGCATACATTCGCCTGAGCGCGGGAGATTTAAATGCCATACCGGGCATCGTGGGGCTTGCCATAGGGATCGTTATTGGCATAGCGTTTCTGTGGCACGGCTTCAGCCTAGGGCGTAATTACCCGGCTAAAAAGGCGTTAGGCTACATAATGCCTGTCGTTGCCGTGACGCTCCTCGTCTTCGTGCTGCTTCGGCCAAGCTTTGGCCCGGAAGGGACGTCCGCCGTCTTTTTTTCCAAGGAAGGCCCCGGTTCCATGGCAGCACCTGTTGCTCTCTCGCTTCTCGTAGGCCTTCTTGTCGGGTTTTTGGCCCAGCGGAGCAGATTTTGTACGGTAGGGGCTCTGCGTGACCTCATAATGTTCAAGGATTTTCACCTCTTTAACGGGATTATAGCCTTCATCGTCGCTGCTTTCATCACCAACGTGCTTCTCGGCCAGTTCAAGCTCGGCTTTGAAGGACAGCCCATAGCCCACACGAACACCCTGTGGAATGCCATGGGAATGGTGCTTTCGGGCCTCGCCTTTACCCTTGCGGGGGGCTGTCCCGGGAGGCAGTTCATAATGAGCGGAGAAGGAGACGGCGATGCGGCTACATTTATCCTTGGAATGCTTTTCGGTGCTGCTACGGCGCATAACTTCAGCCTGGCCAGCTCGCCAGCAGGCCCCGGCATGTACGGACCGGCAGCGACCATCGTCGGCATCGTGTTCTGCCTTTTTGTGGGCTTTTTGATGAAAGAGAAAATTTAAAACGCAGAAGAGGTGAATGAAATGGCTGAAACGGTAGAGGTCGATGCCAGAGGGCTTTCCTGCCCGCAGCCGGTCATCGAGACGAAAAAGGCCATAGAAAAGACAAGCAGCGGCGAAATTCACGTATTGGTTGACACGATGACATCGGTCATGAACGTGAGCAGGTTCGCCAAAAACCAAGGTTGGAAGGTCAATTACGAGGAATTGCCCGAGGGAGGATTTAAGATCGTATTAAGAAGGTAGCGTTTCGCCCGTTGCCGGCTTGGAGGTTGTCCTTCAAGCCGGCTAACTTTATAATTGATCTTGGTAGCTGTCGAATGCACATTGCAAAGGAGGGTTATGGCCATGGAAAGGACCATATCGGGCGTGACGATCGAATGCGTAAAGGGAGACATAGCAAGTCAACATGACATGACCGCCGTCGTCAACGCCGCCAATGCATGGCTTAAGCCCGGCGGGGGAGTGGCGGGAGCGATACATCGGGCTGCCGGCCCAGGCCTTGAGGAGGAATGTCGCCCTCTTGCACCCATAAAACCGGGTCAGGCGGTCATCACGGGAGGTCACAACTTGCCGAATAGATACGTCATCCACTGTCTGGGCCCGCGGTGGGGCATAGATAAACCCGAGGATAAACTGCTGGCAGATTGCTATAGAAATGCACTCAAGCTTGCCGATGAACACAAAATAGACTCCATAGCCTTTCCTGCCATATCCACGGGCATCTTCGGATATCCCGTGGAGGAAGCTGCCAAGGTGGCCTTAAAGACGATCAAGGAAGTCATCCCCACGCTCAAACACGTAAAGAAAATTCGATTTGTACTTCACAGCGACAGAGATCTCAGAGTTCATGATAAGGTTCTAGAAAGTTTAGAAAGTTTAATGTAACTTATTTGTTTTGCAATTATGCCCAAAATGAAGGTGAATTATATAGAATACACTTGACGGAGAGGGGATACTACGATCCCAAGGTTTCAGATGACAAGATAAAATATAAGCCTGGCAGGGCAATATCAAAGCACGAATTTTATTTTTAGTCAGAAATATATATTGACTTCGGATCTACGACATATATAGTCAACTGGGATGGGGCTTTACAGCCTTAAGATAAAAAAGATAAAATATATGAAAATTTACATTAACTATCACATATAGTAGTAAATATATCATGCATAGTATTGCATTGTACAATACTCCCCTCATAGAGATTATGGATCATAGAACAATAAAGCATATTGACTATGATCGCACCGTATAATCATCTCTTTATTATTGTGATATGGTATATTATATTGATAAATTGATAAGATGATATTGCTATATTATATTAATCTTTTTGATAATAGAGTAGCAAAGAAGCGACATTAGGTTATACATCAAATCAAGCATGGAGGGGATTTCATGAAATCAATACGCACCAAGATCTTGGTTTACGTGCTTTCTGTTGTAATAGCATCATTTGTGGCTATCGGGATAATTTCATACCTTGAAGTTTCTAAAAATGTAAGGGGTGTAACCCTAGACCTTACAGGCCAGATTAGCAAGGCTGTGGCAGGGCAGCT
>NZ_FSQZ01000002.1 GCF_900129645.1 Acetomicrobium flavidum
TCTCAAAAAGGCAGGGAGAAATAAAATGCAACAAATTTGGTACGTATTTAAAGGAAACGAATTGCTGGTGTGCCATTCATCGGAGGCAAGGCTGCCAACAGCACCGGACATTGAGGTCATATCCGATAAATTTTTAAAGAAGGGCGCCTTCTTCATCGGAGATCGCATGGCCGATGAAAAGAGCAACGAATTTTGGGCCGAGATACCACCTGATATCGACCTTCCCAGCGGCATGATTACGGTTGGATTGCGCGAAGTCGGCTCATTGCTTGGCGAGCAAGTATTTTATAGGGTAGCAAGGGCGTATCAGTTGATGAATTGGAGCGAAAGATACATCTTTTGCATGTCCTGTGGCGATAAGCTAAGACCTTCATCAATTGATAACGGGAAAATTTGTCCTTCCTGTGGGGCTGTCTTTTATCCTCCCGTGACGCCTGCCGTGATCGTCGCAATCGAAAAAGATGGCAAGCTGCTTCTTGCAAGGAATGCCAACTTCCCGCCAACACGATACAGCATCATCGCCGGTTTCGTGGAACCGGGCGAGAGCTTTGAGGACGCCGTCAGGAGGGAAGTAAAGGAAGAAGTCTCCATCGAGGTAAAGGACATCAAATATTTCGGAAGCCAGCCCTGGCCGTTTCCTCACTCTATCATGGTTGGTTTTACCGCTAAGTGGGCCTCGGGTGAACTGAAGCCGGACGGCCGCGAGATCCTGGATGCGGGTTGGTTTTCTGCCGACGCAATGCCCGATCTTCCGCCAGGAGTCAGCATAGCACGTAAGCTCATAGACGATTTCAGGCGCAGCCACGGCGTGGAGCTATAAAGTCATTTGATCTCGTCTTGGTAGTGCTCGTACATACCTCCAAAGGTCGAGGAGCAATCCTGAGGTGTTGAAATTCCCATACCCAATATTCTGTAGGGCCATCACGGCACAATAACTTACCCTAGCCAGATCGGCAGCGCAAATAACAGTGCTGGTCTTTAGACATTTCATTTACCCTCGTGTCTTATTTTTTTTAAAATTTAATCTACTTGACATTTCGATGATATTTTTTCTATTATCAATAATAGTGTAGCATTTGCTTTTGGTGTATATGGATATTATACAAATATGAAATGTTTTATTTTTAATTAACCACTAATTAATATTTAATAATTTTTAATAATATTTAGTATTCTTTTAAGAGATAAAGAGCCGCAGAAGAATACCAATCTTATGTATTGGTTTCTATGGCGGCTCTTGTGCTATTAAAGGCATGAAAAATATTCTTAAGGAAGGTGGTAGTATGTTTGATTTTCTTAAGCCGGCTGCTCCGATAGAACGCATGCCTGACGATAAAATTCCAAGCAGCTACAAGAAATATCGTTTTCAGGTCTTTGTCAGTATTTTTATTGGATATGCAGCTTATTATTTCATCAGAAAGAACTTTAACATGGCCGCTCCTTATTTGATCGAGACATACGGGTATTCAAAAGCTCAAATAGGCTTTGTCGGATCAGCGCTGGGTTTGGCTTATGGAATAAGCAAATTCATCATGGGAAATGTTTCCGATAGATGCAACCCGAGATATTTTCTACCCTTAGGATTGATATTGGCGGCGATAGCTAATATAATGCTCGGTTTCGCCTCGTCTGTTCCTCTGTTATTCGTCTTGATGCTCTTGAACGGATGGTTTCAAGGCATGGGATGGCCACCCTGTGGCCGAACCCTTGCCCATTGGTTTTCTCCAAAAGAACGGGGAACATGGATGGCAATATGGAATGTGGCTCATAATGTCGGCGCAGCGCTAGTGCCAACAATTACTCTTGCTGGATATGCCCTTTTTGCCACCTGGCGAGGGATGTTTTATTTCCCGGCGTTAATCTCAATTGCGATTGCAATATTTGTTTTGATCTTCTTGCGCGATACGCCCCAATCTGTCGGATTGCCACCAATAGAGGAATACCGAAACGATTATCCTGAGATCCAAATTGATCCCAAAGACATGGAGCGTGAACTAAGTGGCAGGGAAATACTTTTTAATTACGTCCTTAACAACAAATATAATGGTACATTGCTATAGCAAATATATTCATTTATCTTGTGCGGTACGGACTACTGGATTGGATCCCCGTCTATTTGAAAGAAGCCAAGGGCTTTAACATAAACGAGGCTGGCGTTACTTTTGCTCTTTACGAATGGGCAGCAATACCTGGCACCATCATAGTCGGTTGGTTAAGTGACAAAGTTTTTCATGGCAGAAGGGCTCCTATGGCTATCATATGCATGATAGGCGTAATGGCAGCCGTTTTCCTTTACTGGAAGAGCGAGAACATGTCGGCCATCAACATCGCCATAGCATCTGCAGGGGCCTTGATTTATGGGCCGGTAATGCTCATAGGCGTGGCGGCGCTTGATTATGTTCCTAAAAAGGCAGCCGGGACCGCGGCAGGATTGACAGGGCTATTCGGATACGTAGGCGGCAGTGTCGCAGCAAGCTTTATAGTTGGGATCATCGCAGACAAATTTAGCTGGAACGGTGCCTTCCTTCTCATCCTCGCTTCCTGCGTGTTGGCAATAATATTCCTCATACCAACTTGGAACCCGACAAAGGAGAAATCATAGTCGGTGTAAATTCTTTCCTCTTAACAACTTTAACAACTTTAAGGGCGTGTCCGATGTTCAGGCGCGCCCTTCTTTAACTTCCCTAAAGACTTATAAGTAATTATGATGCCTTAAAAAGAGCAGGGCCAACCTTTCGTTGACAAATTTTGCCGGTCGGAAGTAAAATTTTTGTTGCTCTCTTACAGTAAGCGATAAAGATAACTATCACGAAAGGGGTGTTGTGCTAATGTGGGAGCATAAAATTGCAATCAATGAAGTTAGGGAAATTCGTTCACGCGTATTGGATTACTTTGGAGTCGGGGCCGTCAAAAAAATTGACGAGATAATGAAAGACCTGTCGGAGCAGGGCGTTAAAAAGGTCATCTGCGTTACAGGGCGCGGGTCCTATAAGAAATCGGGCGCTTGGGATTACGTGGCAGAGGCATTTAAAAAGCACGGAATTTCTCATGTAATTTACGATAAAGTCACGTCAAACCCCACGGCAGACTCCGTAGACGAAGCTGCTAAAATGGCCCGCGATTTTGGGGCTCAAGCAGTCGTAGCCATAGGAGGTGGAAGCCCCATCGATGCCGGCAAGAGTGTGGCAATACTCATGGTCCACAAGGATCAAGATGCCCGCTCGCTTTATCAGTTTAAGTTCAACCCGACCAAGGCTGCGCCCATCGTAGCCATTAACTTAACGCATGGCACAGGCACCGAGGTGGACCGCTTTGCTGTCGTAAGTATCCCCGAGCTCAACTACAAACCGGCAATCGCTTACGACTGCATTTATCCTATGTACGCCATCGATGATCCCGCTTTAATGACGGGCCTGTCGGCAGATCAGACGCGCTATGTATCGATCGACGCCATAAACCATGTCATAGAGGCAGCTACTACCAAGACAGCAAGTCCCTACTCTATAATGATGGCGAAGGAGACCGTAAGGCTTGTGGCAACCTACTTGCCTCAGGCTCTGGCTCATCCTGCAGACCTAACTGCACGCTACTACCTGCTTTACGCGTCCATCATAGCCGGCATTAGCTTCGATAACGGCCTGCTTCATTTTACTCATGCCTTGGAGCACCCGCTTTCGGGAGTAAAGCCTGAGCTTGCCCACGGGCTTGGTCTTGCGATATTGCTGCCGGCCGTAGTAAAGAAGATCTATCCGGCCTGTGCCGAGGTCTTAGCTGAACTTTTGGCACCCATCGTCGACGGTCTAAAAGGAATCCCCGCGGAAGCCGAAAGGGCAGCCCGCGGGGTCGAAAGGTGGCTTTATGCCATGGGCGTTACGCAAAAGCTTGCTGACGAAGGGTTTAAGGAAAGCGACATCGATCGCCTTACCGACCTTGCCATG
>NZ_FSQZ01000003.1 GCF_900129645.1 Acetomicrobium flavidum
ATCGGGATAATTTCATACCTTGAAGTTTCTAAAAATGTAAGGGGTGTAACCCTAGACCTTACAGGCCAGATTAGCAAGGCTGTGGCAGGGCAGCTTGACGAAAACATTCACGCGTTAATGAACAGGATAGAATCTATAGCAAAGACAATTCGAGTAAGATCCATGGATTGGCAAGAAGCTAAAGGCGCCTTGCAGGATCTGTCCGATTCAGAGCCTGCTTTTGAGGGTGGTTTTCTGTCTTGGCCGGACGGCAGGACTGAGACCACCACGAATAAGACCGTAGATATTTCAAATAGGGACTATTACAAGGCCATATTTGAACAGGGTGCTCCTTACGCAATTAGCGAGGCGGTAATTTCGTTAGGCACACAAAAGCCCGCGTTCGTTATCGCCTTTCCCGTTATTGCGGACGGACAACGTATCGGATTGGTGGGCTTCAATGTCTCTTTGGAAAGGTTTGCAGAGCTAGTCAACTCCTTTAAACCCCTGGGTCAGGGCTATGTTGTCTTGGTAGATAACACCGGAACCGTAGTCAGCCACCCAAATATCAACTACATCATGAAGCTAAAACTGTCCGAGGCAGATTCGCAGGGCTTTAAAGGGCTGTCTGCCGTTGGCTCGGAGGTGCTTTCCGGCAAGGAAGGCGTTGCAGACGTTTATGACCCAAACGGCAACAAGCTTAAGGTGTTCTACGCTCCCCTGAAGTATGCCCAGGGCTGGAGCGCCATGGTCGTGATACCTGCAAGCGTGGTAAACGGCATGGTTTCAAAGAGCGTGATCCCCGTAGTGGTAACCATAATCATCGCACTTGTAGTCGTAAGCTTAATGATCTTTTACGTGGCCTCCAGGATGACCAAGCCTCTTGTCGCCATCACAAGCTCTGTGGAAAAGTTTGGTCAGGGCAACTTAGACGTGAGCTTTGAGGTCAAATCTCAAGACGAGATCGGGCGGATAGCTTCAGCATGCAGAGATGCCATAGATAAACTCAGGCAGGTCATCGCCGAGGCTTTCAATATAAGCGTCAAAAACAAGGATGCCTCCGCTAATATGGCCTCCGCGACGCAGGAGATCACGGCGTCACTTGAAAGCATCAATAGTTCCATGCAGGAGATCTATTCTCTGGCCGAGAACAACTCTGCCGCGATTGAAGAAACAAGCGCAGGCATAGAGGAAGTGGCAAGCGGTGCCCAATCTGCAGCAAAAAGCGCGGTTGAAGCGTCTGAAGCTGCAAGAAATGCCATCGATGCAGTAAAGTTAGCAAACGAACAGATGACCGGCTGCACCAAGCAGCTTGAAGTGGTAAGGGACATGTCAAGCGATAGCGTTACAAAGACGGACCATCTCGTCTCTTCCTTGCATTCCATCACCGACTTCGTCAAAGTCATAACGGGCATTGCCGACCAGACCAACCTGCTTGCCTTAAATGCTGCCATAGAGGCTGCACGTGCAGGAGAACACGGCAGGGGCTTTGCGGTTGTCGCCGAGGAGGTGCGAAAATTGGCGGAGCAGTCTTCGAAGGCAGCCCAGGAAATCCAGGGGCTAATGTCAGACTTGGACGTCAACGCCTCCGCTACTGCGTCTACCATAAAAGAAACAGTGGACACCACCATGAAGGTCATAAATGCAGTGGAGGAAACGCAAAAGACCTTACAAAATGCCACGACACAGGTTGCTAAGATCAGCGAATCCATCCAGTCTCTGGCTTCCATAGCAGAGGAACAGTCCGCCTCCACGCAGGAGATGGCTTCCGCGACAAACCAGATAGCCAAGGACGCGACCAGGATGGCCGAGTTGGTGGAAGACATGCAGACAGCTCTCGAAGAGATCGGCAAGACTGCTGAGACAATTGCCCGAGATGCGGTAGGGTTGGACGAGGGGGCCAGAAAGCTCGAAGAGGTACTGTCCTACTTCAGGGCCGCCAATGCGCAGGGTGCGCAGAGGGCAGCCCTGAAGCCTCTGGACTAAATCAGTTTATCTGCAGCAGAGAGGGTACATCGATTCGGCGTAAATTTCGCGGATGACCTCTCTGTCTGCAGGGATAGGTGCCATGGCAAGCAAGCCGTCTAAAGACGGCGTGGT